>NZ_FLQY01000286.1 GCF_900089945.1 Candidatus Propionivibrio aalborgensis | reverse complement strand
GCAGAATAATTCGTGGGGCCGCGAGGTGGTCTTTCTCCGCGTAGCGGCTTCGTCCAACCCGGCAGTCGAGCGCACGCTGCGCGATAAAACTGCGCACTGCTCGCTAACGGAAACTCGTGCTAAAGCCGACCAGACCGAAACCGCCCCTCGCGCGGCCTCAAGCACGCTGGCGCGCTTTTCCGGATAGCGCTTTTATTACCTTCGAAGCGTCAAAGGGGCCAGGCTCAATTATCGATATACTCCCGCCATGCCACGCCGTTCGCGCATCCACCTTCCGTGCTTGCCGTTGCACATCGTGCAGCGAGGCCACAACCGGGACGCCTGTTTCTTCGGCGAGGACGATTGCCACGCGTAACCGCTATTCGTTATACGTCGCTAGCTTGACATACCATTTGTGGTATATACATAATGTGGTATGTGGCAAATCGAAGAGCACCGTCGCGTCGACAAGCAGCTTTCTGGCTCCGTGCCAGTAGAAATTCTGAAGCGTTACGAGAAATGGAAAGACATTGCCAGGCTTTCCGGACCACAAGGTTTTCGGGCCATCAAGGGGTTTCACGACGAAGCCCTGTCTGGTGAATGGAAGGGGCATCGTTCATCTCGGCTTGGGCTGCAGTGGCGAGTGATCTACCGAGTGGTTGCCAACGTGTTACAGATTCAAGTTATTCATGTCACAGCCCACGACTACAGGAGGCCGTAAAATGAAAGAGTTTCGTCCTGCAAAAAAGCGAGTTGAGGTCTCCGTGGGAGAATCTGTCCGTATTCTGCGCGAACTCCAAGAACTGAGCCAAAGCCAACTGTCCGAGCTTACGGGCATTCCGCAGGCCACTATTTCCGCAATTGAGAATAGTCGAGTAAATCTGGGGGTTGAGCGCGCCAAAGTTCTTGCCCGTGCTCTCCAATGCCATCCCGCCGTACTCGTATTTCCCGGCTGGGAAGTTCCGCTTGAGCACGCCGCATAACTACCAAGGTTAGATCGTGCTCGTGAAGCGAGCCACGATCTGAACCCTTTGACCCCGTCCATCGCGTGGCCCCAAGCACGATGGCGCGCTTTTCCGGATAGCGTTCTTACCACCTTCGTACGTCAAGTCGACCCTTGACCGCGACTAAATACTTCCGAATACTCCCGAATTCTCCGGCAAAAGTTGCATCGAATTTCCGATCCTTTGGCAATGGCCCTTGCGATCCTGGCGCTGACCCCCACATCAATGCTTCTACCCACCGCCGAGGAGTGCTCTGCATGAACAATCAGGTGATGACCATCGAAACCTCTTCTGCGCTGGTGCGCACGACACATATCGTTTACGCGCTGCACGCACTGGGCCTGGCGCTGGGCGCGTTCGGCGCAGCCACCGTGATCGGCTCTTTCCTGTTCGGCTGGCCATCGATCATCGCGGTGATCGTCAACTACATCTACCGCGG
>NZ_FLQY01000285.1 GCF_900089945.1 Candidatus Propionivibrio aalborgensis | reverse complement strand
GACAGTGATCGCGGTCTTGTTCGCGCTATTTACCACCACAAGGTTCGCGATTGAAAAGCGACAGGCCTACGCATGGTTCAAGATGCTTGCCAACGCGCGTCAGCTTGTCATGGAATCCATGGCTGCGGTGGCGGAAACGCGCCACCCGGAAACCGGCGCCCATATCAGGCGAACGCAAAATTATGTCAGAGCGATCGCCGAGAAGTTGCGGTGTGACGGCCACTACACGGAGATACTGACCCACGAATTCATCGATCTTCTGTTTGTGTCTGCCCCGCTGCATGACATCGGAAAAGTCGGGATTCCGGACAGTATCCTGCTTAAATCGGACAGGCTGACCCCGCCGGAATTCGAACTCATGAAGAAACACGCGGAGTATGGAAGGAACATTATTTGCAGCGCGGCACAGAGAATCGAGGGGGACAACTTCCTGAGTCTCGCAGGAGAAATTGCGCTTACTCACCACGAAATGTGGGACGGGTCAGGTTACCCACAGGGTCTCGCGGGACAGGAAATTCCGCTCTCCGGGCGAATCATGATTGTCGCAGACGTATATGATGCGCTGATCAACCGGCGATGTTACAAGGACGCTTTCGCTCACGAGTATTCAATCGAACTCATGCGAAAATCACGAGCCACTATGTTCGATCCCGTGATATTTGACGCTTTTCTCAGCATAGAAAGGAATATCCGGGAGATAGCATTGACCTATCAAGATCTGGAAAAATCCGGCCCCGTGCTAGGGGATCGATAGGGGCGAGCATCCCGGTGCGGGCCGGATGATTTGTTTCTGGTGACCGGCGAGTGGAGCGTAGTTATACGCTATAGGAGGAGTGAGGAATGAAGGAAACGTTGAAACCCGGTATTCGATATGAGCACAGGTTCATGGTGCACCCATCGAAGACCGTGCCGGCACTCTATCCCGAGTCAGAAGAATTCGTGGCAATGCCGGAGGTCTTTGCTACCGGTTTCTTGGTCGGTTTCCTTGAATGGGCGTGCATCAAGGCAATCAATCCACATCTCGATTGGCCGCAGGAACAAACAGTTGGAACGCACATCAATATCAGCCACGAGGCAGCTACGCCGCCGGGCCTGAAGGTTGCGGCCATCGTGGAACTGATCGAGGTCGAAGGGAAGAAACTCACTTTTTCAGTCGAGGCACACGACAGCGTGGAACTGATAGCCAAAGGAATACACGAGCGATTCATCATAAATAGGGAGAAATTCGATGCGAAGCTCGGCACGAAGAGGGGTAATGCGTAATCCGGCGGTGTCGGAGATGCCGGGTGCACAGCGTTGCCGAATTGTCCTCTATCGTTGGGCCTATGGAAGCCGGTAGCGTGACATTCGGCAAAGTGCTACCTGTATTGGGTGCGAGAGCATAGGCACACTATGAAAATGTCAGCGTTGGCTCGACGAGTTGGATGGACCGCTGCTCTACTTGGCTGGTCTGCTTTTGCATTCTGGGCCTTCAGCCTGAGCTACAGCACGTCCTATTTCGAATATAGCCTTGCGTCGCGCTTGCCGCCGTTCCTGGCTGCCTTCGTAGGTGCCGTCGCAATTCCCGTTAGTGTCTGGTGCCAATTGCAACGTGTTGGCCGCAGCCGTCATTCGATGGTGCGCGCCTGGGTTATGCATGTCTGTACGTCGATCGCCGCGGTTGCGCCACTCGCGGCCATAGCCGCAGTTCTCTCCAGAGTCCGTGGGCCAATGCATCTTTCAGGCGACGACGCGATGGGCGTTGGTCTGAATTTCATTTTCTTGACTGCAACCGCCATCCTTTCTGTATTGTTCCTGAGCGTTGTGCTTGTTTTGAAGCACCGGAGGGCGTCTCGTGTTGCTTGATTCATCAAATATGCACTCCGCCAAAAGAGAACTTGTGCGATTGGCAGTAATCATCAGAAGTAACTGACAGTCTGTCGGTTTGTTGTGGGCCATGCCCGGTTCGCGGAAAGTGAAACATTCTGGTGTCTTGATATTCCATTTCGTTCACGGCACGATGCGTCGATGAAATACTGTCCGCTTTGCCGAAGTGACCTTGAAAACCGTCCTGTTGACGGCGTCGTGCGCCTGGCGTGTTCGTCGGTTGAGTGCCAGTTCGTGAGCTGGAACAATCCCATACCCGTGGTTGCCGGCCTTGTGCGGCACGAAGGCCAGTATCTTCTAGCGAGAAATGCCACCTGGCCGCAAGGCATGTTCTCCATGATCACCGGGTTCCTTGAGCAGGGCGAGTCACCCGAGAGCGCCATTCTCAGGGAAACGGAAGAGGAACTCGGTCTCCGGGGCAGCGAGTGCAAGTTCATCGGTCACTATGCGCACCCCAGGTTCAATCAGCTCATCATTGCTTTCGCTGTCGAAGCCTGCGGGGATGTGAAGTTGAACGATGAGATCGCAGAGGTGCGAATGGTTTCGCCTGAAGAGCTTGCCACCTACGACTTCGGGCGACTTGGGCTAATCCGAACAATTGTCACGCATTGGCTGGAACGCGCCTGACGCGGTGGTCGCGTCAACGCGCTTTCGGTGCTTAATTGTGGATGGCTAGCCATTCATTCGGCGATCCGCGCATTTCCCCGTGCCCGGGCAGCGTAGCCTGGTAAAGGTTGTCGTAATCGGTGCCTGGAGTAGAATCGTCACAAAGTCAGCAAGGCAGGATCATGCTGATCTGCGCTTCTCTTTATCCCGATTGGGCCTTATGAAACACCGCGTATTCATCTTTTTCGCTGTACTGATACTTGTCGCTTGCTCGCGCATGGATAGAAGTATCAGTGCAAAGATCACAGAATTGTTCGACGCCAGCAATTCGGCGCCAATCGACCTTGCGCAGGTCGGACCACCTTCATGGGAGCGTGTCTGCGTCTTG
>NZ_FLQY01000284.1 GCF_900089945.1 Candidatus Propionivibrio aalborgensis | reverse complement strand
TTGTCCAACAACCGGTTCAGATCGTGGCTCGCTTCGCGATCACGATCTAACCTTAATCGTTGGCCGGCGCCACCCACTGAGAGCGCCGGATGACAAACGAAAGGAACGACCATGATTGAGCTAGGACAGAAGGCGAAAGACAAGATTACGGGGTTTGAAGGAATCATCATCGGGCGCGCGCAATACCTCACTGGCTGCGACCAGTACGGGCTTGTGCCTCCTGCAAAGGACGGGAAGATTGAGCCGGCGCAGTGGTTCGACGAGGGGCGAGTGGAAATAGTCGGCGCTGGCGTGACGGCGGCGGCTGTGACAGCGCCGCGCAATGGTGGCCCAAACCGTGACGCCCCGTGCCGGTGACGGCCAACGCTGAGTTAACGGGCCGAGCAAGCGCAGCTTGCGAAGGTCCGCGTTGAACGCCGGGTTGGCCGGCACGGAGGAGATATGAGCAAAGACACGCAATGTCCTTATTGTGGCGCGGACGTTGAGATAAACCACGATGACGGCTACGGCTACGAAGAAGACGACTTGCACCAGCAAGAGTGCGGAGAGTGTGGGAAGACATTCACCTACACCACGGCGATTCATTTCAGCTACTACGCCTACAAGGCCGACTGCCTGAACGATGGCGAACACCAGTACGAAAAAACGAAGACATACCCGCCAGAGTATGCGCGGTTGCGCTGTAAGGAATGTGGACATGAGAAGCATCTGACGGCCAACGCATAGCTAAGTGGCCGGCCGCTTGCGGACGGTCCAGCTTGAGCGCCGGGTTCGGCGGCGAAATTTCGGAGAAAGAACATGGAATACAGTGAAATGAACCTGCAGCAACGAGCCGAGTACCTGCTGGGAAAAGGGGTTGAGGCACATCTGGGTATTGACCCGGAAGTAATGTCCCCCGGCTACGCCGCGCACGCGATTGGTATGGGGAAACTGCCGTGCGGCTACCACCGCAGCGAGCAGGAGGCGATTGATGCCGGCACTGCTTGGCTGCGCGCCAAGGCGGCGACGCCGAACGTAGAGGTGAGCGGGCTGCGCGGCTTTTGGCGCAGCTCCGCTCGACCGCCGGGTTGGACGAAGCCGCTACGCGGAGAAAGACCACCTCGCGGCCCCACGAATTATTCTG
>NZ_FLQY01000283.1 GCF_900089945.1 Candidatus Propionivibrio aalborgensis | reverse complement strand
AACAGACGATCGAGCGAGGCATTCAGATCGTCTTCGGCACCGTCGTGCAGCAGTTTGCAGACCAGTTCCGTGAGCTGCTTATCCCAGAGTTTGGCCTCCAGCCGGCCGCCCGACTCTGCCAGTCCGGTCGCCAGCCGGACCAGCTCATTGGCATCGTCCGATATGCGTTTGCGTGATGAGGGTCGACTGCGCTTCATTTCCATTGCCTGTAAATTCCATAATCCGCCATTGTACCAAGTCGCGGATGGCGCATTCGGCCGCGTTCAGCGCCCACATGAGATTTCGCGGTAAACGCGTTATCCTTTCGGCCTGTTCTTCTTCGTGTTCGGTGGTAAGGAGCGCCATTGTGTGCCCGAGCTGTTACCGATTGCGCCAACCCCAAGGAAAGACAACATGCTGAAGGCAAGCGAATCATTTCGGGACATACGCGACGCCGTACGCGACCTCTGTGCGCAATATCCCGCCGCTTACTTCCGCGAAATCGATCGGGAGCGTTCCTATCCCGAGGCCTTCGTCGATGCGCTGACCCGGGCCGGCTGGCTGGCGGCGCTGATCCCGCAGGAATACGGCGGCTCCGGCCTTGGCCTGACCGAGGCTTCGGTGATCCTTGAGGAGATCAACCGTTGCGGCGGCAACTCCGGCGCGTGCCACGGCCAGATGTACAACATGGGCACACTGCTGCGCCACGGCTCGGATGCGCAGAAGCAGGCGTATCTGCCACGTATCGCTTCGGGTGAACTGCGCCTGCAATCGATGGCCGTGACCGAGCCGAGCACCGGCACCGACACCACGCGGATCAAGACTGTTGCCGTGAAGCAGGGCGACCGCTACGTGGTCAATGGCCAGAAGGTGTGGATCTCCCGCGTCCAGCACTCGGATCTGATGATCCTGCTGGCACGCACCACGCCGCTTGCCGAAGTGAGCAGGAAATCTGAAGGCATGTCGATCTTCATCGTCGATCTGCGCGATGCGATCGGCCAGGGTATGACGGTGCAGCCGATTCCGAACATGGTCAACCACGAGACCAACGAACTCTTCTTCGACAATCTGGAGATCCCGGTGGAGAACCTGATCGGCGAGGAAGGCAAGGGCTTCAGGTACATTCTCGACGGACTCAATGCCGAGCGCGCGCTGATCGCTGCCGAGTGTATTGGCGACGGCTACTGGTTCATCGACAAGGTCAGCAGCTACGTCAAGGAACGCGTTGTCTTCGACCGACCGATCGGCCAGAACCAGGGTGTGCAATTCCCGATCGCGGAGGCGTACATCGAAGTCGAAGCCGCCAGCCTGATGCGCTACGAAGCCTGTCGTTTGTTCGACGCCCATCAGCCCTGCGGTGCGCAGGCCAACATGGCCAAGTATCTCGCCGCCAAGGCTTCGTGGGAAGCCGCCAACGCCTGCCTCCAGTTTCACGGCGGCTTCGGCTTCGCCTGCGACTACGACGTCGAACGCAAGTTCCGCGAGACGCGCCTGTATCAGGTGGCGCCGATCTCGACCAATCTGATCCTGTCCTACGTGGCCGAGCATGTGCTCGGTCTGCCAAGATCTTTCTGAAAGTTTTTTCGTGACCGGCGCAAATCGACCTCTCGATGGCATCACCGTGATATCGCTGGAACACGCGATTGCCGCGCCTTTCTGCACCCGCCAGCTGGCCGACCTCGGCGCACGCGTGATCAAGATCGAGCGCCCCGGCTCGGGCGACTTCGCCCGCAGCTATGACGAACGCGTCAAGGGACTGGCCTCGCATTTCGTATGGACCAACCGTTCCAAGGAAAGCCTAACGCTCGACGTCAAGCATGCCGAAGCGAACGCCGTTCTAACACGCCTGCTGGAGAGCGCCGATGTGCTGGTCCAGAATCTGGCGCCCGGTGCTGCTGCGCGTCTGGGTTTGTCCTTCGCAGCTCTGCACGAAAGCTATCCGCGCCTGATCGTCTGCGATATCTCGGGCTATGGCGATTCCGGCCCGTATCGCGACAAGAAAGCCTACGACCTGCTGATCCAGAGCGAATCGGGCTTCCTTTCAGTCACCGGTACACCCGACGAACCCGCCAAGGCGGGGTGCTCGATCGCCGACATCTCGGCCGGCATGTATGCCTACAGCAACATCCTCGCGGCGCTGATTCAGCGCGGCAAGACCGGCAAGGGTTCGCGTGTCGAAGTCTCGATGCT
>NZ_FLQY01000282.1 GCF_900089945.1 Candidatus Propionivibrio aalborgensis | reverse complement strand
CGAGGCCGCGGGTAACTCCCGAAATGACGATCCGACGGATTGAACGGGGCATGGTGAAAACCTTCCGGACTGCACGGAGAAGAATTGTTTACCATTATCGTACAAATCAGCAGATGCATATCGCCGCCAACTCAATGACTCGATGCGGGAATAGAGGGGCGGGAGGTGATGACCTGCGGGTCATTTCCCACCCCTCACGGCAATCGCCATCGGCGATTCCGCTGTTAACTCCGACCTGGGCCGCGGTGGCCATGACGGGCCATACGGTCAAGCTTGCTCTTGAAGAACACACGAGCTTTCTCTTTCTGCTCGGCGTTGAGCGAGTCATACACCGTCAGCCAGCGATCACGGTTGGCTTCACGGAGTTTCTGCCCCTCGGCCTTGAACTCATCCATGCGCTTGGCTACCGCGCGCAGGTCGGCACCGGGTTTGTCGATCAGTGCCTGAATTTCTTCGTGGTGCTGGCGGAAGCGATCGCGCATGCCGGCCATGTTTTCCTTGCTGGCTTTTTCAGCGTCTTGCCACAGCGCTTCCTGTTTGGCGTCCAGCTTGAGTTCGTCGTGCAGTCGGGACATTCCCTTCATGCCTCGTTCTGAACGACACTCGGTTCGATCACCGGATTTGCCGTCACAATCCCCACCCCAGGGCTTGGCGAAGGCCGCAGTAGACGCAGCGGCCATTGTCGCCGAGACCGCTACGGCGGCCAGGGTAGCCGCAACTCGGCGTGGAGACATTTTCGAAAATTTCGCATTCATGGTGAAACTCCTTTGTTTTCGGGTGGAAATGCCGTGAAAAAAATCCACGTATAAGTCAAGTGCGGTGCGCAGATGCAACGCCTGTTTTGACGATGCCATTTTCTGCCTTGGCCTGTTGCAAAGGATTTCATTGCCGGGGCGGTTGATTGCAAATTGTTTCAGACGCCTTTCAACCCTGCAGCGGCGGCATAGAATGGGCATCGTTCCGAATCAAGATGTGATGATGAAAAAAATTCTGCTCGTCGATGATGACCCTGAACTGCGCCAGTTGCTGGCCACCTATCTTGGCCGACACGGCTATGACACGCTCCTG
>NZ_FLQY01000281.1 GCF_900089945.1 Candidatus Propionivibrio aalborgensis | reverse complement strand
AATCGGGATAGGAAGAAGCCTCACGGCCCCTCCCTCCCACACCACCGGACATACGGGTCACGTATCCGGCGGTTCGATGAATTGAATTTTTACCGTGGTGCAAGGTTCGGCAGTCCCAAGTTGATGAAGAAGCGCAATGGTAGCGCAATGGCCAATGCCGGTGTCTTTGACAGTCGCCACGGACCATGGGCTGACTTGCTGGTATTCCACGCTTCACGGACCGATACGCCACGCTTGCGCAGTTCCCGATAGCCGGCCGGTCCCCATTGTTTCCAGAGATAGCAACGTAACTTGCGGCGTACCCACTTGTCGATCTCGCGCAGAGGACTCAGCACTTCGGCAATGCCGAAGTACGCTTTTCCAGCCAAGCAGGGTTTCTCTCAGCTCTGCAACGATCTTGCCAATCGTGTTGCCTCTGGTACGACGGGTCAGTTCGCGCACGCGGTCTTTCAGCTTGTCGATGGCCTTTTCGGCGACCTTGAGCTTCGCACCGTTGCGGCTGACCGTGAAGCCCAGGAACTTGCGGTTCATGGGCCGATCCACCGCGCTTTTAGCTACGGCCGCTGCGCTTAACGCCGATGAAGCCGGCGTTAGCCTCCACTGAAACTTCGTTTTCAACGGATTCACTGTGAGTCGCAGTGTGTCGCTGACATAGCGTGTCACGCTCGCCATCACCCGCTGTCCTGCCCGTTTGCTTTTGACGAGGATATTGCAGTCGTCCGCATAGCGGGCAAAGCGGTGGCCGCGCCGGTCCAGTTCCCAATCCAGCTCATCCAGCACCACGTTGGCCAGCACCGGCGAGAGCGGCCCGCCTTGCGGCACGCCCATGGTCGTGGCTTCGAGACTGCCGGCCACGCTTACGCCTGCCTTCAGGAAACGATTGACCAGCCGCAACAGATCGGCGTCGCGGCAGCGGCTCTTGAGTCGCGCCATCAGCCGGTCGTGATTGACCCGGTCGAAGAAGGCTTGCAGGTCCATATCCACCACCCAGCCGTATCCTGCCCGGATGTTCGCCTGCACTTCGCGGACGGCCTGATGGGCCGAGCGCTGCGGGCGAAATCCGTAGCTGTGGTGATGAAAGTGGGGTTCCCATTGCGCCGATACGACTTGCGCGATGGCTTGCTGGATAAATCGGTCCAACACCGTGGGGATGCCCAGAGGACGGGTCTTCCCGTCTGGCTTTGGGATTTCCACACGCTTGACAGGTTGTGGGCGATAGCGGCCCGCTTCCAGTTGCGCACGTATTTCCAGCCAGTGGAGCAGGAGGTATCCCGGTAGGTCATCGACTGTCATGCCATCGATACCCGGCGCGCCTTTGTTCTGGCGCACTTGTTTCAAAGCGCGCTGCAGATTGGCCCGTTCCAACACTTGGGCTAGCAGCGCTTGGGTTTGAATCGACGCGGGTTGTCCTGACGATCCAGCGACGAGTTCATCCTGCGGCATGGCCGCAGCCTGCGTGAGCAGGTGGTCAGATGCGTTCCCGTCTCTCTTCGTCACGGTCCTTTGTCTTTCATCGTTCGGGCCTTCGGCGGGGCGCCGCCTACTATGCCCTCTGCTGACTTCTCCACGGTATTCAGCCGCCGTCTCCAGCGGCCCAGCTTCGATCTGCTGAAGCACCGGGGAGATCTCCCGGGGTAAGACACGTTACCTTCACTGCATAGACGCCGGATTTATAAAGCACACCCTACTACCGCAGATGGAGGACTTCGCAGTCACGTGCCCGCTCGTCCCGAGTGCACCACACCTCATATCCGATTCTTGTTCATCGTCCCGCAGTTTTGGATTGGGCTTCCTTCAGACCCCGCCTCGCGACGACGCCCTTGCCCTTCTCCTTGCCTTCGGCTCTGCAATACCTGGCCATCGGACTTTCACCGACGAAGTAACGCGCCATGCCCGGCGCACACGTTTGAATTCACCGGCGATGCGCGGCTTTATCGCGCAGCGTCC
>NZ_FLQY01000280.1 GCF_900089945.1 Candidatus Propionivibrio aalborgensis | reverse complement strand
TGGCCGATTGTACGCATAGAGCATCGCGCCGGAAAGCCGCCCGTCGCCCAGAAGGAGAACAATCAGACTCCGATCAACAACGAAGGAGTCTGTCATGGAATCCAATCAACACCGGGAACCCTGGAACAAAGGCAAGCTGGTTGGCCAGAAGCCGCCGCTAAAGCCGAAGGACATCTGGGCCATCCGAATCAACCTCCAGAACGCGCATCAGGTTCGAGACCTGGCGATGTTCAACCTCGCGATCGACAGCAAGCTGCGTGGCTGCGACCTCGTCAATCTCCGCGTCCGCGACATCGCGCACGGCAACCAGGTCTTGGCTCGGGCGATGGTCGTACAGCGAAAGACCCAACGGCCGGTTCAGTTTGAGCTGACAGAACCGACCAGAGCCGCAGTCACGGCATGGATAGAGAAGGCGAAGTTGAGGCCAGAACAATGCCTTTTCCCCAGCCGGCTCGCCAAGTCACCGCATGTTTCTACGCGGCAGTACGCACGGATCGTCCACCACTGGGTTGCCGCCATCGGCCTCGATCCGACGGTCTATGGCACGCACACGATGCGGCGAACAAAGGCCACGCTGATCTATAAACGCAC
Source organism: Candidatus Propionivibrio aalborgensis (assembly GCF_900089945.1). Classification (GTDB taxonomy): domain Bacteria; phylum Pseudomonadota; class Gammaproteobacteria; order Burkholderiales; family Rhodocyclaceae; genus Propionivibrio; species Propionivibrio aalborgensis. The sequence goes on along the minus strand of NZ_FLQY01000280.1, from coordinate 206 downwards.
GAAGAACCTGAGGGCAGTGCAGATCTTGCTCGGTCATTCCAAGTTGGAGAGTACCGTTCGATACCTTGGAATTGAGGTGGATGACGCGCTGGAGATCTCGGAGCAGACCGAGATTTAGCGGTCTGAGATGCGGTCACACGCTCGTCACTTCAATTGGCGGCGTGCGGCTGCTTTCCGGCGCGATGCCCTATGAGTACAATCGGCCA
>NZ_FLQY01000279.1 GCF_900089945.1 Candidatus Propionivibrio aalborgensis | reverse complement strand
TGCCTGAACCAGTCGTAGCGTCCGAGAAAGCGCTTGACTGGTTACGGTATCTGAATCAGGAATTTGGCGGGACGTAGCCTTGCACCTGATCAACACCACTTCCGAAAAAGTGCTTCTCAATCTGCTCGGCCAGGTACTTTCGATGTGCGGCATCAGCCAAGTTCAGACGATTCTCGTTGATGATCATCGTCTGCATACGTATCCACTGCTGCCAGGCTTCCTTGGACACTTCCTCGTAAATCCGCTTGCCAAGTTCCCCCGGATAAGGCGGAAAATCAAGCGCTTCGGCCTCACGACCGAGTTTGATACAGGTAACCATTCTTGCCATGAGATTGACTCCGTAATGCGATGAACGCACATCGCTAAAAGAAGCCCTGATTATACTGCGCACGCTGACGGCAATGGCCTAGACCGGCTTGACGAATACCTTGGAGCGGCGTTGCAAATTATAGACAAGCTGCTTCTCTGCCGGCAACTGATCGACCGACTGCTCGGCAAAGCCTCTTTCCTTGAACCAGTGCGATGTCACCGTAGTCAGTACGAACAAGCGCTTGATCCCCACAGCCCTGGCGCGCGTTTCGATGCGTTTGATCAGTTGATTGCCATAACCCCAGCGACGATAGTGGGGATGTACAGCCACGCAGGCCAGTTCAGCCTGATCGTCGCCGTATGGATATAGCGCGGCACAACCCACAATCAACCCGTCGTGTTCCACCACCGAGAAACGGGTGATTTCACGTTCGAGAAGCTCACGCGAACGACGAACGAGTGCGCCGATCTCCTCCAGAGGTTCGATCAGCGCGACAAGACCACTGATGTCGTCCGGACGCGCGTCGCGGAGAATTTCGAGAGACTCGCGGGTAATGATAGTACCCACCCCGTCGCGCGAGAAGAGTTCGCGTAACAGCGTGCCGTCCTCATTGTAGTTGATCAGATGAACACGACCGACGCCGGAGCGACTGGTGCGTACTGCACAGGGCAGATATCGCTTGATATCCGGAGACAGCCAGTCACCAATCGCGATCAGGCGCTCCGCCGAGTCGGCGGTCAACTCGTCGAGCAGCTTTCCGTCACTGTCGGTCACGCCCTGACTATCGGTCAAGAAGATAAGCTTGTCTGCGGCGATGGCTTTTGCTGCGGACTCAGCCACTTCCTCCATGGCGAGATTGAATATTTCGCCCGTGGGGCTGGCGCCGAGGCACGAAAGAATCACGATATTGCCGATACCCAGTTGGGCGCGAATCCCCTCGGCATCGATCTTTCGAACGCTTCCGGCATACTGCATGTCCACACCGTCAAGCACGCCGAGCGGTTTGGCTGTAATGAAATTACCGGCAATGACGCGAATCCTGCTGTTGGCCATCGGCGTATCGGGCAAGCCCTGAGATAGCAACGCGTCAATTTCCAGGTAGACACTGCCCACCGCGTCAATCACGCATTCAAGGGTCGCCGCATCCGTGACGCGATAGCCTAAATGGGTGACCGACCGTATTCCCTTCTCGATCAACTCCTCCTCAATCTGCGGGCGGGCGCCATGCACCAGCAACAACCGCACGCCCAAGGCAGCAAGCAGATTCACGTCATAGGCCAATGTTCGAGCCAGCGGCCCGGAAATCGCCTTGCCACCAAAGGCAATAACAAAGGTTTTGCCGCGAAACAAATTTACATAGGGAGCAACCGACCTGAACAGCGATACGAAGTGGGCGGAACTCAGTTCATCATGCATGTTGTTATTTATCCTTGGATTTTTCTTTTGATTTCTCGATGTTCAAAGCGGCTTCCAGACGCTCACAAATGGTTCGCAGAATCTTGACCCGGGCGAAACTTTTATCGTTCGCCTCGATCAGCGTCCACGGCGCCGTACTGGTACTTGTCCGGTCAACCATATCGCAAACGGCAGTATGGTAGGCCTCGCTTTTTTCACGGTTGCGCCAGTCTTCTTCGGTAATCTTGAAACGCTTGAACTCGATATTCTCACGCTCCTTGAAGCGTCTGAGCTGTTCCTTGTCGCTGATTTGCAGCCAGAACTTGATGACAATCGCACCATCCTTTTGCAACTCATGCTCAAAGTCATTGATCTCCGTGTAGGCACGCAACCAGTCCGCTTCTGCGCAGAATCCTTCGACGCGCTCAACCAGCACCCGGCCGTACCAGGTCCGGTCAAAAATCGCCACGCGGCCGGTGCGTGGTATATGCCGCCAGAAACGCCACATGTAAGGCTGTGCGCGTTCCTCCTCGGTCGGTGCGGCCACCGGAATAATCTGATACTGGCGCGCATCAATTGCCGCGATGATGCGCCGGATACTGCCACCCTTGCCAGCAGCATCCGAACCCTCGAAAGCGATGATCAACGAGTGCATTTTGAATCCGGGATGACGTACCAATTCAGATAGTCTTCCCTGCCACTTGGCCAGCTGCTCTTTGTAGGCCTTGCGCTCCAATTGCTGCGTCAGGTCCAGCGCGGTCAGCACGTCGAGGGTATCGATTTTCGGGGCTAGTGGCGGGGCCACCGGGAAGTTCTGATCACGCTTGTCGGCCAGACGTTTTTGCAAAGCGTCAAGGACCACCTTGCCGACGGTCAAGGAACGATAGCGGTCATCTGTGCCCTCAATGACGATCCAGGGCGCCCATGGCGTATTGGTCATGCGCAGCACATGGCTGGCCTCTTCCTGCAACTTGTCGTAGGTTTTAAGGCGCGTCCAGCTTTCCTTGGTCACTCGCCAGGCCGTTCGCGGGTCTTTCTCGAGCGCCTTCAACCGCTGGTGCTGACCATCCTTGGAAAGGTGAAACCAGAACTTGAGCACCAGAGCACCTTCATTGACCAGCATCGCCTCGAAACGATTGATCTGATCCATTCGCTGATCGAGGTCACCTTTGTCGAGCTGATCCAGGATTCGATCCCGGATCGGATCCGAGTACCAAGACCCGGCAAATATGCCCGCGCGCCCCTTGGGTGGCAGGGCTCGCCAGTATCGCCACATATAGGGACGCTCGCGTTCTTCGTCGCTCGGCGCCGAAAAGGCGAGGGTAGACAGGTAGCGTGGGTCCATC
>NZ_FLQY01000278.1 GCF_900089945.1 Candidatus Propionivibrio aalborgensis | reverse complement strand
ACGCGTTGCCGATTGCGGCTTCCGCCGCTACCTCGGGACGGGGAAGTCCCTTTCATTCGTTAGCACTCACACGATTATTCCTATGCACATCGTACTCATCATTCTTGGCATCGTCTGGTTTGCCTTTCTAGCCCCGCCTAAGGTGGTCGCTATTACAGCCGTTGGTTGCTTTCTCATCGCAGCCTCTGTCAAAACAATTGTCTCTACCACCACAGGCATGCAAGTCAGCTATTTGTCGTCAATCAAAGCAGTCTTCCTTTCGACATTTCTTGTTTTCATCGCTCTACTCATGCTCGCCGGTGGATTCACGCACTTTACTTTTGCATTTGTGCTCGCCCTCAATCCTGTTGTTGTGCCTGCCAGTCTCCTTGGCGCATATATTTTGGGGTTCGACTTGTGTCTCCCCATTTCTTTTGGCGCCAGTGCTCTCGTCGCATTTCTTTCAACCATCGCGTCAGTCGCAATCATTTATGGCTTGAAAGTCATTGTTTAATGGCACGTGCTAACCCGGCGTATATGGACTCCCCCAAAACGCAAGGAAACTGATCGATAGTTTTGGCTTTTTGGAAGCGCATGCAGTCGTATATCCGGCATCTGAAGTGGGCTCGCTTTGGCCCGTGCCGACATGGAATCTGCCCACGGAGCGCCAATCGCTACAAGCGGCAAGCATGAAGCTGCCGGCAGAGTTAACGGCGTCAATCCGTGTGGGTGCGACCCGATTAGCCATGATGGGCGATCAGTCTCAACGCAAACGCGGGAAGGGCTGAAGCAAAAGCACGGTGATTCTCCTTTCAACAGTCAGGCAGCAATCGCAACGCCTGGCGGGTCAGCTTCTTTTCTGGTCGGGGTTGAGGATTGCCATAGGGCTGGTGATCCCTGAGCACGGCATAACAGACCCTGGCCAACTTGTTGGCCAGGGCACACGCCGCCTTGTTGTGATGCGTACGCGCCTGAACTTCCGTGGCCCAGGTTCGCAATCCATCCAAGGTCTTACCGGCACGGCGCGCCAGTTCAGCCGCACGCAGCAACGCTCGGGCGCCGTGCGTCAGCAACATCCGCAGATAGCGATCGCCTTTCTTGGAGATGCGTCCGAGCTTGCGCGTGCTGCCTGACGAAAACTCCTTCGGTGTCAGACCGAACCAGCTGGCGAAGTGCCGGGCATCCTTGAAGTGCGCAACGCCCCCTCCGGTCGCCGCCACCATCGCTGTCGCCGTCAGCAGGCCCACACCAGGAATCGTGAGCAGCTGCGTGCAGGCCAGACTCTGCCGGGCCAGCCGGGTCAATTCCCCTTCCAGTTGGGCAATCCGTTGTTCAAGCAGGCGAATTTCCTCAATCAGCAGTTTCATCGTCTCCCGGATCAAGGGTGGCACTGCGCTGTGCGGATCGGCCAACGCCCGGCTCATGGCTTCAACGCCAGTGCGCGCACCTTGCGGAACGATCAGACCGAATTCCCGGCAGAAGCCTCGCAGTGTATTGATGCGCGAGGTGCGGGTACCCATCCAGCGCGAGCGAATGCGGTGCAATCCCTGCAGGGCTTGTTGTTCGACCGATTTCACCTGGACTGGAACGATGTCGGCGCACCGTGCCGCTTCGAGCAGTGCACAGGCGTCGGCGGCATCGGTCTTGTTGCGTTTGACGTAGGCGCGAATATAGGCGGCAGGAAGCAGGCGAACTTCAATGCCCAATCCATTCAGCCAGCGGGCCCAATGATGGGCCGAGCCGCAGGCTTCCATGACGACCCGCCCAACCTCACGGTTGGCAAACCAGCGTTCGAATTGCGCCCGGGTCAGCCGATGTGATTCAATAGGCATCCAGTTGGCATCGGCCACCGCAACCTGGAATACACTCTTGGCAAGATCAACCGCAACGGTAGTAGCATTCATTTCGGACTCCTTTCGTTGAAGACCGACACCCATCCCCATGAGCACCGGTGGCGCCAGTTTGGCGCCGAAAAGACGGGGGAGTCCATCCCATCATTCCACCGGACGCTGCGCGATAAAGCCGCGCATCGCCGGTGAATTCAAACGTGTGCGCCGGGCATGGCGC
>NZ_FLQY01000277.1 GCF_900089945.1 Candidatus Propionivibrio aalborgensis | reverse complement strand
AAATGCTATACGCATATTGTATCGCACGCGATGAATCGTGGCGAGTTTTTCAACAGAATCGCCCAAGCTCTGCCTTTCAACGACATTCCCCAAGCGGCTACTCATTTCTCCGGGTGTCAGTCCGCATTCCGGGCCCCGTTACTCCTTGCAGTTCCGCCGGCAATCGCAAAGACTCAGTTCCTTCGATAATCCACTCACCTGTCAAACGCCACTCGCGCTTCTCGTCTTCCAGGGCGATATGCCAACGGCCTGCCAGACGGGCACTGAGAACGCCTGAATAGAATCCCGAACCATCGGTCTCCAAGCGCACATTCTGATCAAACCCTGCGCGAGTTGGATGGGTAATATGCAATTTCAGCACGTCCGGCAGAACGGTGTCGGGCTTCCCGCTAAGGAGAATTCGAATCCGGGTTCCTTCTGCGTTTTGCATCAACTCTGCCTGCAAACCCAGACTGATGGCATTACGAATGCGAGCCGTTGTCTGATTCACCGCCAGACCCTGCTTGTAGTAGTCGTCATCGACCAATCCGTCGTTGCTGCTAATCGCCAGGTAAGTGGTAATCACACCGGCAACGATAACGATCACAGGCCCCGCCATGAGTATCCACGGCCAGGGAGACCGATACCAAGGTTGGACTGTTTCATTCAGTTTGGTATTCATGGCATGAAGAAAGTCGTTTTTTCCTGGACCGCAATATTGTCATTGGCTATTGAGCGAACTTCAAAACTGATCTTGTTGGAACCCTTGTCTGCGACGCCTTCTCTTACCGCTGCAACAATCAGAATGCTCTTGTTCGACGCAGCCGGCACTTCAGCTATCCGCTCACCCATGATGTCAATTCCATCGATCCCACTGACACTGATCTTGTAGCGGTGCGCCTCAACGTCGGTATTCTTGACCTGCAGCGTGAAGACATTCTCGATCAGTCCGTCGTCCCCTTCGCGGTAAAGCGTTGAGCGATCACGTAGAACATCGACCTTGAGTGGAATTCGGGTAGTCAGACTCCAGACGGTAGCGAGGATAATCGTCATCAGAATCGACGAGTACAGAATTGTGCGCGGCCGCATCAGATGGGCCAGAATATCGCGCGGCTTATAGCGCTTGGCGAGAGCGTTCTCGGTGGAATAGCGAATCAGACCGCGCGGCGACCCCACCTTGTCCATTACTTCATCACAGGCATCAATACACGCGGCACAAGCAATGCACTCAAGCTGCAACCCATGACGAATATCGATCCCGGTCGGGCAAACCTGAACACAGATACTGCAGTCGACACAGTCGCCCAGATTTTGTTGTGTTTCTGGCCCGGCGTTCTTCCTTCTCCTGCCGCGTGGTTCGCCACGATCGACATCGTAAGTGATAATCAGCGTATCCGGGTCAAACATTACCCCCTGGAAACGAGCATACGGACACATATACTTGCACACCTGCTCGCGCATAAAGCCGGCCATCAGATACAGGAAACCGGCGTAAAAAAGAATCCAGAAAGATTCCCACGGGCCGAGTGAAAACGAGGCAACGGAATGCCCGAGCTCCTTGATCGGCGTGAAATAGCCGACAAAGGTGAAACCCGTCCACAAGGCAATGGCCAGCCACAGGAAATGCTTGCTGAATTTCACACGGAACTTGCGCGCCGACATGGATTGCGCGTCAAGCTTCATTCGCGCCGGCCGTTCGCCCTCGAGCTTCCGCTCGATCCACATGAATATTTCCGTATAGACCGTCTGCGGACAGGCGTAACCACAGAAGAGCCGACCCCCGACAGCCGTCACGAGAAACAGCGCGTAGGCCGAAATGACCAGCAGGATAGCCAGATAAATCGCATCCTGAGGCCAGAACACCATACCGAAAATATAAAACTTCCGCTCGACAAGGTGGAAGAGGACGGCTTGGCGGCCGTCCCAGTCGCTCCAGCACAGGCCATAAAACAAGGCTTGGGTAAAGCAAACCATGACCCAGCGCCAATTATTGAAAACTCCTTTTACACTACGCGCGTAAACCGTCTTGTGCTTCTCATACAGCCCGTCTGAATTGATGACGATCGGCCTGTCCGGGTTATTAACCACCTTGCTCATGACTACCAGCCCCAAACAATTTCAGAATTTCACGTTACTCTAATATACAACACGATTGAAAAACAATTTGTGACAGAGTCCCCGTCAACCCCCGCCCAGTAAATAGACACGAGCAACCTCGTTGCCCGTGTCCGGAACGCTTACTGCTTATTGGCCCCAGCGCCCAGATTGAGTATGTAGGCGGAGAGCAAGTGAATCTTTGCCTCACCGAGGAAATCTTTCCAGGGCGGCATCTGGTTGGCGCGCCCCTGGGTGATGGTTTCCACTATCTTGGCCTCGGAACTCCCGTAAAGCCAGGATTTGTCGGTCAAGTTAGGGGCGCCCAGGGCTTGCATTCCTTTGCCGTCCTGCCCGTGGCATGCACTGCACACGGTTTCGTACTTCGTCTTGCCCTTGGCAGAAAGCGCGCTGTCGTTGCTCAGTCCGGAGAGCGAGCGGACGTAGTTTGCCACTTCCTTGGCGCCAGCCTCGCCACCGATAGCATCCGGGTTTCCGCCATAGGCAGGCATCATACCCATACGCCCATTGGTAATCGTCTCCACAATCTGTGCCGGCTCTCCCCCCCACTGCCAATCAGCGTCGGTAAGATTGGGAAAGCCTTGGTCTCTTGAACCCTGAGCCGTCGCGCCGTGGCACTGCATGCAATAGGTCTGATAAAGGCGCCCACTCATTTCCATGGCCTTCTGGTCTGCAGCCACGGCTTTCAGATCCATTTTCAGGTAATTGTCGAACAGCGGCTTGACCTTGTCCTCTACGCTCTTGACTTCCTTCTGGTGCTCACCAGCCGTCGACCAACCGAAGACCCCCTGAAAACCACCGAGAGTCGGATACAAGACTGCGTAAATCAGCGCGAAAACAACGGTAGCGTAGAACAGCCACATCCACCACTTGGGAAGCGGATTGTTGAACTCTTCCAGAGTCTCGTCCCACACGTGCCCGGTGGTGTCCGTTGTTTGTTCGTGGGAAGGATGGTGAATACTTTGCATCCAGAGAACGACGCCGCACGCCAGGATACTGACCAGCACCCCCAGGATGACATACCAGTTCCAGAATTCATTTACAAAGTCGCTCATGATGTTTTCCTCAGTTCGCTACTGGAAGAAAGGCCAAGTTCGGCTCGGTCCGTTTCCTCATCTGTAAACGGCAAGTTGGCAGCTTCTTCAAATCGCTGTTTGTTGCTCTTTACGCCATAAGCCCACCAGACGATCCCAAGAAA
>NZ_FLQY01000276.1 GCF_900089945.1 Candidatus Propionivibrio aalborgensis | reverse complement strand
ATGCTCGCGGCGGGCGTCGCCGTTCTCGATCAGCTTGAGGCTGGCGAGCAGGGCGCAGGCCACGACGGGGCTTGATCCGGTGGTGAAGATATAGCTTCGGGCGTTTTGCAGCAGGCATTCGATGACCGCTTCGTGCGCGGCGACGAAGGCGCCGGAAGCGCCGGCGGCCTTGCCCAGCGTGCCCATATAGACGAGGCGTTGCGAAGCGCCCAGCTTGAAGTGCGCGAGGCTGCCGCGCCCTTGCGCGCCAAGAACGCCGAAGCCATGCGCGTCGTCGACCACCAGCCAGGCGTCGAAGCGTTCGGCGAGTTCAAGCAGAGCGGGCAACGGGGCCAGATCGCCGTCCATGCTGAACACGGCGTCCGTCAGAATCATCTTGCGCCTGGCGCTGCTGCTGGCGAGCAGACGTTCGAGTGTGTCCAGATCGCCGTGCGGATAGCGCTTGTTGTCGGCCCGCGAGAGCTGAACGGCATCGATCAGCGAGGCATGGTTGAGCTTGTCGGAAAATACGGCATCTCCACGCCCGAGCAATGCCGGCACGATGCCGAGGTTGGCCAGATAGCCGGTGGAGAAGAGCAGAGCACGCGGGAAGCCGGTGAAGGCGGCGAGCTGGTGTTCGAGCTCGTCGTGCGGGCGCATGTGACCGCTGACCAGATGCGAAGCGCCGCTGCCGACGCCCCAGACTCTGGCGCCGGCGCAGGCCGCTTCGACCAGCTCGGGGGCATTGGCCAGACCGAGGTAGTCGTTGCTGCAGAAACTGACCAGATCGCGGCCATCGACGCGTGCCAGTGGCCCGCACGGGGCGTCCAGGGTGCGTCGGCGGCGCGTGAGTCCGTTTTCAGCCAGTTGAAGCGATTGCGCGGCAAGTTCTGCGTAGAGTGGGGATTCAGACATCGGTGTTCAGTGAGGGTGGCGGGTATTGAGGGTATTCGGGCATTGAATCAAGCATCAAAGCGATGGCCCTGAAGCGGTGGACAGGTTATCAGTTTTGTTGGGTGCTATTTCTGTCCAGATTGGGCAAGCTCGGCAAGCCGTAGCTTGCCGAGGCTGAAGTAGGCCGTATCGAGAGTCTTTCAGTCAAGTGTTGCGTGCAAAAGACGACCTAAAATTTCAAATTGAGGCCTGCATACAGGGAGCGTCCAGCGCCTGGAACGGCAATGCCCCACGGCATGTTTGCCGCGTTCAGCGCCATCGTGCTGCCCTGACCTACGTAGGCACCACCCAGCGGCAGGTCGTAACGTTTGTCGAAGAGGTTTTCCACACCAAAATCGATGCGCGCTTGCCGCCACTGATAGCTGGCGCGCAGATTCACCAGGCTATAGCCGGCGGTCTGGATTTCATTGCGCACGTCCGATACCTGATCCTTGGCTTTCACCATCACCAGTTCGGCGCTGTTATCCCACGCGCCGAGTTGTTGCGTGAGCATCAGCTTGGCATTGAGCGGCATGATGTTGTACAGATCGTCGCCGGTATCGCGGTTCTTGCCATTGGTGTAGCTCAGCAGACCCTTCAAGCCGAACTCTCCAAAGCTGGTTCTGGCTAGCGGCATGTGGCCTGATACGTCAAGGCCGTACAGCCGCGCTGACTGATTGGCAAATTGGAGTACGTTGAACTGGTTAGCCGTGAAGGCAGCCGTCTTAATGGCGTCAATATAGTCACTGACTCGCGTGTAATACGGTGTGGTCTTGAATTCCCATTCGCGGTTTGCGGCATGCCAATCAAAGGTGGCGCTGATGGCGTAAGCTTTTTCCGGTTTGAGGTTGATGTCGCCGATGTAGCCGTTGCCGTCGCCGGCGTAGTTGTTCATGATCGCCATCATGTTAGCCGTCGACCACGAGTAGCGCTCATACAGGTTCGGCGAGCGAACCTTTCGTGCAAGGCCGAATTCGATGCCGTAGTTGGCGTTGACGGTGTAGCGACCGAGCGCGGTGAGATCCAGATTATTGTCGGTTTTGTCGCGATCGGCATTATTGAAATTGGCGGCGTCCCGGGTCTGGTTCATCATTCCCGCAGGTACGCCTACGGTCGGGAATGTCGCCAGATTGTAGCCATGTACCGGACCCGCATTGGTCGTGACGAGCTCGTAGCGCGCGCCGAGCAGTGTCATCCATTGGGGGCTCAGCTGCTTTTCCCATTCACCGAAGAGCGCGGTGCGGTTGCGTTCGCCATCGTTGATATTTATGAACGTATTGGGAGACATCCCGCCGGTACCCGAGGGTGGCCACCAGTCATTAAGCGTGTAATGCTGAACTTCGCCGCCGATGCGCAGGAGGTCCTGCAAACTCAAGTTGATACTGGCTTTGATGCTGGCCCCGGTCGTTTTGCCTTTGGTGTTCATCGGCATGCCATTGATGGCTGTCCCATAGGCCAGTTGCTTGTCGGCACCGAAATTCATGTAATGCTCAACCGTTTCCCGATACGCACGGGCTTCCAGCGAACCCCAGTCGAAGTCACCGACATAGCGAAGGTTGGCGCGATGCTGGGTATTTTCGAGCATATCCATGCGCTGATTGGGGAAGAGTTGCTCGGGCACGTTCTGATAGCCGAATTTGGCTTCGATGAGGTGCTGGCCGCTCTTGAAAGCCACGCCGATGGATTGGTTCTGCGTATCGTAGGCTGTGGAGCCCACCTCATCCAAGGGCAGGGTGTGGCCGGGCCGGCCCGTGTCGGTGCGGGTCTTGAAGTCGCCACCCGCTTTGTAGTTGTCCGATTTGGCTGCGGAGCCCGAGTAGCTCAAGTTGAAGGATTCGGTTGCCATGGTCGCAAGAATGGTGCCACCGATGCTGTCGCCACCGACGCTGACCGGTGAAATCCCCGCATAGACTTCAAGCTTGGCAACATTGCTCGGGTCGAGGTAAGACAGTGCCGGGTTCATATGGTTGGGGCAGGAGGCGATCAGGTCCATGCCATCGACCTTGATACGAAGCCGGTCGTCAGCCAGGCCATGGATGACGGGAAGACTCGATGTGCCACCCGCGCCGTACAGGCTGACGCCGGGCACATCCCTGAGCAGGCTGGCCGTGTCGCTGGTCGCTGCCTGCTGGGCGCGCAGCGTGTTGGGAGCGACGGCTATCGCATTGGGGGTTTCACTACTCTTGGCGGTGACAACGATGTTCGCCAGGTCAGCCTCAGCGGCCAAAGCGAACATGGACGGCGTGATGATGCCGCAGAAAATAGCAATACGTTTCATTGTTGAACCTATCGAAAGATGTCATTGGATCGTGCGCTACCGACACTCCTGGCAAGCGCACTTCTCGTATTCAGTGCGCAACGTGATTGCTGTGGCCCTTCGGTGCGGCGCCGGCCGACAGCGCCTTGACCGGAGCGGTGATATCGAGGGTCTGGCGCTTGCCATCCTTGTATTCGATGATCAGGGTCATTGGCACTCGGTCGCCTTCCTTTACTTGAGCCTTCAGATCCATGAGCATGATGTGGTAGCCGCCCGGTTTGAGCTCCACCGATCTGCCGGCAGGCAGTTCGAGGCCGCCAGGCATCGCTCGCATCTTCATGACGCCGCCATCAGTGCTCATTTCATGCACTTCGACCGTTCCGGCGCCCGGTGATTTGACCGCGACCAGACGGGCATCCTGTGTGGCGGTCAAATCCATGAATGCGCCGGTGACTTTTTGTGCGGGCACGGTAGCGCGCACCCAGGGGTTACTGACGCTGACCTGGGCGGCGGCCGATAGTGAAATGAGCGTGGTGGCCAGGGAAAAGGCAATACGGGTCGTACAAGCAGAGAAGTTCATAGGTAAGTCCTTGATTAGGAATGTTTGAGGCATTAAGAAGCCTGAAGAGGCAGTTTTTTGAGTGCGTTCATTACGATGACACCGTGGCTGCGACCTTGTCGGGTGAGGATGCCCAGGCGGCGCAGTTGGCTGACGACTCGGGATACGGTTTCCTGCGTCAGGCCGGTGATGTCCGCCATGTCCTTCAGGCAAGGGATAAACACCGGGATAGTCTCCTGCGCCGTTTCCCCCGAAAGAATGACGAACAAGCGCCGGATGCGATCCATGGCTTCGCCGGCTCGCAGGGAAATCGCCTCCACCGTGCGGCGTTCCGCAGCGGCAATTGTGCGCAGCAGGCTTCGGGTGTCGGCTTGGAGCCAGGCTTCCAGTTCAACCTCTCCGATGGGATAGGCGTCACAGGTGTAGGTGCCAAAGAGCTGAATCTCGCTGCCGAGAATATCGCCGACTCTTGCAATGCCGGCAAAGACGGGGGTATTGCCGTCAGGAGATGGGTGACTCAGGCGTACGACGCCGCGCCGAATGCGCCAACTGGGTCCGGTCGTACCGGCCAGGTAGATCGGCCGATCATCGCTGAAATAGAGATAGGGTGATGCATTGGGCGTAGCGGCGACAGGCGCGCGCCCGTCGCTTCCCGCAGAAAGTGCCGTCATGGTCTTCTGTCCTTCCGAGTAATGACAAAGCACAGACGCCGGCGTCAGCCGGTCAGTCTGTCATCGTGATGACGCAGGATCAGAAGTGCGGTGGTGCGTGGGAAGGCGGCAGGCGGTATCGACCCGCAGGCAGATTTACGCCAGAATCGTTCCATGTGCGGGCAACGAAAGCCAGTGCCTGTGAGACGGCGCCAGGACCAGCCAGCGCCAACAACGTGGGGGTGCTGCCACAGTAGGTACAGCAGCTATGGTCGCTGTGATTATCGTGTGACGGGACGCTGTCGCCCGGCCCGGCCGTTGGCAATTGAACCGTTATCAAGCCATTGACGGTACAGATCTGGCCTACGACCGAACCGTCTGCCCCTGCCTTGGGCATGATGCCCAAGGAAGCCCAGAGCTGAAGGGCAAGCGCCAGCAGGCCAAGAACCAGGAAGGTCCGGCCGCGTTTTCGGAAGTGCCAGAATAAGGCGGAAGAGTTGGTATTCACGTGCGCCACATCTTATAGCACTAAATCGATGTCCACCAAGTGCTTGCACGCGAGGCGCCTCTCAATGGTCGGTTGCGCTTCGTGCAAAGCCTCTGGAAAGCTTGTGACGTGAGCCCCCATTTCCAATTTGCTCAGCAGGGTTGATTTTTTGCGTAACAACACTACATTAGGTTTATCTAATGGATGGATTCCCTATGGACCAAAAACTAGAACTGGTGTGTCCCCATTGCGACACTGTCAATCGGGTGCAGGCAGATCGTCTTGCCGATCGTCCGGTCTGCGGTCGCTGCAAACAAATGCTGATCACCGGCACTCCCCTGGAATTGAACGCCGCAAATTTTGCTCGTCATGTCGCGGATTCCGATTTGCCGGTACTGGTCGATTTCTGGGCGCCTTGGTGCGGTCCCTGCCGAACAATGACGCCGGTGATTTCCCAAGCGGCAAGTGAATTGGCGCTGACGTTGCGCGTCGCCAAGCTCAATACCGAAGCGGAGGGCGAGATCGCGACGCGCTTCGGCATCCGCAGCATTCCGACGCTGGCCCTGTTTCAGGGCGGACGTGAGATCGCGAGGCAGTCCGGGGCGGTCAATCTGCCCACCTTGCTGGATTGGATCAGGTCGGTCTTGCCGGCGCGGTAAGTCGGGTGCGTCCGTTCAGACCAGTGCCGCGGCCAGTGCCCCAGTGACGGCTTGGCCGAGATGGGCGATGTCCTCGTCGCCGACAATGTACGGGGGCATCAGATAGACCGTATTGCCGATCGGGCGGACCAGGGCTTCCCGCTCGAGGGCGGCGCGGTAGAAGCGGCGGGAGAAATGCGGGTCATCGGTGTTCACGTCGAAGGCGAGAATCATCCCGCGCTGACGCAGATGTCTGACATTCGGATCTTCGTTCAACGGGCGAAGCGCGGCGGCGAGCTTGGTCGCGCGGCCCTTGTTGCCCTCGAGTACCTGATCGCTGTCGAAGATGTCGAGGGTAGCCAGCGCCGCGCGGCAGGCCAGCGCGTTGCCTGTGTAGGAGTGCGAATGCAGGAAACCGCGCGCGGTGGCATCGTCGTAGAAGGCTTCGTACACGGCATCCGTGGTGAGAACGATCGACAGCGGCAGATAGCCCCCGGAAATGCCTTTCGAGAGGCACAGGAAGTCCGGTTTGAAGGGGTGGTTTTCACTCGCGGCCTGTTCGTGTGCGAAGAACGTTCCGGTGCGCCCGCAACCGACGGCGATCTCGTCGCAGATCAGGTGCACCTCATAACGGTCGCATAACGCGCGCGCAAGGCGCAGGTACTCCGGGTCGTACATGGCCATGCCGCCGGCGCACTGGATTAGCGGTTCGACGATCAATGCGGCGATGCTTTCATGATGCCGTTCCAGATGTTGCTCGAGCGCAGCGGCAGCGCGACGTGCAACGTCAGCCGGCGTCTCGCCATCGCGTGCTCTGCGCGCGTCGGGGGTCGGTACGGTGGCGGCCGGGCGGATCAGCGGTGCGTAGGCGTCCCTGAAAATCGCCACGTCGGTAACAGCCAGCGCGCCAACGGTTTCGCCATGGTAGCTGCCTTCAAGGCAGAGGAAATCCTGCTTCTTCTCGCGGCCGCGATTGCGCCAACTGTGGAAGGACATCTTCAGTGCAATCTCGGTTGCCGACGCACCGTCCGAGGCGTAAAAGCAATGCCCCAGGGCGCCGCCGGTCAACGCTGAAAGGCGTTCCGACAGCTCGACCACCGGGCGGTGCGTGCAGCCGGCGAGGATGACGTGTTCAAGCTGTTCGAGCTGATCGCGCAGGGCGGCATTGATGCGCGGGTTGCAGTGGCCAAAAAGATTGACCCACCACGAGCTGATGCCATCCAGATAGCGTTTGCCATCGAAATCATGGAGCCAGACGCCCTTGCCGTGGCTGATGGGGATCAGAGGCAGCGCTCCGGCGCCTTGGTCGGTGTGCTGCTTCATCTGCGTGCAGGGATGCCAGACGGCTTTCAGGCTGCGTTGCAGCAGGTCGGAATTTCGCATCGGCGGCGATCAATGCAAGGTTTGCGAGGGTGCGTTGCTCTGCTCCGGCAATTCGGCGTGTACCGTTTCACCTTCGGTGTTGGGGTAGAGGGGGGCACCGCAATCGTCGCAAAACTCGAAGGGGAAGCGCTGGCCATGCACCAGGACTTCCTTGATACCGGTCTCGCGCAGGATGCCTTCAATTTCGCCGGTAACATCGGTTGTTTCATCCTCGGCGCCGAGCAGTGGCCAGACGACGCCGTGAAAAAGGGGATTCGGTATTCCTCCAGACGCTTGTCATGGAATCCGCCAATCACGGCGCGCAATGCTTCGGCTGTCGGCATTTCGGCACGCGGCGTGGTAGGCATCGGCGATCAGCAGTTGGAATGCGCATCCGGTCAGTTGCGGCTCCAGACAGGGGCTTCCCTGCTTCACCCACTCTCGGAGCGCCGTTTCGCGAGTGGAACGATCCGATTCATTCCAGCGGAATAGCGGCATGCCGCGCGGTACGGCAATGGCCCCGATCAGATAGCGTGCGTCGGAAAGGAATTGATTGGTTTCCGGGAGCGA
>NZ_FLQY01000275.1 GCF_900089945.1 Candidatus Propionivibrio aalborgensis | reverse complement strand
TTTCAAGCTTCTGCAGCACATCTTCATCACGAAAATCGCCCTGAATGAAGTCAACGCCGCCCACAGGATCCATTTCCAGCAAATCCAGCGCGATGACCCGGCCCCTGCCTTTCATCCGCTGAACGGCAACCTGCGACCAGCCGCCGGGAGCCGCACCGAGGTCAACGACGATTTCATCGGGACGAAACAAACGGTCCCGGTCATCAATCTCCATGAGTTTGAACGAAGCACGGGATCGATAACCCTCGGCCTTGGCGCGCTGCACGTAGTGATCATTCACGTGTTCGCGCAACCACGCATTACTCGTTCTGGTTCGTTTCATTGCCTAAACTCGGTAGAATGCGCCCTTTGCGCAAGGTTACTGAATGCTTGATATAACTGCCGACCAGCGACGTGAGCTGCGTGCCCGTGCCCACGCTCTCAACCCCGTCGTTTCCATCAGCCAGAACGGGCTGTCCGAATCGGTCATGCAAGAGATCAGCACCAGCCTTGACAGCCATGAATTGATCAAAATCCGTGTCTTCAGCGACGATCGGGATGTGCGCGAACAGTATCTGGCCAGCATCTGCGAGCAACTTGGGGCCGCACCAGTACAACACATCGGCAAATTGCTTGTTGTCTGGCGTCCGCTACCCGCGCCTAGAGTACCACCTCGACTGCGCCGAAGCCCTCCAGTGCCGCGCCGCAGCAAGCGCAGCTTTCAGGGCGGATCACGCGGCTAGATCTGACCGCCGGATTTCGCCTACCTTGCCCCACGCCCCGCACACACCACGACCATCAAGCCAAGCAGACTCTGCAGCAGGTAGAGAATGCTCGAAATGCCATGCCAGGCGACGAACCGATCACGCAAGACACTGTCCATAACCTCGCGCGGCAATGCATCGGCCTTCAATTGCGCAAGCAATGGATGAATTCCGAACTGGCCGACCGCAGTCAGCAGCAGCATCACCAGAACGACCCAGAAGGCCCGTCGTTTCAGGACGGTACTGCCTTGGCTGAACAGCATGAAGGACAGCAGATAGGCCCCGCAACCCAGGCCCACCCAGCCGATCAGCGTGAACAACTTGCCGGCAAGCATGCCGGCCAAATGCCGATCGGCCAGCGTCGCAAAAAGAGTCGGTGCGACGAGATAACCAATCGCCCACAAACCGCCGACCCACAAGGTCAGGACAACAAAGAAGAGCGCTTCGGAAATACGTCGCACGGTCGGGCCTCGCGAACAACACTAGGAACAGAAAACGTCAAAAATCTGAATCACCAATCAGCCGGTTATTCGTAACGCACATCGAGCACTTCGTATTCGCGCAAACCACCCGGCGCCTGAACCTGCGCAATGTCTCCAGCATATTTCCCGATCAGTGCGCGCGCTATCGGGGAATTGACTGAAATCTTTCCGTCCTTGATATCGGCCTCGTCTTCACCAACGATCTGATAGGTTACCGGCAATCCGGAATCCTGATCCTCAAGGTCAAGCGTCGCGCCGAAGACACAGCGCCCATCGGCATCAAGCAGCTTGGGGTCGATGATCTGTGCATTGGACAGTTTGCTCTCGACCTCCTTGATACGACCTTCGACGAAACCTTGACGTTCCTTGGCGGCATCGTATTCGGCATTCTCCGAAAGATCACCGTGCGAGCGCGCCTCGGCGATCGCCGCAATCACGCTTGGCCTCTCGACTGTTTTCAGTTGATGCAGTTCGGCACGCAGTTTTTCCGCGCCCGTAACAGTTAAGGGAACTTTGCTCATTTCGTTTACTACCTGAGAATAACCGCCTGCGACCTGATCATAGGCAACACGGGCGGTTCAACAATCATTTATCATTTCCGCGCAAGACGCGCCTGAATCACAAAACCGAATGGCGCAAGGCCCGAAGCAAACCCCACCCCACTCCCGTCAACCCAGTTGTTCGTGCAACGACTGGATCGGGTAGACGACTAGCTCACCACAGCTTTTGATGCCTACGGCCGCTGCCTCAGCGCCCCATATCGTGGTGTACATCGTAACGCGTGCTGCCAGTCCGGTTGTGCGAATGGAGCGTGAATCGCTGACCGCCTGACGTTTCTCGTCCACTGTGTTGATGATCAACGAAATCTCATTGTTCTTGATCATATCGACAACATGCGGCCGTCCTTCGGTCACCTTGTTGACCACGGTAACGGGAATCCCGGCACTAGCGATCGTCGATGCAGTTCCACGCGTGGCCAGGATGGCAAACCCAGCGGAGTGCAAGTCCCGGGCGATTTCCGCAACTTTGCTCTTGTCCGACTCCTTGACGCTGATGAACACCTTGCCGGACGCGGGAAGTTTAACACTTGCCGCCATCTGGCTCTTTACGAATGCTTCCTCGAAGGTCTTCCCGACACCCATCACTTCACCGGTCGATTTCATCTCGGGGCCGAGAATGGTATCCACACCGGGAAACTTGTTGAAGGGAAACACAGCCTCTTTGACCGAGTAGTAGGGCGGAACGATTTCCCGGGTGACCCCCTGACGGGCCAGCGACTGACCGGCCATGCAGCGCGCGGCGATCTTCGCCAACTGAAGCCCCGTAGCCTTGGAAACGAAAGGCACTGTGCGTGACGCACGCGGATTCACTTCCAGAACGTAGACCACATCGTCCTGGATGGCAAACTGAACGTTCATCAGACCGCAGACATTAAGTGCCCTGGCCATCAAACTGGTCTGCCGACGAAGTTCGTCCTGCACTTCCGCCGACAGCGAATAGGGCGGTAGCGAGCAGGCCGAGTCGCCTGAATGCACCCCGGCCTGTTCGATATGCTCCATCACACCGCCAATGATGACCGTCTCGCCGTCGGACAGGGCAT
This sequence comes from Candidatus Propionivibrio aalborgensis, assembly GCF_900089945.1. Lineage (GTDB taxonomy): Bacteria > Pseudomonadota > Gammaproteobacteria > Burkholderiales > Rhodocyclaceae > Propionivibrio > Propionivibrio aalborgensis. The sequence continues at coordinate 2,978 of NZ_FLQY01000275.1, read as the reverse complement.
CGACGTCAACTTCGACCGCGTCGTTGAGAAATCGATCAAGCAGCACCGGCGAATCATTCGATACCTTGACCGCTTCGCGCATGTAGCGCTCAAGATCGCGTGGCTCGTGCACGATTTCCATTGCCCGGCCACCAAGTACGTAAGATGGCCGAACGACCAGCGGGTAGCCAATTTCGGCAGCCAGCCTCAACGCATCGGGCTGGGTACGCGCCGTGCGATTCGGGGGTTGCTTGAGGCCAAGATCCTGAAGCAGCTTCTGAAAGCGCTCCCGATCCTCGGCCGCATCAATCATGTCCGGACTGGTACCGATGATGGGCACTCCGTTCGCTTCAAGGTCTCGCGCCAGCTTGAGCGGCGTCTGCCCGCCGAACTGCACGATGACGCCAACCGGCTTTTCAATGGCGACGATTTCGAGCACGTCTTCGAGAGTCAACGGCTCGAAATAGAGGCGATCCGAGGTGTCATAGTCGGTTGAAACCGTCTCCGGATTGCAATTGACCATGATCGTTTCGTAGCCGTCTTCGCGCAACGCGAGTGCCGCATGCACGCAACAGTAGTCGAACTCGATCCCCTGCCCGATGCGGTTCGGACCACCGCCGAGCACCATGATCTTCTTTCTGTCGCTCGGCTTCGACTCGCACTCTTCCTCGTAGGTCGAGTACATATAGGCGGTACTGGTCGAGAATTCTGCCGCGCAGGTATCAACACGCTTATAGACAGGACGAATGCCCAGCGAATGACGACGGGCGCGAACCAGCGCTTCGGTTGACTTGAGCAGCTTGGCCAGACGCCGATCTGAAAATCCCTTGCGCTTGAGTTCACGCAAAGCCCCGGCATCTATCTCTTCAAACGCCATATCATCGAGCTCCATCTCGATCCTGACGATATCCTCGATCTGCGCCAGAAACCAGGGATCGATGTGCGTCAGGGTGTGAACCTCATCCAGCGTAAACCCGTTCTCGAAAGCATCGCCGACATACCAGATGCGTTCCGGTCCGGGCTCCCCGAGTTCACGCTCAAGTTCCTCGCGGTCGGTTGTCCGCTGGTTCATCCCGTCGACGCCCACCTCAAGGCCGCGCAGCGCTTTCTGGAAGGATTCCTGGAAAGTGCGTCCGATGGCCATTACTTCGCCGACCGACTTCATCTGTGTGGTGAGATGCGAATCGGCCTGAGGAAACTTCTCAAAGGCAAAGCGCGGCACCTTGGTCACCACGTAGTCAATCGATGGCTCGAAAGAAACCGGCGTCTTGCCGCCCGTGATTTCGTTGGCCAGTTCATCGAGCGTGTACCCCACGGCCAGCTTGGCCGCCACCTTGGCGATCGGAAAGCCGGTTGCTTTCGACGCCAGCGCCGAAGAACGCGAAACACGCGGGTTCATTTCGATGACGATCATGCGGCCGTCTTCAGGACAGATCGAAAACTGCACGTTCGATCCGCCAGTATCCACCCCGATCTCGCGCAGGACGGCCACCGAGGCGTCGCGCATGATCTGGTATTCCTTGTCGGTCAGTGTTTGCGCCGGCGCAACGGTGATCGAATCGCCGGTATGCACACCCATCGGATCAAGGTTCTCGATTGAGCAAACGATGATGCAGTTGTCCTTTTTGTCGCGGACCACCTCCATCTCGAATTCCTTCCAGCCGATCAACGACTCCTCGATCAAAAGCTCGTTGGTCGGGCTGGCTTCGAGCCCGCGCTTGCAGATTTCGACGAACTCCTCCTGGTTGTAGGCAATACCGCCACCCGAACCGCCCATCGTAAAGGACGGACGGATAATGGTCGGGAAACCCAGCGCAGCCTGTACCTGCTGCGCTTCCTCCATCGAGTGCGCCATTGCCGAACGTGCCGAACCGAGGCCGATCCTGGTCATCGCGTTCTTGAATTTTTCGCGGTCCTCGGCCTTGTCGATGGCATCCTTCGATGCGCCGATCATCTCGACGCTGAATCTGGCCAGTACGCCGTGCCTAGCCAGATCGAGCGCACAGTTGAGCGCGGTCTGGCCGCCCATGGTCGGCAGCAGAGCGTCGGGGCGCTCCTTTTCGATGATCTTCTCGAGAACGTTCCAGGTGATCGGCTCGATGTAGGTCACATCGGCCATTTCAGGGTCGGTCATGATCGTCGCCGGGTTCGAATTGACCAGGATCACCTTGTAACCCTCCTCGCGCAGAGCCTTGCAGGCTTGTGCTCCGGAGTAGTCGAATTCGCAGGCCTGACCGATGACAATCGGGCCGGCACCTATGATGAGAATACTCTTCAGGTCAGTACGCTTGGGCATGAGTTACTTTCCCTCGGCCTTCTTGTCTTGCATCAGCTTGATGAAACGGTCGAACAGGTAGGCCACGTCGTGCGGGCCGGGGCTCGCCTCCGGGTGTCCCTGGAACGAGAACGCCGGAACATCGGTGCGCGCAACGCCCTGCAAGGAGCCGTCGAAAAGCGAAACATGCGTCGGCCGCAAAGTGGCTGGCAGCGTGTCGGCATCGACCGCGAAACCATGGTTCTGGCTGGTGATCATGACCTGATGGGTGTCGAGATCCTTGACCGGATGATTGGCGCCATGATGGCCAAACTTCATCTTGACGGTCCTCGCTCCAGAGGCCAGCGCCAGCAACTGGTGGCCAAGACAGATGCCGTAGGTCGGAATTCCGCGGTCCAGCAGTTCGGCGATCGCCTTGATCGCATAATCGCAGGGCTCCGGATCGCCGGGCCCGTTGGAGAGGAAAATACCAACCGTCACCTTGCAAGCTCTGGCCGCAAGCATGCGCAGGATATTGCGCTTGACTCCATAGTCGAAGGCAACGACGTGAAACTTCGTTTCAGGAGCCGGCTGATAACCGGTCAATGACCACTCGCCCTCATGCCATTCATAAGGCGCATCGACCGAAACCACCTTGGCCAGATCCATGCCGGAGAGCCCCGGGAAAGATTGTGCCTCGGCTATGGCGCTCGCTTCGTCAACCTCGACAGCCATGATGCATCCG
>NZ_FLQY01000274.1 GCF_900089945.1 Candidatus Propionivibrio aalborgensis | reverse complement strand
ACTAGTGGCGCGTAGCGGCTGCGAGTTGTTGCTCGATGTGAATAATGTCTATGTCAGCAGCGTCAATCACGGTTTTGATCCGCGGGCGTTCATCGATGCCATTCCGGCGGTTGCCGTGCGGCAGATACATCTGGCCGGGCACGAAGACCACGGGAACTACATCATCGACACACACGATCATCCGATCTGCGATGCGGTGTGGGATCTTTATGCCTATACTGTACGACGGCTCGGCGCAGTACCGACAATGATTGAGCGCGACGACAACATTCCGTCGCTGGATGAATTGATTGCCGAACTCGACGCCGTCCGGCGTGTGGCACAGCAGGCGCTCACCAAGCAGAAGCAGGCCGCATGAGCAGTCTGGGTGAGTTACAGAGTCGCTTCCAGCAGGCTGTGCTGGCCGAAGAAGACAGCCCCGGCTTGTTTTTGGCCGAGGGTGGGGAGGTCGCCGGTGGTCTGGGGCTTTATCTGATGGCGTATCGCGCCCGCTTGTTGTCGGCATTGCACGACAACTTCCCGGTGCTGAAAAGTGCGCTGGGTGACGAAGCGTTCGCCGATCTCGCTCGCGACTACATTAACGCGCATCCATCGAGTTTCCGCTCGATACGCTGGTATGGCGATGCGTTAGTGGCTTTTCTCGACGCTGACCCCGAGCGCTTGCCGCATCCGGCACTGGTTGATATTGCGCGGATGGACTGGGCAATACGCGGTGCTTTCGATGCGCAGGACGCTTCGACGCTGTCGCTTTCCGACCTTGCTGCATTGGCTCCACAGGATTGGCCGCAACACCGCTTTGTGCTGGTGCCGTCGCTGTGTATGCGTGAGCTGGACTGGAACATTGAGCCGATCTGGCTCGCGTTAAACGAAGACGCCGAAGCGCAAACTGAGGCACCTGAACCCCTATCTCATGTGTTACTGGTCTGGCGTCCGGAACTTGACTGTCTCTGGCGTTCGGCAGAGACAGTTGAGGTGGCGGCTTTGAACGCGCTGGCGAAGGGAGCGAACTTTGCCGTATGCTGTACGGCAATAGCGGAGACAGGTGCGAGCGATCCGGCGGCGACCGCCGCCGGGTTCTTGCAGCGTTGGGCCCTTGACGGAATGCTGCAGAATAACCGGGGAAACGATGACCACTAATCAGGAAGCCGAGCCCACTGTTTGCCACGCTTGTGGAGCGTCCTTCGTCTGTGGTGCTGTGGCCGGCATGCAAACCTGCTGGTGCATGGAGAAGCCGACCGGGCTGCTGGTGGTTGAAGCCGGCGCAAGCTGTTACTGTCCGGCGTGTCTGGAAAAGCGTATCAGCGACCAATCCTCTCGGGCAACATGAGGATGGCGTCGCGGTTGCTCCAGGAAAAGCATTTCTCGGCGGCTTCGCGCCATGGCAGCCAGAGGTAGTTCAAATGCTCTTCCGCTGCGAGGGTGATTGGTAGCGGGGCAGCGACCTGGAGCGAAAAAACGTGTTCGGTATTGTGGATGATGCCCGGCGCGTAGCGTTGACGCCACTCGGCGAAAATCTCGAAAGTGTTGGTGAGTTGCCAGTCGCTCAACGCATCCGTACTGGTAGCAATGCCCGTTTCTTCCTTTACTTCACGCCGTGCTGTTTCGATCAGGCTTTCGCCGTCTTCCTGACTGCCGGTGACTGATTGCCAGTAACCGGCATGTGCGGTACGTTCGAGTAACAGTATGTGTAAATCCCGGGAATATATGACGACTAGGACCGAGACCGGGTTCTTGTAGCGTGTCATGGCTGTGCTGGCCGCGTGGTTCGGTGCGGCCATCGGCGCTTCGTTGTTAGGCCTTGCCGGCTACGACCTGCGAATCGATTTGCACTTCAACTTTCGGGCGCAAACGGATGTGCAGTTCACGCAACTGCTTGTCGTCAACATCGCTTGGTGCGTCGGTGAGGAGGCACTGGGCGCGCTGTGTTTTCGGGAAGGCGATCACATCGCGGATCGACTCGGCGCCGGTCATCATCGTGACGATACGGTCCAGGCCGAAGGCCAGACCGCCGTGCGGGGGCGCGCCGTACTTGAGTGCATCAAGCAGAAAACCGAACTTGAGTTGCGCCTCTTCTTCGCCGATCCCCAGCGCTTTGAACACTTTTTCCTGAATATCGGCGCGGTGGATACGCACCGAGCCGCCGCCAAGCTCCCAGCCGTTTAGCGCAAGATCGTAGGCCTTGGCCAGACACTTGCCCGGATCCGTTTCCAGCAATGCGAGGTGCTCGTCCTTCGGGCTGGTGAAGGGGTGGTGACAGGCAGTCCAGCGCTTGTTTTCTTCGTCGTGTTCGAACATCGGGAAGTCGACGATCCACACCGGTTCCCAGTCCTTGCCATTCAGAAAGCCTTTTTCATGGCCGATCTTGGCGCGCAGTGCGCCCAGCGCGTCGTTGACCACCTTGGCCTTGTCGGCGCCAAAAAAGATCAAATCCCCGGATTGCGCGCCGGTGCGTTCAACGATGGCCTTCAATGCGGCGCTGTGCAGGTTCTTGACAATCGGAGACTGCAAGCCAGTTTCGTTGAGCTGGGCCGCGTCGTTGACCTTGATGTAGGCCAGTCCTCTGGCTCCGTAGATGCCGACGAATTGCGTGTAGGCGTCGATCTCGCCGCGCGTCAGGGAGGCGCCGCCAGGAATGCGTAGCGCGGCAACGCGGCCGTTTTCGCTATTGGCGGCTCCCGCGAAGACCTTGAAGGAGACATCTTTGACGACGTCAGTGACTTCGGTCAGCTCCAGCGTAACGCGCAAATCCGGCTTGTCGGAACCATAGCGATGCATGGCCTCCGCATGGCTGAGGCGCGGGAAGGGTTTGGGCAGGTCGGCATCGATCGCTTCCTTGAATACGGTGCGGATCAACTCTTCCATCACCGTGGTGATTTCATCCTCGCTCATGAATGAGGTTTCCATATCGACCTGGGTGAATTCGGGCTGCCGGTCGGCGCGAAGGTCTTCGTCGCGGAAACACTTGGTGATCTGATAGTAGCGGTCGAACCCGGCGACCATCAGCAACTGCTTGAACAGCTGCGGCGACTGCGGCAGCGCGAAAAACTGGCCCGGATGCACGCGCGATGGCACCAGATAATCCCGTGCGCCTTCCGGCGTGCTTTTCGTCAGCATCGGTGTTTCGATGTCGATGAAGCCCGCATCGTCAAGGAAGCGGCGAAAAGCGCGCGCCGTCTTGTAGCGCAACTGCATGTTGCGCTGCATGGGTGGGCGACGCAGGTCAATGACACGGTGCAGCAGGCGAACATTCTCCGAGAGACTGTCGTCGTCAAGCTGGAAGGGCGGGGTGACCGAGGCGTTCAGGACTTCGATTTCATGGCAGAGGATTTCAACCTCGCCGCTCGGCATATTGACGTTTACAGTGCCTTCCGGGCGGGCGCGAACCTTGCCGGTGATCTTCAGGCAGAACTCGTTGCGTACGGATTCGGCAATGGCGAACATCTCCGGACGGTCGGGGTCGCAGACGATCTGTGCCAGACCATCGCGGTCGCGCAGGTCGCTGGTTGTGCTGGATCGGTGATTCACCCGCAGTGGCGGGGCGACAACGCCCATCGAGACAATATATTTAAGCGCTTCGTTGACATCCATTTCGAGTTCGATCACTTCGCTTCTGGGCAGCATCAGGAAGAAGCCGGAAGTCGGGTTCGGTGTGGTCGGCACGTAAACACTGACGTAGTCGCCCTTGAGATGATTGAGGACATCGCCACC
>NZ_FLQY01000273.1 GCF_900089945.1 Candidatus Propionivibrio aalborgensis | reverse complement strand
GGCGAGCGGGTCGGGTTTTCCTCCTGCTACCTGACCGATACGCCGGGCGAGATCAAGCTGGACAAGGTTTATGTACATCCGGATTGGCAACGCGACGGTGTTGGCGGCGCGCTGATAGAGCGGGTTGTCGGGCGTGGTCGTGCGGCCTGCTGCGATACGCTGGTTCTGGCGGTGAATAAGCAGAATGTCCGTGCCATTGCCGCTTATGAGAGGAAGGGCTTCTCGGTACGTGAGTCGGTGTGCGTCAATATTGGCGGTGGATTTGTCATGGACGACTTTATAATGAGCCGTTCCATTGCGTAGGCCACCATGAAACTCAAGTTCTCGAAAATGCACGGGTTGGGCAACGACTTCGTTGTGCTCGACGGTGTGCGCCAGTCGATCGATTTGTCACCGGAACAGTTGCGCCTGCTCGCCAGCCGCAACTTCGGTGTCGGCTGCGACCAGATACTGCTGGTCGAGAAGCCGTCGCAAGCCGGTGTGGATTTTGGCTACCGCATTTTCAATGCCGATGGCGGTGAGGTTGAGCAGTGTGGCAATGGTGCACGCTGCTTCGTGCGTTTTGTGCACGATCAGGGTTTGACCGAAAAGCACGAGATTCGTGTTGAAACAACGGGCGGTATCCTTGGCCTCCGTTTGGAGGCCGATGGGGCTGTCACGGTGGACATGGGTGTGCCCGTGTTTGCACCGGAGAAGATCCCGTTCCTCAGCCTGACGGACGAACTCGTTCAATTGCTCACGATTGGCAACGAGGCAATCGAGATCACGGCGGTTTCAATGGGCAATCCTCACGCTGTGCACGTGGTTACCGATATCGATACGGCACCCGTTGCTTCTTGGGGGCCGTTGATCGAGTCACACCCCCACTTTCCGCAGCGGGTCAATGCCGGCTTCATGCAGATTGTCGGACGGCGGGCGATTCGACTGCGTGTTTTCGAACGTGGGGCCGGCGAAACGCTGGCCTGTGGTTCCGGCGCTTGCGCCGCCGTGGTCGCGGGAATTGCGCGCGGCCTGCTCGACTCGCCAGTGCGTGTTACAACGCATGGCGGAGAGCTTACTATTGCCTGGGGCGGCGAGGGCACATCCGTGCTGATGACCGGCCCGGCGGTTACTGTCTATACCGGAGAAATCGAGATATGAAATCAGAAGAGATCGCCAAATACCTGCAGGATAATCCGCAGTTCTTCGAAGAGCATGCGGATCTGGTTGCGCGCATTGTTATTCCGCATCCGCATGGCGGGCGAACCATCTCGATTACCGAGCGCCAGATGTTGAGTTTGCGCGACAAGAACAAGCTGCTTGAAGCCAAGATGGACGAGTTACTTCAGTTCGGTGAGGAAAACGACACGATCAGCGAAAAGATGCATCGCCTCGCGGTCGCAATGATTGCTGCTTCCAGCTTTCAGTCGGTGCTGCACACGCTGAATTTTCATTTGCGCGACGACTTCTCCATTCCGCACGTGGCCCTGCGCCTGTGGGATCGATCGGACAACACGGATGAACTGCCTGAATTTGCCAACGTCAGCGAAGAATTGCAGGTGTTTGCCGAGACACTCAGTCAACCCTATTGCGGTTCGACTTCCGGCTTTGAAACCTCATCCTGGTTCGGCGATGCCGCGGAGCACATACGCTCGCAGGCTCTGATCGCCATGCGTAGCGGAGGCGGTACCGTTGGAATGATCGCGCTCGGTAGCGAAGAGCCGCAGCGCTTCTATGTCGGAATGGGCACCTTGTA
>NZ_FLQY01000272.1 GCF_900089945.1 Candidatus Propionivibrio aalborgensis | reverse complement strand
GCGTGATCTGGGTGTTCTCGGCAGGCTTGTCGGCGAGTTGCCCGGAAATCACCGATTCGACACGATCCAGACGCATCAAATTCGCCGTTTCATCGCCCAGTTGCACGCCCGTGGTTTGGGTGGGCGCTCACTGGCTCGCATGCTTTCCGCGTGGCGCGGTTTTTATCGCTGGCTTGGTCAGCGCAGTGAAACGACCCAGAATCCGGTCGACGGCGTGCGGGCGCCAAAGACGTCCAAGGCCTTGCCGAAGGTTCTGTCGCCCGATGAAGCCAATCGTCTCCTTGATTCTTCGAGCGATGCGGTCATGGAAATTCGGGATCAGGCGATGTTCGAGCTCTTCTATTCGTCAGGCCTGCGTCTTGCCGAACTCGCTGCGCTGGACCTGGCGAGCCTCGAAGATATTTTGGCTGGTGAAGTGCGTGTTCTCGGCAAGCGCAACAAGCTGCGGCTGGTTCCGGTCGGCAGCAAGGCCCGCGAAGCCGTTGGGCTTTGGGCGCGGCGACGAGGTGAAGTGGCTTCCGCCGAGCAAATAGCGCTATTCGTGGGGCAGCGCGGTGGCCGAATCAGCCCCAGGTTGATCGAGGAGCGGCTCAAGCGGCG
>NZ_FLQY01000271.1 GCF_900089945.1 Candidatus Propionivibrio aalborgensis | reverse complement strand
TTACCGAATCGAAGCGGTGGCTACCCCCCACCCGATTTACAGCAGTTTAGGGACTCAATCCTGACGTTGCATCCGTTATCATTCACGTCGGTACTCGCGATACCATCAACGCAAGGTGTGGTCGACCGTCTGAATCCGATACTGGTAAGTTGATCGTTCGATACACAATTCTGATATGAGAATGACGGGGGAACGCTTTGTCGATACTGTCGAATCTGCTTAAGGACGTATTTACCAAGGAAAAGCATTCAGGGGTTTCTGCCGACGATCTGTCTCCAAGCTCTGTAGATCCACTGATCGAACAGGTCAATTTGAAATTGACTTCCGGAGACATCGAAGGCGCGGAAAAAATCTACAAGGACGCAATAGAACAGTTTCCTGGAGATACGCGTCTCCGCGCTTTGCGAACAGAAGTGGAGTTCCTGAGGTGCCTGGCGATTGTGGATAAGCGCTTCCCCGGCCCCAACTACCTCGAATGGCTCAGGTGGTTTCACGCGATGCTGAAACCAGGCAACTATCTGGAAATTGGCGTTGAATCGGGGCAATCGCTGCAATTCACTCGCGCACCAACACGCGCTGTCGGCATTGACCCCGCGATTCAAATCGTTCACCCGCAGGAAAACTGGGTCAAGCTATTCAAGCAAACGAGCGACGATTTCTTTGCAACCCGCGACCCTCAGCAAGTCTTCGGATCCAAAATTATCAACCTGGCCTTTATCGACGGATTGCACACTTTCGATCAGGCGCTAAAGGATTTCATCAATGTCGAACGTTTTTCTGACGCGAGATCCGTTGTCCTTTTTCATGACATTTTTCCGGTCGTCCCGGCAACAGCGCAACGGAATCGGACCACAAGATTCTGGGTAGGCGACACCTGGAAGGTCATGATGATTCTTCAAGAGCATCGGCCAGACCTCAAGATATTCACTATTCCAACCCGCCCAAGTGGCTTGGGAGTTGTCACCGGCCTGAATCCTGCATCGACCATTCTCCGAAATGATCTTGAGCTCATTTGCCGGCAAGCAATGGCGCTTGAACTCAGCGATTATCCAGATGGAATTGACGAGTCTTTACACGTGACAAAGAATGACTTTGACGCGGTGGCGAAGCTTCTTGAAATTGAATAGTGGCGCTCCGCATCCTATTTTGACACCTTAAGTCTCAGGCTAAATTTGCATATGTCGTGCATCAACGCCTATTTTCTTGCGATCATATTCAAGCTGATAGGAACGCCGTAGGGCCTGTAATCGCTGGTGTCGTTAAAAATGCCAAATGACTCAACCCTTCTAGCACTGGAGAACCCGGCCAAATTAAAGAAATACGTCATGAACTCGCAAGTCAAACCGATGTAGTGGAAGTCGAAATCGTCAATCTGGCCACCGAACATCATCCGCATCACGTGATAACGACTTTCCCTGTCCAACTCTGGTCTGATAAAGAGCCGACAGAGGGTCTCGAGATCCGGAACTGAGAAATACAATTCGCCGTTTTCGCAAAGTATCCTGTGAATTCCCTTCAACGTATCGACAAAGTCCCGCTGCCCGACGTGTTCCATGACGTGCGAGGCGTACACTTTCTCGCAACACGCGTCCGGAAAGGCGCTTAGATCACGTACATTCCCAACAAAATCAACGCCCTCAAAATCAAGGGCATTCAGAATCTTCCAACCCTCCTTGGGTTCTTTGCCGCCAATATGAAGTTTCATCAGGGGGTTATCAGAACACAAGATTCCGCGCACTACCGACTCTGAAGCGATGATATTTCCGGAGCTATTTGAAGCTGGCGCACTTGGTCTCGTAGGGCTTGTGAAGGAGCGTTCTCCGTGCGTTCCTCTCGATTCGACCTCGTGATCGCACCAGGCCTTCCACATACCCCGCAGCGCGGCTTCAAAGTGTCCGGCAAAGCGCTGGGCGTCAAAGATCGGTGAGGCCAGAACCTGTTGCCGCAGTCCGCTGCGCAGTTCAGCCAGCCGGTCCAGGTCGCCGGCATGCGATACCGCGCGGGCGACGTAATCATCCGGGGCCGTGGCGATCCACTCGGGCAGCCCGGCGTTCATCAGCAGGCCCACACCTTGCCGCGACAGGAAACTTTCTCCCGCCAGCGTCAGAACGGGGATGCCCATCCATAAATTCTCGACGCTGGTCGTGATGCCTGGATACGGAAACGGATCCAGTGCTATATCCACTCTTTGAAAGGGAACCAGATACTCCGCCCGGGGAACCAGTCCTTCCAGAATTAGGCGTTCTGCATCAATGCCGTGTGCGGCGAAGCGGTCGATGATGCTTTGCCGTACCGAGGCTTCCTTTAATTGTGAGGCTTTGAGAAACAGCCGGCTACCCGGCACGGCATGCAGCACGCGCGACCACAGGGCGACGACGGCGTCGTTCATCTTGCTCAGGTTGTTGAAGCAGCCGAAGGTGACCTGCCCGGTGCTCAGGGCCGGCAGGGGGGAGACGTCAATGGCCGCATCCGGGGGGGTGAAACACAGGTAACTCTCCGGCAAACGCCAGATCTTCTCGGTGAAATGGACTTCTTCACTCTCCGGCAACGTCCATGCATCAGCGATCAGGTAGTCGATCGCTCCGACGCCGGTCGTCGCCAGATAACCCAGCCAGGTCGCTTGTACCGGCGCCGGTTTCCAGGCAAACATGGGCAATCGATTGCCGCTGGTGTGTCCGGAAAGATCGATGAGTATGTCGATTCGGTCAGCACGAATGCGCTCGGCCAGTTGTGCGTCGGAAAGACCTACGACGCATTGCCAGCCGCAACAGGACGTTTTAACGCGCTCCGTAACTGAGTCGGCAGCATGTTGGGTGGAATAGGCAAAGAAAGTCAGCCGATCTGATGCATGCCTGACCAATGCCTCCAGCACGCCTTCAAGGAAATTCCCCACGGGATGTTGGCGAAAGTCACCCGAAACCAAGCCCACGCGTAAACTGCGGCCAACTTCCGGTTGAACCTGCCAAGCAGCTGACACGCGCACCTGCCGGGCAACCATTTCACCAAACCGCTTGGCTTCACTCAATCGCTGGTCAGTAGAACAGTCATCCCGGTAGTTGTGAATGAACAGTAAATTGCTGTGTGCCACCGCAAAATCCGGTTTGAGTTCCAGTGCCCGTTGGTAGTTGGCCAACGCGCCATCGAGACGCCCGAGATCCTTTAAAGCATTTCCAATGTTGTTATACGCTTCTGCACTATCGGGCTGGATTT
>NZ_FLQY01000270.1 GCF_900089945.1 Candidatus Propionivibrio aalborgensis | reverse complement strand
ACGGATGCCGAGACCCGCTCCCTCGGCCGCGCCCTCGATCAGCCCCGGAATGTCCGCGATGACGAAGCTCTTGTTTTCGCTGACGCGCACGACGCCAAGATTCGGGTGCATCGTCGTGAACGGATAATCAGCGACCTTCGGGCGTGCGGCCGAAACAGCGCGAATGAAGGTACTCTTGCCAGCATTGGGTAGCCCCAGCAACCCAACGTCGGCGAGAACGCGTAGTTCGAGCCGAAGATCGCGTTCTTCACCGGGCTCGCCGAAGGTAAATTGGCGTGGCGCCCGATTGACGCTGGACTTGAAATGGATATTGCCCAGGCCGCCGCGTCCACCCTTGGCGATCAGCACTTTCTTTCCATCACTATCAAGGTCAGCGACGATCTCGTTGCTGTTGACATCGGCGATGACCGTGCCGACAGGTACGTGCAAGTTTATGTCCTTGCCACCTTTTCCGTAGCAGTCGGCTGAGGCGCCGTTTCCGCCACGTTGAGCGACAAATTTCCGGCTGTAGCGGAATTCGATCAAGGTGTTCAGGTTGCGGTCAGCAATAAAGTAAACGCTGCCACCGCGTCCCCCATCGCCGCCATTCGGTCCCCCCTCCGGCTCGTACTTCTCACGCCGGAAAGTGGCAGCGCCGTTACCACCGTTACCGGCGGCAACGAATATCTTTGCCTCGTCGATGAATTTCATGATGCGTGTCCGTTGCGGGATTCGGTCCGGAGAATTGAAAAAGCCCTACCACCAGGATAGGGCTTTGTAAGGCGGTGATGCGTGCGCAATCAGGCGGCGGCAGGGACAATGCTGACCGTGCGACGGCGCCTGGCGCCCTTGACCGCGAATTGAACGTGACCCTCAACGAGAGCGAACAGGGTGTGATCCTTGCCGAGGCCGACGTTTTCACCTGGATGGAATTCGGTGCCGCGCTGGCGAACGATGATGTTTCCGGCGAGGACCATTTGCCCGCCATAGCGTTTTACGCCCAGACGTTTCGACTCCGAGTCACGTCCGTTACGTGAACTGCCGCCTGCTTTTTTGTGTGCCATGAGTCAATTTCCTTTCGGTCAGGCCGCGATTTGGCTGGCAACTGCGTCGGCAATTGCGTCGATCCGGATCTCGGTATAGTTCTGACGATGTCCCTGATGCTTCTGGTAATGCTTGCGACGGCGCATCTTGAAGATTCGGATCTTGTCGTGGCGGCCTTGTGTGAGCACAGTCGCCTTGACCGAAGCGCCAGCTAGAAGCGGAGCGCCGATTTTTACGGCTTCGCCTTCGCCAAGCATGAGAATCTGGTCAAGCGTGATTTCTGCGCCAACTTCTGCCGGTATCTGTTCTATTTTCAATTTTTCGCCAGCGGCAACGCGATACTGCTTGCCCCCGGTCTTAATGACCGCATACATGTTGGACTCCAAAGAACGAGTTAAAGTGGAACGAAGAACCGCGCATTATACGTAATTATCCCGCCAAGTCAAAGTCTCGCATGGTGCGATCAGGGTCGGAGCATGAAAAACCGTTCACGATCATGGAGTTATGACAAGGGCTTTTAAACTTT
>NZ_FLQY01000269.1 GCF_900089945.1 Candidatus Propionivibrio aalborgensis | reverse complement strand
TGGCGGTAGTGCTCGGCAATTCCGAGGACGCGACGATCCGGGCACTGTACGAGTGGATGAAGTCGCAACTGGCGGAACACAAGATGCCGGTGCGCTGGTGGGTGATCGACGAAATTCCCAGAACGTCGCGCGGCAAGATCAACCGGGATGCGGTCAAGGCCTTTTGCGTCACTCGGGATGCGCTCGATCTGGCCCGGATTCTTGACGGAGAAAGCCGCGATGAGCGCTGATCGCCCGCAACGCCTGAAGAATCTGATCGAGTTTCTGCGCACCATACAGAAGCCCACCAAACGGATCGAGAACGTTGGCGTCGATGACAGCCTGTTCGCGACGGGGCTGGTGGACTCGTTGGCCATCATCCAGATTGTCCTGTACCTTGAAACCACCTACGGGATTGATTTCGGCGCCAGCGGAATCGACCCGGAGCGGGTGAGTACGATGACCAGCATTCTTGACCTGATTGAGGAAACCCGCCAATGAATTCACCCACGTCGCGCACGCGCCTGTCGCCCGGCCATCGTCTCCGGGAATCGATGACCAACAGCGCTCTGATCCCGTTCATCGGGGTTTACGATGTCTTCTCGGCGACACTGGCGGGGCGTCATTTCGATAGCCTGTTTGTCAGCGGTTTTGGCTTTGCCGCCAGCCATTACGGCTTGCCCGATATGGGGTTCATCACGTGGACGGATATCGTGGCTTATGTCCAGCGCCTGCGCACAGTGCTGCCGTTCCACAATCTGCTGGTCGATATCGATGACGGCTACTGCGACCCCGAAGTGGCTTGCCATGTGGTATCGGTGCTCGAGGCCGCGGGAGCTTCCGGGGTGGTACTTGAGGATCAGAAGCGGCCGCGCCGATGTGGTCACTTCGAGGGCAAGCAGATCATGGATCTGGATGAATATCTGGCCAAGCTGCGCGCCGTTCTGGCAACCCGGCGTGATATGGTCGTGATTGCGCGCACCGATGCGTCGGATCTCGAGGATATTGCGCGTCGCGTTGAGGCGTTTTCTGCTGCCGGGGCGGATGCGGTGCTGGTTGATGGACTGACCAGTCTTGATGTGGTTCGCGCCTTGTCCCAGCGGGTTGATCGCCCTTTCTGTTTCAATCAGATTGCGGGTGGCAAATCGCCGGTGTGCACCCAGAGCGAGTTGAAGGACGCTGGCGTTTCTCTAGTGATCTACAGCACGCCGTGTCTTTTCGCCGCCCAGGCGGCGATCGACGAGGCCATGGCGGACCTCAAGGCGCGTGACGGAACCCTCGCCGGCAGCCGCATCGGCGTCAAGGATTGCACGCTCCTGTTGGCCGAAAATCAGGCTCGGCGCGATACGCGGAACTAGTCGTCGGTCGCCGGGGAAAGATCATATGCCCTCCCGCCGTCCGGCTCTCCCTTTGCTCCTCTATCGTCGAACTCTTTCTTCCGTGTGCTTGGCGACTCACGATCCGGAGTTACTTCGATAGACTCCCCTGTCGGTCAAACTTTGAGTGCGTCCCCGGCGGTGTCGCGAGACCTCCAATTCTTCCAGCCGATATCGCAGTCAGGCGAGAAGTTGGAGAACACCAACGGCTGCCATCTCGCCCCCCGTCAAGACGGTTCTTGATCTGTTACTACTGCCGTCGTCGCATAACGACGGCGAAATAGACCTAACGCCGGCATGCAGCTGCGCAGTCCCATTTCCAGTGCTCTGCTCCTTGCCGACCCCGCAGTTTGCCTGGGCAAGACGGCCTGGTCACTGGGTGGTTTTGGCGGATCACCCTGAAGCGCGCTCAGAACTCCCGAGTTCGATGCGTCGTTCGGGGCGTTTGCGGCAGGCTGCCAATTCACTTACCAGGCACCGCTCGAATGACCTGACGACGCTGATGTCGCCGTCTACTGATGACGCAGCAGCAAGAACCTCTGCGCGAATGGCTTTTCGGCGATCCGGGTCGCGGCACTCCTCCGCCAGACGCGTCGCGATACCAATGTAGTCGTCTGCCGAGGACGCGACGGTGCTTGACAAGCCTGCTTTTCGGAGCAAACCTGCAGCAAGGCGTTGGCGCATATAGGAACCTTCGATAGCGACGATCGGCAAGCCACGATGGATGGCCTGCCAAGCCGTGGTGTAGCCGGAAAAAACCGGACAGTCGAGAAAGACGTCGCAGAGATCGAGCAAAGCAAGGAACTTCCCCGGCGACAGCCAGGGAATCACCACCAGATGTCGGGTCGGATCGAGCCCGTGTCTGCGGAATGCCGATTCAAGGCGCACCATGACTTGGTCGGTCGCCCAAGGGCAAATCGGATCCCGCAACAGAATGAAGACACTCGGTCCGGTGGCGACGGCTATCCGCGCGTAGACCTCATCGTCGTCGGGATCGAACTTGATGGCCCGCTGAGCGATCACGAAGCGCGGGCCATCCAGGCCGAGAACGGCTGCTTCCACATCAGGAATCGGCTCTGCAGTGACCGGCAAGAACGAGGTACAGCAGCCGGTGCCGGGCAAGCGGATCAGTCGTTCCCGGTAGTGGGTATCAGCATCCGCGGGTTCCAGCAATTCGCCGGAAAGAAACAGATCGATGCTGGCCAGGCCGGTGGTGATCGGATGCCCCCAGCTTGCCACCTGCAGCGGTGCGAGCCGATGCGCGGCAAGGAAGTAGCAGATCGACGACATCCCGATTTCCGGGTAGAAGATCACGTCCGGGCAGTCTTCGGCTGCGGCGGCCAGCCAACCGCTGGCATCGCCGATGGTGTGACGATCGCGCCAGCCATCGAGCTGCGAGCGAGCAAAGGCGGTTTCTTCGTCCTCGGCGTTGCCCAAGTGATACAGGAACACTTCGAAACGCGTACGATCCAGATGCAGCAACAGGCCGCGCAGCACGATATCCCATACCGAATGCCGCCGTACGTGATGCGATACCACCAGCAGCCGGATCCGCGCGCGCGGTGGGCAAGATAGCGCAGCGTGCGATGGCAGGCATTCAGCGATCAGGTCGCCGTAGCGCGACAGGAGATCGACGTGATTGCCGTCGCGGTAGGCGAGGAAGAACGGTTGCTGCGCGCTGGCAAGGTCGGCGGTGCGTATCTGCCGACCGGGGTCGGCATGTAGCCAGCCCGAAAGCGTATCGAGCGAGCGAGCGAACGATGCGGCGACGGAGGCTGTTTCTTCGCTGGTTTGCGCGATGACCGGCAGAACCGCAGTCGCGAGCGCCAGGCGGGCGGTGGCACGATCGGGTTGCGCGTCGAGCACCTGGAGGTAGCAGTTTTCGGCGTCCTTCAACCGGCCGAGTTCCACCAGGACGCCACCGAGCCGCTCGAGGATTTCAGCGTTCTCCGGTTGCGTCTTCAACGCGTCCCGATAGCAAGCTTCGGCCTCGATGAAACGGCTCTGGTCGACGAGAAGGCGGCCCAGGTTAGCGCTGGCATTGGCGTGTGCAGGGGCCAGTTGCAGAGCGCGACGATAGCACTCCTCGGCTTTGACCAGGTTTCCCGTTTCCTGGAGCACGTTGCCAAGATTGTCGAGGGCGGGAACATACTCCGGAGCCACCTGAAGCGCGGCAACAAAGGAGTCTTTAGCTTCGTCGAAACGCGCGCTCTTGCACAGGATGTTGCCCAGGCAGAAGTGCGCCGCAGCATATGCTGGTGCGATCTGAGTCGCCCGCCGAGAGAAGGCCTCGGCTTCGCTGACCCGCCCCAGTTCGCCCAGCGTATCGGAGAGACAAACCAGCAGTTCTGCGGAATCCGGCGCGCTCCGCAGAACGCCGCGAAGGCAGACTTCGGCTTCTTCGAACCTTCCCAGCAGTCGCAGCGCATCGCCAAGGGCAATCTGCGCCCCCTGATTCTCCGGCTGAATGGCCAGGGCTCGGCTGAAACTTGCGACCGCTTCCTCGAAAAGCCCGCGCTCGATGAACACTCTCCCTAGCGCGGCCTGTGCGTCGAAGTCATCAGGGGACAATGTCGTTGCGCGTTGCAAGGCGGGTAAACCATCCTTGCCTTGTGCCTGCATGGTTGCACCAAAGAGTCCCCAGAGGAATCCTGAGTGCGGGGCTCGTTCAATCAGAACGCGCAGCAACGATTCGAGCTCAGGATGGCGGCCGACATGGAACATGGCCACCAACTGGCGCGCATCAATTGCGCCAGGCGCCGGGGCAACTTGGCGACCGCGCACCGCTTTCGCAGCGTCTCGGCCCAGGCAGCAGCTCTTGTATTTTCTGCCACTGCCACATGGACAAGGGTCATTCCGCCCGGGCTTCATCGGTAGTCGCTACCGTGAAGGGTGCCCACCCATGGAAATTGCGGGGGCCGCTGTGCGGCCGGGGCACCAATCATCGAACTGATGATGAGTTCGACCCGGCGCGACATCTCAGCCGCCGCGCGACGTGAGAAGGTGAGTATCAGGATGCGCTGCGGATCCGCGCCTTGGACGGCCAAGTGGGTGACGCGATGAGCCAGCGTCTTGGTCTTGCCCGATCCGGCACCGACTATCACCAGTAGCGGTCCGCGTTGCCCGTCGTATTCCACGGCGGCGCGTTGTTCGTCGTTCAACGATTCCAGGTAATCCGTACCGGCCAGGGATCGGTTCGGATTGTTGAGAGTATTCGAGGTGTTTGAAGGGGCAGGTGCGGTCATGGTTGGTATTTGCATAAAATACGCCGAAGTCAACGGAAATCCCGGCTGCTCGTGTGCAGACTGCCCAGCAACTCGGTGTGATCGACCAGTCGTTTGGCAATCAGATGCACGACCTCGCCTTCGCACTGTAGCACGCCCAGCACACCGAGCAGACGCGAACCCAGCAGCTCCTTGCGTTGCCGCTCTGCCAGCGGCGCATGCACGATCACGTTGGCCATGCCGGTTTCGTCTTCCAGGGTCACAAAAATGACGCCTTTCGAGGTCGAGGGGCGTTGCCGGCAGGTGACGAATCCGGCACAGCGCGCCAGCTTTCTGCTGGGCATCTGGCGCAGCTCGGCCGCCTGTACGTAGCGGCGCTGGCTCAGTTGCTGCCGCAGAAGAGTCATCGGATGGCAGCCGAGCGTCAGGCCCAGCGTGGCGTAATCGGCGATCAGACTTTCCGCTTCGTTGGGTGCGACCAGCGCTGGCCGTTCCTCGCGAATCGGCAGGCCGTCCAGCAGATCGTTGCGGACGCGAACGACCGCGGTTTCCCAGGCCGCCTCGCGCCGATGACCAGCGACGGAAACAAACGCATTGGCTTCGGCCAGCAGTTCCAGGTCGCGCTTGTTCAGTGCGGCTCGATGAGCGAGATCGGTAATGCCGGTGAATGCCTGTTCCGACCGTGCCGCCACAATGCGCTCCGCTGCCGCTTTCCCCATGCCGCCGATTCGGTTGATCCCGAGACGGATCACCGGCCGTGCCGAATCCGCTTCTTCCAGCGTCGTCTCCCACAGGCTGACGGTGACATCCACCGGCCGGACAGCGACGCCGTGGCGCTGCGCATCCTGCACGAGTTGCGAGGCCGAATAGAAGCCCATCGGCAGCGAATTCAGCAAGCCGGCGAGGAAAGCGGCCGGGTAGTGGCAC
>NZ_FLQY01000268.1 GCF_900089945.1 Candidatus Propionivibrio aalborgensis | reverse complement strand
CCCATCGTGCTGACCAGCCGCGCCGACACGGCCGAAACGCGAATCGCCTCCTGCGTAATTGCCACGCTGATCGCCCACGCCAACCGCGGCAAGCAGGCCAAAACCGAATGATTCCGAGCATCCTGGTCGCCAGCAATGGCGGCGCTTCGTTCGAGCAAGCGCTTCAGTAGAACTCTCCTCGCGCGACCGGCGCTCCTGAGCCCGGCTTGTGCAGCGCAGCAAAAATATATTTTATTCCCCTCAGCACAGTGAATTCACAGTCTTTTTCCGTCTGCTGCACTCAGGCCAAAATGACTACATTTAGTTAATTTCTTGCCTATCACCACTGTATGTAGTAGCTTGGTAGCTGATTCACAAAATAATCGCCGGCGCGATCAGCCAGCTCTCTGCAGCACGAACGACAGCAGATTCACGTTCATGGAGTAGCTGTGCCTTTGACGCCGCAACGTAGTCACAAAAATGGAGGAGAATGGAAATGAACCAGAATGCGAAGCAACTGAGCTTTACCGCCATCGCTGACTCGCCGGGTGCGGCTCCGCTTGCCGAGCAGGAAATTTCCGGCGAAGTCCTGATCGAAAAATATGCCAAAGGCCGCGAAACCAACGTTCATGACGTACGTCGCCGCGTCGCCAATGCGCTGGCCGCCACCGAAGTCGAAAAAGACCGCGCCCTGTGGGAGGAGCGCTTCCTGTGGGCGCAGGAGAACGGTTTTGTCCCCGCCGGACGCATCAACTCGGCCGCCGGCACGCCGCTGGCAGCCACGCTGATCAACTGCTTCGTACAGCCGGTGGGCGACTCGATCGTCGAGATTGTCGACGGCAAGCCGGGCATCTACAGCGCCCTGGCCGAAGCCGCAGAAACCATGCGCCGTGGCGGTGGCGTCGGCTACGATTTCTCGTCGATCCGCCCTCAGGGTGCGCTGGTCAAGGGCACGCAGTCCGCCGGCGCCCGCCGCGGTGCGCAGATGGGCGTCATGCGCTGCGACCATCCCGACGTCGAAGTCTTCATTCACGCCAAGGACCATGGCGACCTGTCCAACTTCAACATTTCGATCGGCGTAACCGACCCCTTCATGCAGGCGGTTGAGGCAGACGACGAAGTCGAGCTGACGCACCGCGCCGAACCGAATGCCGACATGAAGATTTCCGGCGCCTATCAGCGTGACGACGGCATATGGGTCTATCGCAAGGTGCGCGCCCGCGACCTGTGGGATCAGGTGATGAAGTCCACCTACGATCATGCCGAGCCGGGAATCCTGTTCCTTGATCGCATGAACAAGGACAACAACCTCTACTACTGCGAGCAGATCGAAGCGACCAATCCCTGCGCCGAACAGCCACTGCCGCCCTATGGCTGCTGCTGTCTGGGCTCGATCAACCTGACGCTGTTCGTCAAGCATCCCTTTACCAACCGTGCCGAGTTCGACTTCGACGCCTTCGGCGAAGTGGTCAAGGTGTCGACGCGCATGCTCGACAATGTGCTCGACGTGACCGCCTGGCCGCTTGAACGCCAGCGTGAGGAAGCTGCCAACAAGCGTCGCATAGGCCTGGGTTACACCGGCCTGGGCGATGCGCTGTGCATGCTGCGCATGCGCTATGACCGCCCGGAAGCGACCGCCATGGGCGCGCGCATCTCCGAGCACATGCGCAATACCGCCTACCTCGCCTCGGTCGAACTGGCCAAGGAACGCGGCGCTTTCCCGCTGTTCAACGCCGAGTTGTACCTCACGGGTGGCAACTTTGCCTCGCGGCTCCCCGCAGAGGTCAAAAGCGAAATCCGCAAGCACGGCCTGCGCAACTCGCACCTGCTCTCGATCGCCCCCACCGGCACCATCTCGCTGGCCTTTGCCGATAACGCCAGCAACGGCATCGAGCCGCCCTTCTCGTGGACCTACAGCCGCAAGAAGCGCATGACCGACGGCACGATCAAGGAATACGCCGTCGAAGACTACGCCTGGCGCCTTTACAAACACATGGGCGGCGACGTCGAGAAACTGCCCGACTATTTTGTCACCGCGCTTGAAATCTCCGCCCAGGCGCACAAAAACATGGTCGCCGCCGTCGCCCCGTACATCGACACCTCGATCTCGAAAACGGTCAACGTCCCCGCGGAATACCCCTACGAGGACTTCCAGGATCTCTACATGAGCGCCTGGAAAGCCGGCCTCAAGGGTCTGGCGACCTACCGCCCGAACAGCATTCTCGGCTCGGTTCTATCGGTCGAGCCTACTCGCGCCGAGGCCGACGCCAAGGCACCGCATGATTTTGTCAGCGGCGACGCCAACCGTCGCCTGTCGATCAAACACCTGCCCGCCCCGGTACTCTCCAGCCTGCGCTGGCCGGACCGCCCGGACATGCCCGAAGGCAATATGGCATGGACCTACATGATCGAGCACGAGCACGGCAAGTTCGCCCTGTTCGTAGGTCAGATCGATCAGGATGGCCGCTCGTGGCCGTTCGAAGCCTGGGTCAACGGCCCGGCGCAACCCCGCGGACTCGGCGCCGTCGCCAAGACGCTGTCGATGGACATGCGCGCCAACGACCACGGCTGGCTCAAGCTCAAGCTCGAATCGCTGGCCAAGACGCCGAACGGCGAAGGTTTCGACCTGGTCTTCCCGCCGCACGGCGAGAAGAAGCGCATGCCGTCCGTCGTCTCCGCGATGGCGCGGCTGATCCAGTTCCGCGTCGAACAGATCGGCGCATTCAAGACCGAAGGCCCGACGCCGGTACTCGACGCCCTGTTCAGCCTGAAAGAGCCGAAGACCGGTACCGACGGCACGCTGTCATGGACAGTCGATATCTTCAACCCGGCCACCGACGAGGATTTCGTGCTCGGCGTCAAGGAAATCACCCTGCCCGACGGCGTCACGCGCCCCTACTCGATGTGGCTCTCCGGCAACTACCCGCGCGCCCTCGACGGCCTGACCAAGCTGCTCTCGCTCGACATGCGCGTCCTCGACCCGGCCTGGATCGGCATGAAACTGCGTAAGCTTCTCGACTACCCCGAGCCGCTCGGCGACTTCATGGCCTTCATCCCCGGCACCCGCCGGCAGACCAACTACCCGTCAACCGTCGCCTACCTCGCGCAACTTGTGATCCACCGCTACGCGATGCTCGGCATCCTCGATGAAAAAGGCATACCACTGCAACAGATGGGCATACTCGAAACCCCGGCTGGCAGCACCGCCGCCAAGCCCACCGCCGGAAAGCTGTGCGGCGAATGCGGCAACCACACGATGATCCGCAAGGACGGGTGTGATTTCTGCACGGCCTGCGGGGCGGTAGGTACTTGCGGGTGAGTGAGCCAACCGCGTCGTTGAATCACAGAGCTGTGCGTCAAGGAAACAGCAGCGATGCCAGTAGAATGCCGTGATGTTCGAAAAACTGAAGAAACGCGGCTACCAAATACTCACTTTGCACCATGCCGAAGCGATTCTGACGCACGACATGGCAACAGCGGTTACCGAGATCGAGTCGGTGCTGGAAGGCGCGTCCATCCCTGCCGAGGAGCTGGTTCGGGGTGGTGGCGGTGAAGGGGAACTCACGCAAAGATTGAGACGAGCGCTCAACGTCGAATACGGCTGGAAGAAGCACAACTTCGAAATAAAGAAGATCGTCGATGGCGTCGAGAAGGAGTCAATCTCGCATGAAATCGATCACGTAAAGAAATTCCCGGCCGGAACTTTTGCGCTCGAAATCGAATGGAACAACAAGGATCCATTTTTCGACCGGGATCTCGAAAACTTCAAGAGGCTTCATGCTGACGGGGTGATTTCCATTGGCGGAATTATCACTCGCGGTGAATCGCTTCAAGACTCGATGAAGGAAATCGTGAGTGCTTTTGCCAAGAAACGGGGTATCGACACCCTATCGGATCTGCAAGCGTACTACGCGCCAACCGCAAGGCAGAAACAACTCATTGAACGGGCAGCAATATCCAAAGCGTCGTTTCACGACGGTTGGGCAAACGCCTTCGTGTCCGACAAGTTTGGTGAGGCAACGACGCATTGGCGAAAACTGGTCGACCGGGTTCATAGGGGTGTCGGGAACCCATGCCCGCTCGTTTTGATAGGCATTCCAAAAAACATAGTGCTTGTTTGAGAATTGGGGCAACAAATGGCCGGAAAGGTGTACAACATCGCAGAACCGAATCCGTCGGAGGACTTGATCGCCAAAGTAGAAGGGCAATACTCAACAATTCTGGCTGATCCACCGTGGCAGTTCCAAAACCGCACGGGGAAGATGGCCCCGGAGCACCGGCGATTGTTGCGCTATCCGACCATGGAACTCAAGGAAATTGCTGCCTTACCTGTTTCAAAAATGGCCGCGGCAAAATCCCACCTCTATTTGTGGGTTCCTAACGCACTGCTTCAGGAAGGCCTTCAAGTAATGGAGGCATGGGGTTTTACGTACAAGTCGAATCTCGTCTGGTACAAGATTCGCAAGGATGGCGGGCCGGACGGACGCGGCGTGGGTTTCTATTTCCGGAATGTGACCGAGCTCGTACTATTTGGTGTTCGAGGCAGCATGCGTACGCTCAGTCCCGGGCGAACTCAAGTAAATTTGTTGAGCACGAGAAAACGAGAGCATTCCAGAAAACCAGACGAAATCTATGACTTGGTTGAGTCCTGTTCTCCCGGCCCCTATCTCGAACTTTTTGCCAGATTCAAACGTGAAGGCTGGCACCAATGGGGCAATGAGGACGTTGAAGAAAATACTTACCATGGCGTCGCCCGTCGCAAAGGTCATGTGGAAACACAACTACGACTACTTGAACCCCCAGCTGGATATCGCGTCAAAGCCTGACGCCCTGCAGGCGGGAGCTTCCTTCGGCCAGCCCCCACCTGCGGGATCGGACGGTCAACGCAATGCCGCGATGTCAGCGCCAAAGTTGATATGGAATGCTGCTCCATTCATGACGAGTGCTGGCACGGACTTGACACCGGCGGCTTCCGCTTCTTTCAGGCGCGACTTGTCGCTGCCAAGATGGACGACTTCAACGGCGTACTTCGCAGGATCAAGCGCTTCGGCTATAGTGTGTTCAGCCGCAATGCATACTGGGCAGCCGGCGTGGTAGAAAATGGCGTTGGTCTTCATGACTGTTCTCCTCAAGGTTCGTTCGTGCCAACTGGCACACCTGCATGGTAAGAACGGCGCCAGCTTCCGCAAGAAGGCACATTCCGGTACCCCGGTCACTTTTTGGTGTAACTTGCAGAATCGTCAGGGAAAAATAAATGTCGTCCGCAGCGAAATCCGTTTATTCGCAACTCGAAGATATCGTGGGCTGCAAGTGGTCCGTCTCGGTCCTGCGAGCCATCGCCGACGGCGTCACACGGCCGGGCGCATTGGAACGTCATGTCCAGGGGATTTCGACCAAGGTTCTGTCTGAGCGGCTACGAAAACTTACGACGTATGGTTTGCTGGCAAAGCATGTTTATGCGGAAGTGCCTCCCAGGACAGAGTATTCGCTGACCGCAAATGGTCGAAAACTGGTTGCCATAATCGACCAGCTGAAGCTTCTGGATGGCGAAATCAGGAGTGCCGAACAAAGGGTTTCGGCAGACGCCAACAAATGACACTGCCGGACTGATTCGTGGTGTGCCAAGAAAACTTGCGACGGAACTCATCCTTGGGAACCCTCATGCAGCACATTCTTGTTTATGCCGATTCGCTATCGTGGGGCATCGTCCCGACCACTCGCCAGCGGCTGCCCTTTGATCAGCGCTGGCCGGGAGTGATGGAGAATCTGCTCAATCAGTCCGGGACAAGCGTGCGTGTCATCGAAGACTGCCTCAATGGCCGGCGCACGGTCTGGGACGATCCGTTCAAGCCGGGAAGAAATGGCTTGGTCGGACTCGCTCAGCGTATCGAGATTCACTCTCCGCTGGCGCTGGTCGTGCTGTTGCTGGGCACAAATGATTTCCAGTCGATGCACGCGTATAACGCCTGGCATTCCGCGCAGGGAATAGCCGCGCTGGTTTCCGCCATCCGCAGCGCGCCGATCGAACCGGGCATGCCCGTACCGCCCGTTCTGGTAGTCGCTCCACCGCTCATCGGTTCGCCCAAGGGACCGATCGCTCCGAAGTTCGAAGGTGGCGAAAGAAGGTGCGTCGGCCTCGCCGACGCCTACCATAGGGTATGCCAGGAGCTTGGGTGTCACTTCTTCGACTCGAACACTGTCATCACCTCCAGCAAAGTCGACGGCGTGCATCTGGACGTCGAACAGCATTTTGCGCTGGGCACAGCGCTGTCGCAGGCGGTCGCTTCGCTGCTTCATACCGACATGCTCCAGCCACCGGGAACGCAGTAAAGTGCACGGAAATGGCCGGATTGTCGGTACGGAAAGTCCATGATGCCGGATTCCGACCATTACCCCCATAACTAACGGAGAAACAGCGTGGCTGCGCAACTCAAACGTTCGACAAAGCGCCTGCTCGCACTGATTCTCAGCATTCCCGTGGTGATCCTTGCGGGCGGCCTGATCTACATGTTTGGCATGACCTATCTGGAGCATGCGCCGCGCGACTTCCTGGCCAGCGTGGAATGGGCCGCCGAGACGCTGACCACCACCGGTTACGGCAGCGACGCGCGCTGGACGCATCCGCTGATGATCGTGTTCGTGATATTTTTTCAGCTCGTTGGCATGTCCTTTTACGTGCTGATTTTCCCCGTATTCTTTCTGCCCTACTTTGAGGAACGCTTCGAGGCGCGCCTGCCAGGCAGTCTGCCCGAGATGGCCGGACGTGTGCTCATCCATCGCTACGGCCCGGCGGTGGATTCGCTGGTCGAGGAGCTGCGCCGCGTCGGCACGGCGTTCGTCGTTCTGGAACAGGATGAACGCCAGGCCCGTCGCCTGCGGGATCGCGGCTACGACGTGGTCTTCGGCGCGCTGGACGAGCAGCCCGGGATGCTGAGCGGCGTCGAGGCTGCGCAAGCGCTGATCACCAACGCCGATGATCACGCCGATGCGACCTTCATCATGATGGCCAGGGAACGCGGCTATACCGGGCCCATCCTGGCGCTGGCCGAGGATCCGCTGCACCGTCCGCCGATGGAAAAGATCGGTGCAACCGCGGTGTTTACCCCTTCGCACGTACTCGGTGCGGCCCTGGCGGCTCGCGCCAGCGCGCGTATCAGCCCCAAGGTGGAAGGGCTTCAACTACTGGGCGAACGAGTCGGCATCGCCGACTTCCGGGTTCAGGCCAGCAGCCCGCTGGCCAGGCAGCGTCTCGGCGACCTGCGCATGCGCGCACACCACGGCGTTACGGTGATCGGGCAATGGAATGGCGGTCGTTTCGCCTCGGCTGAAGGCCCGGATACGCGTATCGAGGCTGGTGCAATCCTGGTCGTCGCCGGAGCACTCGCCAATCTGGCCAGAGTCGAACGCATGGCCACCCCGCTGCGTCTCCACGGCCCAATTGTCGTGGCGGGCTACGGGGCGGTCGGACGCAAGGTGGTGGAGATGCTGCACGATGCCGGTGAAACGACCATCGTGATCGACGTGCGCGCCGACCCTGAGGTCGATGTTGTTGGCAACATCCTTGAGCACGCCACCCTGGAACACGCCAGGGTGCGCAATGCGAGCGCCGTAGTACTGGCGCTCAGCAACGACAGCGCCGGGGTGTTCGCCACCGCGGTAGTGCGCGACTATGCGCCCGAAGTGCGACTGATCGCGCGCGTGAATCTGGCTCCGAATGTGGCCCGACTCTACCAGGCCGGTGCCGACTTCGCCCTGTCGGTGGGCCAGGTCGCCGGCCAGATTCTCGCCCACCATTTGCTGGGCGAGAGCGCGATAACCGTGGAACAGCGGCTCAAACTCGCCCGCGTGGCGCCAGGCACAATGGTCGGCAGACACCCATGGAAGGCCGAAGTCCGCGAGAAAACCGCATCCGCCGTGGTGGCGGTGGAACGCGGCACGGAAGTACTGGTGGAGTTCGACCCGGAATTTCAGGTGCGCGCAGATGACGTCCTGTTTGTGTGCGGCACAACCACGGGCCTGGATAAATATATGCGGGAATTTCGAGCCACCTCGGCAGAACGACCCGCAGCGCCAGCGGCCCGGTCGTGACGGCTATCGCTTAAAATGGGCGTTGGCGTATGTTGCAAATCTACCGGGCAGGTGTCGATTGTGCGCCAGAAATGACATACAACTTGTTCTGATTCCAGGTAGGTTTTGTTGGAAGACTCGAAACAGCAATGGCAGACATTTTTCTGAGCTACTCCCGAGAAGACGAGGCGAGAATCAAGAGCCTTGTTACTGAATTCGAGGCACAGGGCTGGACGGTCTTCTGGGATCGCCGCATCCCGGCGGGAGAGACCTGGCGAAGCTACATCGGCACCGCCCTCCAGGATGCCCGCTGCATCGTGGTCGCCTGGTCGCAGTCTTCGGTTGAATCGCAATGGGTTGCGGAGGAGGCCGACGAGGGGAAGGCGCGCAAGATACTGGTTCCGGTGCTGCTCGATCAGGTGCCCGCTCCGCGCGGGTTTCGTGAAATCCAGGCCGCTGACATATCGGGCTGGCAACCGGGACAAGCTTCCGAACGCTTCACCGAGTTGATCGGGGATCTCCGGCGAATCCTGGGCAAGCCGTCCGCATCAGCGCGTGAGATGCCACCAGCCGGCCAGCCCTTTACGCCGGAACGCAAAGCTGAAGGTCAAGCCGGAGGTCGATCGATGCATGGCCGGCGAACCGTTTTAGTTGCACTCCTTGCCGTCTTTGCCATCGGCATTGCGGGCTATTTTGTCGTCGAGTCGCTACAGACCGGCAAGCAGCACGTCCCCTCGCCGTCGATTCCGATGCAAGTAGCACGTGATCGCGCCGTGACGGCTGAGGCAACCCGCCCGGGCGGTTCCTGGCTCGTCGTTGCCGGCTCGTTCGGCCGCGACGACCTGCAGTCTGCCGAACGACATCACCTCAGGCTCACCCGTGCGGGGCTTGATACGACCGTGATCGACTCGAATGACTACCCTTTGCTTGCTCCAAACCTGTGGGTCGTGGCGATTGGCCCATTTGAATCGAGAGAGACGGCAAACGCCGCTCTGAGCCGCGTCAGGACGACCGTACCCGATGCGTACACCAAGATGGGACGCTAAATCCTTTCGAATCGGGATAGGCAGCCCCGTCTTTAACCCGAAAACCTTCTGGAGTCACCTTGTTCAAGTTAATTTTCTTCATCGCTGGTTTCTACTTTTCCGGATTTTTTGGAGCGCTCTTTGGCTTGTTTATCGGTTCATTGATCGACCGCTCGCGAGCCTATGGTCCCGGCGGAATAAACCCGCTGCAGAATGCAAATCGTCAGAGCGTATTCCTCGAAACGATGTTCATCTCGATGGGCAAACTGGCCAAGGCGGATGGGCACGTCTCGCAAGACGAAATCGCGCATGTCGAACAGTTGATGCAGAAGCTGGGGATGACCGCAGAACACCGTGCGCAGGCGATCGCGTTGTTCAAGCGTGGAGCCGACCCGGCGTTTGAAATCGGGGCGACTTACGCCAGATTCATTTCGGTTTGTGGCAAAACCAAGCATCTCCGACAGATACTGCTGGTTTATCTGATCGTGATGGCGACGGCGGATGGACATATTCATCCGGCAGAAGAAACGGTGCTCGCCGACGTCGCCAGGCGTCTCGGCTATGACCCGGCCACGTTCAGGCATTTGATGGAGATGGTGCTGAACCAGTCCCATTTCGCTGCAGGTCAGCCCAAAACAGCCGCCGCGCTGGACGACGCCTACAAAGCCCTGGGAGTCACAAAAGACAACACCGACAAGGAAATCAAGCATGCCTATCGCCAGCTGATCAGCCAGTACCACCCGGACAAGCTGATCGGACAGGGCCTGCCGGAAGACATGATCGCATTGGCAACCGAACAGGCAAAAGAGATCCAGCTTGCCTACGACCTGATCGCGGAGAGCCGGAAGATCTGAGTGAATCGCGCGTCAAGGCATCAATAATGACGGTGCTGAAAAACTCAGCTGGCGCAGATGAGTCACCGCTCCTGCGATGCCTTCAGCGCGGCAATACGCTCTTCCAAAGGCGGATGGGTCATGAACAGGCGCTTGAATCCGCTGCCGCCACCACCGGCAATACCGAACGCGGCCATCCGGTCAGGCAAGGGTTGCGGATGTAGCGCATTCAGGCGCTGCAATGCGGCGATCATGTTTTGCCGACCAGCCAGGCGCGCACCTCCGCGATCGGCGCGGAATTCGCGCTGCCGCGAAAACCACATGACGATGATTGACGCCAGAATGCCCAGCACCAGCTCGGCGATGATCATGGTGATGAAAAACGCGGGGCCATGGCCGCGCTCGGTCTTGAACACGACCTTGTCCACCAGATGGCCAATGACGCGAGACAGGAACATGACAAAGGTGTTGACGACGCCCTGGATCAGCGCCAGCGTCACCATGTCGCCGTTGGCGGCATGTGCCACCTCGTGCCCGAGCACCGCCTCGACCTCCGCGCGCGACATCTGCTGAAGCAAGCCGGTTGAGACGGCAATCAGCGAACTGTTCTTGCTCATGCCGGTAGCAAAAGCGTTGACCTCGGGTGCCTGGTAGATTCCGACCTCCGGCATCTCGATACCGGCTTCCGTCGCATACTTGCGGATGGTCTCGACCAGCCAGAATTCGGTCGAATTCGACGGTGTTTCGATGACCTGTACACCCATCGATTTTTTGACCGACCACTTGGATATGGCCAGCGAGATGAAAGAGCCGCCAAAGCCCATGACAGCCGCAAAGATCAGGAGTGAACCGAGGTTCAATCCGTTGGCGTTGAGGTAGGGCTCGACACCCAGCAGGCGCATGGTGACGGACAGTACCAGCACGATGGCCAGATTGGTGCCGAGAAACAGCAGAATTCGTTTCATCGCGATTCCTAAGAAGTATTCGTTTACAAGGTGTACCGTGCGCACGATCTCCCGCACGACGTGGCACCATATGGAGGCCAGATGCACGTTCTTCAAGTACATTATCCGGCACGCGCGCAAGCTGAGCCGGAACACGACGTCGATTGCTACATTGCGGAAATCGTCGATGTCGGATCGATTTCAACTTCAGAATTACCGGCGTCGATGCAGGAGGTGTTTTTCCACGCCGACGACCAACAATGCAGAAAGACCCACCGCGAAAATCTCCATCCACGCATGGGCGTCAATCGGTGCGGTTTGAAACAGTTGGTTCATCAACGGCACATAGGTCAGGGACAACTGCAGAACAGCCATCGTCGCCACGCCGTACCAGATCGCCGGATTGCTGAAGAGGCCAATTTTCAGCGCCGAGCGACTCAAGGAACGGCAGTTGAACAGATAGAATGTCTCGACCACGACGAAAACGTTGACCGCCACCGTGCGGGCCTCGGCCAGGGTGTGCCCGCGCGCCAGCTCCAGCAGGAAGAGGCCGAAGGAACCGCCGAGCAACAACACGCCGACCAGCACGATACGGGCGATCAATGCGTGATCAAGGATCGGCGTGCCCGGCGGTCGCGGCACGCGACGCATGACGCCTTTCTCGATCGGCTCGAAGGCAAGGGTCAGACCGAGAAACACCGCCGTCGTCATGTTGATCCACAGAATCTGCAGCGCCGTGATCGGTAGCGTGGCGCCGGCAACGATGGCCGCCATGATGACCAGGCCTTCGCCGAAATTGGTCGGCAGCGTCCAGGTGATGAACTTGACGAGATTGTCGTAGACCCCGCGCCCCTCCTCGACAGCCGCCTCAATCGTGGCGAAATCGTCGTCGGTCAGCACCATGTCCGCCGCATCCTTGGCCACCTCTGTGCCGGCCAGACCCATGGCGATGCCGATATTGGCCTGTTTGAGTGCCGGCGCGTCATTGACGCCGTCGCCGGTCATCGCCACAACCTCGCCATCGGCCTGCAGGGCACGCACCAGTCGCAGCTTCTGTTCGGGTTCGACCCTGGCGAAAACATGCACGGCTTGCGCCACGCCGCGCAGGGCATCGTCGTCGAGCGCGGCCAGATCACGCCCGGTCAGTACGGTGTTTTCAGCCTCTGCACCCGCCTTGACGATACCGATCTGGCTGGCGATCGAAAGCGCCGTCACGGCATGGTCGCCGGTAATCATCTTGACCACGATTCCGGCTGCATGACAGGCTTTTACTGACGAAATCGCCTTTGGCCGCGGCGGATCGATCATGCCGAACAGCCCGACGAACTGAAGTTCGCAGTCATCCCGTTCAATCTGTTTGTGGTCCAAGGAACCGCCTGAAAGGGACGCCAGGCGCCCGACCGCAAGCACACGCAAGCCCTCGACAGCCATCTCGCCAGCGATTTTCTCGATCCGCTCGCGATCGATAGGCACTGGCACGCCTGCCGCATCGAGCATGCTCGTCGAGCGCGGCAGCAACTGCTCGATGGCGCCCTTGAAATACGCAATACGCACCCCTTCAATTTCGTGCAGGGTTGCCATGTACTGGCGTGCCGAATCGAAGGGGATTTCATCGAGTCGGGGAAACAGTTTCTGCAGCGTAGCTTCGTCAAGCCCGCCCTTGCGTAGCGCAACGAGCAACGCACCTTCGGTCGGATCACCGGTAATTTCCCAATGCCGCCCAGATTTGCGCAAGCCGGCATCGTTGCACAGCCCGCCGCCGAGCAGGCATTCGCGCAGTGCACAGGAATCCGGCGAATCCAGGTCGGGCTCGTCGGCAATCTTGCCGGTCGGCGCATAGCCACTGCCGCTCACCGGGTAGCTCACGCCACCGGCAAAAATTTCGCGTACCGTCATCTGGTTCTCGGTCAGCGTGCCGGTCTTGTCCGAGCAGATCACCGTCGTACTGCCTAGCGTTTCGACCGCCGGCAACTTGCGGATGATCGCGCGGCGTTTGGCCATGCGTGAAACGCCGATCGCCAGCGTGATCGTCATCGCCGCCGGCAATCCCTCGGGAATCGCCCCCACCGCCAGCGCCACGGCGGCCATGAACATTTCGAAAGCCGACTCGCCGCGCCACAGTCCGATCGCGAAGGTCAGCACCGCGAGCAGGCCGATGGCAATCAGCAGCCAGTTGCTGAAAACCGCCATCTTGCTCGTGAGCGGCGTGGTGAGATCGGGCGCTTCGGCGATCAGGCGCGAGATGCGTCCTGTCTCGGTCGCGTCGCCGGTTGCCACCACGACGCCGGCGCCCTGACCGCGAACCATCACCGTGCCGGCATAAGCCATGTTGCCGCGCTCGGCGAGCAGGGTATCCGGCGAAAGTGCCTTGTGGTGCTTGCTCACTGCCGTCGACTCACCGGTCAGCGCCGACTCTATCGCTTGCAGTTCTTTCGCGCGAAACAGGCGCAGATCGGCCGGCACCTTGTCACCCGCCGCCAGCAGCACGACATCGCCAGGAACCAGCGCCGTCGACGGCAAACGTCGTTTGGCACCGCCGCGTAGCACCGTCACTTCGCTCGTCACCGAACGCGCCAGAGCCGCCAGGGCATCTTCAGCACGGCCTTCCTGGATGAAGCCGATCACCGCATTGATCAGCGTGACTCCAAAAATCACCCCCGAATCAACCCATTCGCCAAGAAAAGCCGTTACAACGCCGGCGATCACCAGCACAACCACCAGCGGCTGGCTGAACTGTAGCGCAAAGCGAAGCAAGGGCCCCCGGCCGGGTTGTGGCGTGATGCGGTTTTCGCCGTGCTGTGCGCGCAGGGAACTGACTGCTTCGTCCGACAGACCATCGTCCAGCACCGTCTTCAGATCGTCAGCCACCTGATCGACCGGAAGATGATGCCAGTCATTCCTTCGATGGACCGGGTTCTTATGAGCCACTGCGTTCATTTCGTTGCGCCAGATTGAACAATATCGAATTTTGGGCCGCCGAACGGAGAATCAGGGCCATCAACGCTTGCCGATCGTCGATTTCGCTCGCACCTGATGTTCCCATACTTCCGCAAGCGCATAAATACCGCAGCCTGATTACAGGTTGATCACCAGCACCTGACTTCCCAGCATGACAATGCGTCCTGCACACCGATCATTACCCGTGTCACTGTACTCAAAACCATAGAGGCGACGAATGCGTAAGACGCCCTCGTCATCCCGACCCAGACCAATGCGCTGAATGGCGACGGTGTCGTCGAGCAGCAGCTTGTCCTCGGAATTGCAGGCCGCCTTCGAAGCCGACACCGCCGCCTCGCGGGCTTTGAGGCTATCGAACCATATCCAGCCAGTCGCAACCAGCAGCAGAAGCCCGAGAATATCCAGAAAATCCATGCGGACAGCTTAACCGAAATTGTCGCTCGTCCCTGCGCTCGGGCGATTGCTCAATCAGCCGCCCAACACGCGCAGGATGTCGCGCCCGTAGGCCTCAAGCTTCTTCGCGCCCACACCGCTGATGTTTTCGATGGCCTCCAGTGAACCAGGCGCCGTGTGCGCCATTTCAGCCAGAGTCGCATCGTGGAAGATGACGTAGGCCGGTAGTTTGCGTTCGCGCGCTAGCTCGCCGCGCCACGCCTTCAGCGCTTCGAAACGCGCCAGGCCGGCTTCGTCGAGTGGTAACGGCGGCGACTTGCCCCTGGTGCGCTGAGCACTGGTGCCCTTTCCACGCTTCGCGACGCGCGCCGCCTTTGACGCAACGCCGGGCTGGCGCAGCGTTATCTGCACCTCGCCGCGCAAAACCTCGCGCGCTGCAGGCGTGAGCTCCAAAGTGTTGTAGTCGCCTTCGGTTTGCAGGTAGCCCAGCGCGATCAGTTGACGCAACACGACACGCCATTGCGCTTCGCTCACGTCGGAGCCGATGCCAAAAGTGGTGAGACTCTCATGCCCGAACTGCGCAACCTTCTCCGTAGTCTTGCCGCGCAACACATCGATCAGATGCCCGGCGCCGAAGCGCTGGCCGCGCTGCTGGAGGAAACGATAGACGCCGGAAAGTGCTTTGCGCGCAGCCTCGGTGGCGTCCCAGGTCGCTGGCGGATTCAGACAGTTGTCGCAGGCGTTCTGGTGCGCACCGCATACGACACTCGCCTCGCCAAAATAGGCGAGTAGCCGGACGCGCCGGCAATCGTGCGCTTCGGCCAGCGACAGCAACGCGTCGAGCTTGCCGCGCTGGTTGCGCTTGAACGCCTCGACGGCCGGACTCTCGTCGATCATGCGCCGCTGGTTGACCACGTCCGCCAAGCCGTAAGCCATCCAGGCATCGGCAGGCAAGCCATCGCGGCCCGCCCGACCGGTCTCCTGGTAGTAGCCCTCGATGTTCTTCGGCAAATCCAGGTGCGCGACGAAGCGCACGTCTGGCTTGTCAATCCCCATCCCGAAAGCGATGGTGGCGACCATGACGAGGCCCTCATCGCGCAAGAAGCGGTCCTGGTGACGCCGGCGCACCTCGGCGGCGAGCCCGGCGTGATAGGGCAACGCACTGATACCCTGACGATCCAGCCACACTGCCGTCTCATCCACCTTCCGGCGTGACTGGCAGTAAACGATGCCTGCGTCTCCCTGGTGTTCCTCCTGGATGAAGTGCAACAACTGCCGGCGTGCATCGTCCTTTTCGACCACGGCGTAACGGATGTTTGGTCGGTCGAAACTGCTGATGAAAACGCGGGCTTCGCTCAATGCAAGCCGCTCAATGACGTCGGCGCGCGTCAGATCGTCGGCCGTCGCGGTGAGGGCGATGCGCGGAACACCGGCGTAGCGCTCGTGCAATACGTTAAGCGCCTGATAATCCTCACGAAAATCGTGGCCCCACTGGCTTACGCAATGCGCCTCGTCGATGGCAAAAAGGCTGAGCAGACCGCGCTCGCGCAGCGAATCGAGCTGCGCGAGCATGCGCGGCGTGGTCAAGCGTTCGGGTGCCACATAAAGCAGCACCAGACGGCCGCTCAACATTTCGCGCTCAATCCGCTGCGTTTCCTCCAGCGTCAGAGTCGAATTGATGAACGCCGCGTGCACACCGGCCACTTCGAGAGCACCAACCTGATCGTGCATGAGCGCGATCAGCGGGCTCACAACGACCGCCACGCCGTGACCGGCGCGGTGCCGCATGATCGCCGGCAGCTGGTAACACAGGCTCTTGCCGCCACCGGTGGGCATCAGCACCAGCGCGTCACCACCGCTGAGCACATGCGCGACAATTTCTGCTTGCGCGCCGCGAAAGTCCTTATAACCGAACAATTCGTGCAGGATCGCGACAGCGGACGAGTCGGCCGAATGGGTCACAAGGCAGGCCGACGTCAAGAAAACATGCGTAAACGAGCGAGTCCGACTGCAGTCTGGCGGAGTTGCATTCAGGATCCTGCAGGGTCTTTCGTGGCCCGAAACCCGAGGGCCAACTGCTGGTATAGCTCCGGACTCAGCCGAGCACTCACGGCCTTGGCGATCAGAGTGACCGCCATCAGGCTGATCACCATTTCGTGACCGTCAATCATCTCCATGACGATAATTGCCGAAGTTATGGGCGCCTGCGTTACCGCAGCCAGGAATCCAGCCATGCACAGGGCGATTATCGGAATCGTATCCGCGGGAATTCCCGACAGCTGGGCCAGATTGGAGCCTAGAGAGGCTCCAACGGCCAAGGCTGGAGCGAAAATTCCGCCAGGAATGCCCGAGTAGTAACTCACTATGGTGGCCAGAAAACGAGTGATCGGCGCGTGCCAGGGAAGCTCCAATTCACCGGACACAACCTGTGAAGTGATCATGTAGCCGCTGCCATACGAGAGGCCGCCGCCGACCAGACCGATAATCGCTATCAGCAAACCACAGGCGCCGGCAAAATA
The DNA here is from genome assembly GCF_900089945.1 of Candidatus Propionivibrio aalborgensis. GTDB lineage: Bacteria > Pseudomonadota > Gammaproteobacteria > Burkholderiales > Rhodocyclaceae > Propionivibrio > Propionivibrio aalborgensis. The sequence continues at coordinate 16,332 of NZ_FLQY01000268.1, read as the reverse complement.
TATCGGGTGCTCGGCCCGCCAACGCCACAGCTTGAGATCCACTCGCTTTTGCGGCCATAACATCAAGCGGCTGAACAGCCCACCCAATGAGCCGCAGACAAGTCCGGTAACAATGATCGGTAGAACGATGGTTCGATCCTGGTTGATCACTTTGAGCTGGCCGAAATAATTGTAATTGCCGTGCAGGGCGACGGCCACCAGACCGGAAATGATGATGGTGCTGACCAACACGCCGCTGGTGCGTGTTTCAAGTCTGCGCCCCAGCTCCTCAATGGCGAAGACAATACCAGCCAAAGGCGTGTTGAATGCTGCAGCCACGCCCGCCGCGCCTCCAGCCAGGATGAGATCCTGAGCTCGCAACGCGCGGGAACTCGGAAAGATATTGTGGATGGAATGCATGACCGAGGCAGCGACCTGAACCGAAGGTCCCTCACGCCCTGCCGAGAACCCTCCCACCAGAGCCAGCGCGCCAAGGATTATCTTGCCGAAGGCAATCCGCAACGACAACAAAGTATTGACGGGCTTTCCTTTGGCAGCAAGCCAGGTTGCGGCGATTACTTGCGGGATCCCGCTCCCTGCGGCTCCCGGACAGAGCCGTCGCGTCAGCCATACGGTCAGCATGCCGATGGTCGGCGCCAGCACGAAAGGCATCCAGGGGCGGCCCGTTGTGAGCCTGCCGAAAAGTGCAAGCGCCATATCCGCCAGTTCGGCGAACGCAACGACCATCAGGCCCGCCAGCAATGCTGCAAACCACAGCTTTGCCCGGGTACGCCAACGCAAAGTGCTGAGTGGTCCAAGGAGTCGAGCCAATTGCTATTCTTTCAACAAAGCGTTCAATCCGAACGACATTATATCGGCAGCGGACAGAATGCTCTCACCCATTCCTTGCGCCAAACCGCCTGCGGAGCTGGAACCATGATTCTTGACGGTTCGGCACATTTTGCATGGCTCAACTTTCTGTAAGCTTACACTGCTCTTGCTCATTGATCGACCTCCAACTCTTGCGGCCGTCTGCACTCTAATTGACGCTCATGCGGATCATGCCGGGCAACGGCAAGAACGTCATACGCGACGCCAGTGTTCCGCCTGTGCCGCACCGGCTTGTACTCTTGGCTGAAGCTCAACGGAAATCAGAGAATCCATTTGCGACTGGCAAAGGGATAGCGCCGAAGTTGCTGCACAATTGAAGAGTTCGCGGTCAACCTTTGTTACGCTTACAGTCAACTTTCATTAAGTTTATGTTCAATCATTATTTGTCGGGCCGCCGCGTTCGTATATAATTTGCAACTCGTCGGCCGCCATGGTACGTCGGCCCTATCCGATCCTTTCGTTGCCCAGGGCTTTCTGGATGCTTCATGCGGTAAGCGCGATTCTGGCGCTGTTTTCTTTCTGGCTGGTATTGTCCGGCTTCTTTACCGCGTTTCTCATCAGCGCGGGCGCCGCCTCGTCGCTGGCGGTCTTTGCCTTTTCGCGGCGCATGGGCGTCGTCGACCGCGAGGGACACCCCGTCCATCTAAGCTGGCGCGCCCTCACCTACTGGCCCTGGCTGATCAAGGAAATCGTCAAGTCGAGCTGGGACGTCTCGAAGATCATTCTCAATCCACGTCTTCCGATCAGTCCGACGCTGGTGCGCATCAAGCCGACGCAGCGCACGCCTGAAGGGCTCGTCACGCACGCCAATTCCATCACGCTCACGCCGGGCACGATTTCCGTCGAGGTCGGCCCCGACGAATTCCTGGTCCACGCCGTCACCCGCGAGGCCGCCGAGGGCGTGGCGAGCGGCGACATGGATCGCCGCGCCACCCGCTTCGAAGGCAGCGCCTGACATGTTCGCCGCGGCCGCCCTTGCCCTGCTGGTGGCCCTAGGCCTCACCCTGACGCGTGCCGTACTCGGACCGACCGTGTTCGACCGCGCACAGGCAGCGAACACCATCGGCACGATTGCCGTACTCCTTCTGGCGGTGATCGGCTTCCTCAACGGCCGCCCCGAATTCCTCGACCTGGCCATTGTTTACGGGCTGCTCAACGTCATCGGCACCATCGCCGTCCTCAAGTATTTCACGTACGGCGACCTGGGCGAACCAGGCGAAGAGGAGGAAGAACAGTGAGCCTGTTGCTTGAATGGGTAAGCTGGGCCTGCCTGCTGGCTGGCGGCTTCTTTTGCGTGGTTGGCGCGCTTGGCCTCTTGCGCATGCCGGATTTCTACACACGCATGCACGCCGCCAGCGTCACCGACACGCTGGGCGCCGGGTTGATCCTGTTCGGCCTCATGTTGCAGGCCGGCTTGACGCTGGTGACGGCCAAGCTGCTGATCATCGTACTGCTGATTGCGTTCACCAGCCCGACCGCCACCCACGCATTGGCCAAGGCGGCGCTGACGCGCGGGGTGCAGCCGCAACTGGACGAGGACGGGGAGCCGCCATCGAAACCCTGATCATCAACGTGCTGCTGGCAATGATGGCGGTCACCGTGGTCGCGCTGACGCGCAGCCGGAATTTGTTCGCGGTGGTGGTGCTCGGGGGCATCTACAGCTTCCTTATGGCGACTGTGCTGGTGGCGCTGGACGCGGTCGATGTGGCGATGACCGAGGCCGCCGTCGGCGCCGGCATTTCGACGGTTCTGCTGCTGGGCGCCCTGCATCTTTGCAAGAGCGAGGAGGCCAAGCCGCTGCACCGCCCCTGGCTGCCCCTCATGCTGGCCCTGGCGACCGGCGCCACACTGGTCTACGGCACGCTCGGCCTGCCGGCATTCTCGGATCCGGCGGCTCCCATCCACGCACACGTCGTACCCCGCTACCTCGTGGATGGTCCTCGTGAAACCGGCGTGCCCAATGTGGTGACCGCCGTTCTGGCCAGCTATCGCGGTTTCGACACGCTGGGCGAAACGACCGTGGTGTTCACCGCCGGCATCGGTGTCATCGCCCTGCTGCGGCGGCGCATCGGCCGCAAGGATGACGAGGATATCAAGTGAAGAGCTATCTCGTCCTGCGCGTCATTGCTAAGATGCTGATTCCCTTCATGCTGCTGTTCGCGCTCTACGTCCAGTTCCACGGCGACTTCGGGCCCGGTGGCGGCTTCCAGGCCGGCGTCATTGCTGCTGCCGCCGTCATTTTCTATTCGCTGATCTACGGTCTGCCCAAGGCGCGCAAGGTCGTGCCGGGCTGGCTGGTCGAAACGATGCTCGCTGCCGGCGTGCTGATCTACGCCGGCGTCGGCATCGCCGGCATCTTCCTGGATGGCAACTTCCTCGACTACTTCGTGCTGTCCGCCGACTCGGTGGCAGGCCAGCACCGTGGCATCTTCTGGGTCGAAGTCGGCGTGGCGACCACGGTTTCCGGCGTGATGCTGAAAATCTTCTACATGTTTGCCGGACGCGGCAGGCAAGAGTCGGAATGAACACCGGCAGCCACTTCGCCTACTGGATCACCGTCTTCCTGCTGATGGCGGGTCTTTACATCCTCATCGCGCGCGGCAACCTGATCAAGAAACTGGTCGGCCTGGGAATTTTCCAGACCTCTGTGTACCTGCTCTACATTTCGCCCGGCAAGCTCATCGGCGGCACTGCCCCGATCTTCGCCACAGCCTTCACGGTGTACTCCAACCCGCTGCCGCACGTGCTAATCCTCACCGCCATCGTCGTCGGCGTGGCGACACTGGCGCTCGGACTGGCGCTGGTGGTGCGCATCCGCGAAGCCTATGGCACCATTGAGGAAGACGAGATTCTTGCGCTCGACGACGAACGGGAGCGCGAAAAGGAATGATCGCCGCGCATCTGCCCGCCCTGCAGGTCGTCCTGCCGCTGATTTCCGCACCGCTGATGGTGCTGGTACGCCGGGGTGGCATCGCCTACGGCCTGATGCTGACCGTCGCCTGGATATCGTTGCTGATCTCCCTCCTGCTGGCGCAACAGGTCGCCGAATTCGGCCCGATCTCCTACCATATCGGCAACTGGCCACCGCCCTGGGGAATTGAATACCGCGTCGACGCGCTGTCATCCTTCGTTCTCGTGCTGGTTTCCCTTGCCGGAGCGGTGGTGGTGCCCTACAGTCGCCGCAGCGTGATGTCCGAGGTGCCGCAGGCGCTGCACTACCTCTTCTACTCCATGTTCGCCCTCTGCCTGACCGGCCTGCTCGGAATCACGATCACCGGCGACGCCTTCAACATTTTCGTCTTTCTTGAGATTTCCTCGCTGTCGACCTATGTGCTGATCGCACTGGGACGCGACCGCCGCGCCCTGACCGCGGCCTACCAGTACCTGATCATGGGCACAATCGGCGCCACTTTCATCGTCATCGGCGTTGGCCTGCTCTACCTGATGACCGGCTCGCTCAACCTCGTCGACATCGCCCAGCGACTGCCCGCGGTCGCCGAAAAACGACCGGTGCTTGCGGCGCTGGCCTTCCTCACCGTCGGCATCTCGCTCAAGCTGGCGTTGTTCCCGCTGCACCTGTGGCTGCCCAACGCCTACACCTACGCGCCGTCGTCGATTTCCGCCTTTCTGGCGGCCACGGCGACCAAGGTGTCGGTGTACGTGCTAATCCGCTTCTACTATTCGGTATTCGGCGACAGCCTGGTATTCAGGGATCTGCAGATTCTGCTGGTATTGTCGATCGCGGCCATGATTACGGCCTCGCTCGCTGCCATCTACCAGAACAATCTGAAGCGCCTGTTCGCCTACTCCAGCGTCGCACAGATCGGCTATATCACCCTGGGACTGTCGCTGGATTCCGTCGGCGGCCTCTCCGCCGCCATCGTTCATCTGTTCAATCACGCGCTGGCCAAGGGCGCGCTGTTCATGCTGATCGGCGGCATCATGCTACGCACCGGTGACGTAACGCTGAGTCACGCCGCCGGACTTGCGCGCCGCATGCCGGTGACAGCTCTCGGCATCGTCATCGCCGGCCTGACGTTGATCGGCGTGCCCGGCACCGCAGGCTTCGTCAGCAAATGGGCGCTCATCACGGCATCGCTCGAAGCAGGCAGGTGGTGGCTGGTACCGCTCATCGTCGCCAGTTCGCTGCTGGCTGTCGCGTACGTCTGGCGCTTCGTCGAAGCCGCCTACCTGCGCGAACCGCCGCCCGAAAGCCAGGAGAAGAACGAGGCGCCGTGGTCGATGCTGGTGCCGGCCTGGCTGATGGTAGCCCTGTCCATCTATTTCGGCGTCGACACCCGCTTTACCCTTGGCGGTGCAACGCGCGCCGCGCAAATGCTGCTCGGGGTCGGCGGATGATCGGTACGCAAACCGCCATAGGCGCCGCCCTCATCGTGCCGCTGGCCGGGGCGCTGGCCATCGCCCTGCTCGGCCGCCGGCCAAACCTGCGCGAGACGGCGACGCTGTCCACGGCCACTCTCCTTTTCTTCTGCGTGATTTCCCTGCTGGCGCCGGTCAGCGCCGGCGAGCGGCCGGAGCTGACTTTGTTCGAGATGTTTCCCGGACTCTCGATCGCCTTCCGCGTCGAACCGCTGGGCATGCTCTTCGCGCTGGTGGCGAGCGGCCTGTGGATCGTCAACTCGCTGTATTCGATTGGCTACATGCGTGGCAACGACGAGCAAAAGCAGACACGCTTCTACGTCTGCTTCGCCGGCGCGCTGGCCGCCGCAATGGGCATCGCTTTCGCCGCAAATCTGCTGACGCTGTTCCTTTTCTACGAGACGCTGACCCTGATTACGTATCCGCTGGTAACGCACAAGGGAAGCGAGGACGCGAGGCGCGGCGGACGCACCTATCTCGGCCTGCTGATCGGCACCTCGATGCTGTTCCTCCTGCCCGCCATCGCCATCACCTGGCATGTCGCCGGCACGCTTGATTTCGTTTCCGGAGGCATCCTCGACGGCAAGTTGTCCGGCTTTGCGCTCGGCGGACTGCTGGCACTCTTCATGTTCGGCATCGGCAAGGCGGCGCTGATGCCCTTCCACCGCTGGCTGCCGGCGGCGATGGTGGCGCCGACGCCCGTTTCCGCTCTCCTGCACGCCGTGGCGGTGGTCAAGGCCGGTGTCTTCAGCGTGCTGAAGGTCGTGGTCTACGTCTTCGGCACGGGGACGCTGGCCAGCGCAACGAACACCGACTGGCTGGTGGCGATAGCCGGCTTCACCATCGTTGCTTCCTCGGTGGTAGCGCTTCACGCCGACAATCTGAAGCGCCGGCTGGCCTACTCGACGATCAGCCAGCTTTCCTACATCGTTCTCGCCGCAGCAATCCTGGCCCCTTTGTCGATCATCGGCGCGGCGCTGCACATCGCCACGCATGCGGTGGGCAAAATCACGCTGTTCTTTGCCGCCGGCGCGATCTACACCGCCGCCCACAAGACCGAGGTCAGCCAACTCGACGGTATCGGCCGGCGCATGCCATGGACCATGGCCGCGTTCACCGTCGGAGCGCTGTCGCTGATCGGCATCCCGCCCGCCGCGGGCTTCATCAGCAAGTGGTTCATCATGTCCGGCGCGGCAGACGCCGGCCAATACGGCGCGCTGGCGGTGCTGATCATCAGCACCCTGCTCAACGCGGCCTATTTCCTGCCCATTGTTTACGCGGCCTTCTTCCGGCCGCTGTCGGCAGAAGATGCGCACCACCCGCATGGCGAAGCGCCGAGACTGATGGTCGTCGCGCTGATGCTGACCACCACGGCCACCCTGTCACTGTTCCTTTTCTCGGCCCCGCTGCTGGAACTGGTCGAGCAGTTGGTGGTACCCCGCTAAGCAATGCCCAACTTTATGGATGGCGACCATGTCAGGACCTAATGAATATTGGCTGGACAGCAGCGAGAACGTGACCAAGCTGTTTCGCGGCCTGTGCATTCTCGGACTCGCCCTGCTGGCGATCGACCTGGTGTTGCACAAGCACGAGGCATTCGCGTTCGCCGCGTGGTTCGGATTCTACTGCCTGTTCGGTTTTTTCGCCTGCGTGGTGCTGGTGCTGGTAGCCAAGCAGCTGCGCCGCATCCTGATGCGTGACGAGGACTACTATGAGCGGTGACTTTCCTGTCGCGCTGATCTTTGTTCTGGGCGCCGTAGCGGTGCCCTTCCTGCGGGGTCGGCTGCGTACCGCCTACATGTTGCTGCTGCCGATAATCGCTTTCGCGTATCTGCTTGCGCTGCCGTACGGCGAGTTCGGCCAGGTCGAACTGCTCGGTCAGACACTGGTGCTGATGCGCGTCGACCGTTTGAGTCTGCTCTTCGGCTACATTTTCGTACTCGCCTCGCTGCTCAACGTGATCTACGCGATCCATCTCAAGGACACGATGCAGCACGTCGCCGGACTCGTTTACGCCGGTAGCTCGATCGGCGCGGTGTTCGCGGGCGATCTGATGACGCTGTTCATGTTTTGGGAACTCACGGCCGTTTCGTCGGTGCTGCTGATCTGGGCGCAGCGCACCGATACCACTTTCCGCACCGGTTTACGCTATGTCGTGGTGCAGCTACTTTCGGGAATGTTCCTGCTCGCCGGCGGGCTCCTGCACTGGCGGGCAACCGGATCGCTGGCATTCGGCCACATCGGTCTTTCGGGCCTCGCCGGAACACTGATCCTGATCGCTTTCGGGATCAAGTGTGCCTTCCCGCTGCTGCATAACTGGCTTCAGGACGCCTACCCGGATGCGACTCCCACCGGCGCCGTGATCCTCTCGGCGTTCACCACCAAGCTGGGTATCTACGCGCTGGCGCGCGCCTACCCAGGCACCGAGATGCTGATCTGGATCGGCACCCTGATGGCAGCCTTCCCGATTTTCTATGCGGTCATCGAAAACGACCTGCGTCGGGTACTGGCCTACAGCATGAACAACCAGTTGGGCTTCATGGTGGTCGGCATCGGAATCGGCAGCGAGCTGGCGATCAACGGCGCGGTGGCGCATGCCTTCGCCGACATCCTGTTCAAAGGCCTGTTGTTCATGTCGATGGGCGCGGTGCTGTTGCGTACCGGCACGGTCAAGGGCAGCGAACTGGGCGGACTATACAAATCGATGCCCTGGACGACCGGCTTCTGCATCGTCGGCGCGGCTTCGATCTCGGCGTTCCCGCTGTTCAGCGGTTTTGTCACCAAATCGATGATCATGTCCGCCGCGGCCGACGAGGGTCTGCTGCTGACTTGGCTGGTGCTGCTGTTCGCCTCTGCCGGCGTCTTCCACCACGCAGGAATCAAGATTCCGTATTTTGCCTTCTTTTCGCATGACTCGGGAATACGCTGCGAGGAGGCGCCGCGCAACATGCTGATCGCGATGGGCGTCGCTGCCGCGCTGTGCATCGGCATCGGCGTCTTCCCGGACGCGCTGTACTCGATCCTGCCTTTCCCGGTCACCTACCAGCCCTATACCTCGTCGCACGTCGTCGCCCAGCTGCAGCTGCTGGTGTTCTCGGCGCTCGCATTTGCCGTGCTCATGCGCACCGGTATCTACCCACCCGAACTGCGCTCGGTCAACCTCGACAGCGACTGGTTTTACCGCGTCTTTCTGTACAAGTTGTCGCTGAAGGCAGGCTCCGTGCTCGAGCATGCGCGAGCGGTCGTAGCCGCTGGGCTGAAGACCGTCGCCAGGGGGCTATTCGCGCACATCGACCGTTACCACGGCGCGCAGGGCACCCTGGCGCGCACCTGGCCGATCGGCAGCATGGCGATCTGGGTGGTTGTGCTGCTACTTGCCTATCTGCTGCTCTACTACGCCTACTGAACCCGGACCAGGCATCTGCCTCGCTACGTCGCCGAATTTTCCGACCCCTTCAATCGACGATTGGAACTTGCCGGCCGCAGTGATGTGTATGACTGCTTGCGTTTCTGGAAAATACTCCACCGCGCAAAATGTAGTGCGACCCAATTTTATGCATGCTCAACATTTAATTAATCTTGTACGCTAGAATCCTGCACCTGTACTTGTAGGCAAATATCTCATGGCTATAACCGAACTGACCTTGCTGCTTCTGCTGGCGATCGCCGTCGGTGGCGCGCTCGTCCACTGGAGCCCGCTTCCACTGCCGATCTTGCTGGTGGTACTCGGCGTCATGGCGTCCTTCCTGCCGGGGTTGGACGACATCGCCGTTGACCCCGATCTGTTTCTCTTACTGTTCATCCCACCGATCTTGTTTGCTGACGCTGCGGTGTTACCACGTCGTGACTTCGTCAGCACGCTGAAACCCGTGCTTTTGTTGGCGCTCGGCCTGGTGGTACTGACCGTCGTTACCGTCGGCTACGTGATGCACTGGCTGATCCCGTCGATGCCCTTGGCAGTCGCCTTCACCCTTGGAGCGATCGTTTCGCCGACCGACGCTGTCGCTACGGTGGCGACTACGCGCTTGCTTCCCTTGCCGTCTCGGATCGTACACATTGTCAACGCCGAAAGCCTGCTTAACGACGCTTCCGGACTGGTCGTATTCAAGCTCGCCGTAGCCGCCGCCGCCACCGGATTGTTTTCATCGCAGGAGGTCGCCGGAAATTTCCTCAACCTGGCTGGTGGCGGCGTTATCGTCGGCATTATCGTTGAGTGGTTCGGGCGCGGGCTGCGCCAGCGCCTGATCAGTCTGCATGCCGCTGACCCCGTGTTGCTGACCCTGCTGTCCGTGCTGTTACCCTACGGGGCTTACCTCGCGGCCGAAGCAGTACATGTTTCGGGAATCCTGGCGGTCGTTGCGGCAGGGCTATGGGCCAGCGGTCAGGAAGTCAAAGGCCTGACCGCTGAAGCCCGCAAACATGCCCGCGAAGTCTGGCTGATGCTGTCCTACGTGCTCAACGGCGTGGTTTTCTTGCTTCTCGGGCTGCAGTTGCGCCGCATGGTTACTGGTGTCGATAGCTATGCCCCCGTTGATTTGATGTTGTACGCTATCGTGTTGTGGGTACTGCTGATGACCATGCGTGTCACTTGGGTGTGGGTATCTGCCCATCTTCGATTCCGACTTGACTGGGGATGGAGCGGTAGCAAGACCGGACCGGAACCCAAGCGACTTCTGCTGGTCAGTTGGGCAGCGGTGCGCGGCTCGATCACGCTGGCCACTGCGCTTTCGATTCCTACCGCAATCGCGGCGGGAACGCCCTTTCCAGAACGCGACCTGGTGGTCTTTCTGGCCGCAGCGACGATCATCCTGACCCTCACCTTCAATGGCGTCCCGCTGCCCTGGCTGATCCGCAAGCTGGCGATCGACACCGGTGAGGAGAACCTGCAAGAAGAGCATGCGGCACGCGCCGAAATTGCCCGCGCCGCGATCGCAGCGGTAAAGCTTGACGCCAGGGATCTTGCCGACCCGGAAGATATCACTTTCGCCGAGCAACTAGCCCACCAGTACGAGGGCAAGCTCGAATTGCTTGAAGGCGACCCAGGACACGCTTCGCAACGCGCAACGCATATCGCCCTGCGCCGTCGACTGCGCCTTGCCGCTATCAATGCCGAACGGCAGTGTCTTCACGAACTGCATGCCAGAGACGTTATCAACGACGAAAGCTTGCGAACGGTTGAGGAGGAACTCGACGAGCGCGAGCTTGTTTCCTCGATCAGGGTTGACCGCGGTTAGCGCAAGAAGGCTAGGCGCATTGGACGAATCCGGCCAAGCGCGTTTCCAGTTGCATGCTGGCGCCTACGAATCGATTCCTTAATCGCAGCGTCTTGGCCCTATGACTATGCCCTCAATCCGATCTTGCTGTTTGATTGTCGCCGCCCTTCTACTATCTGGATGCAGCGACCTGCAACACACCCGGACATCCGGAGGCGAAACGCCTGCATCGACCCAGGACACCCCGTCGCCCCCCTTGGGCATGGACAAGTCGCCGTTGGCGACGACCGAAGCACAGAATGCAGCCGTCCTCGACGAAAACAACGTTTACTTCGCTTCGGGCTCCACTACGGTCGATCAGGACGGGAAGGAAAAACTGCGTCGACATGCCGAGGATCTGAAGCAGAATCCAAAAAAGATACTGACGCTTGCAGGGCACACGGACGATACAGGAAGCCGCAACTACAATCTGGCGATTGCAGAAGAACGCCTGATGAATGTCAGCAGATTGCTGCTGGCATACGGAGCGCCGGCACGGCAGATTCGTCGAAACCGCATCGGCAACATTAAAAAGCCGCCTGCCTGCAAGACAGCCGAGTGCCGTGAAAAAATGCGCCGTGTCGAGCTGATCTACCTGCCGTAAGTCTGCCGCCGCAAGATCGCGTTGGGACGCTTATGCATTCGTGTTCAGCAAGTCCTTGTTGGCGTGTTGATGGCGTTTTTCACCGAAATACATCGGTGTCCCCGGCGCAAGACTCCTGTGCACCCGAGGTGAATCGCTATTTTCTGGCGTCATGAAAGTAATGCACACCCGGGTTCCCGTTCCCTGACTGCTCTGGATTTCCAGCTTCCAGCCGAGTCGTTGGACAACCCGTGCAACAATCGATAGCCCCAAGCCATAGCCCGTACTTTCCTCACCCTTATCCAGACGTTTGAACAGCGCAGGAAAACGGTCCTCTGGAATACCGATGCCGCTATCTACAATTTCCAGCTGGTTACCATCAAGTCTGATCGCGATTTCACCTTCCTTGGTGTAGGCGCAAGCGTTGCGCAAAAGGTTGCTGACCACGACCCAGGCCATGGAACGCTCCACTGGCAGGATCGAGCGCTCGCGCAGATCGACGGTAATGCGCACCGGGCGACCTGCCAGGGCTGGAGTACAGTCAGTCACGGCGTCGCCGATGACTTCCGCCATGACGCAAGCGGGATCGTCTTCCGCCTTGTCTTCCCTGGCAAGGTGCAGCATGGCTTCCAGGATGTGACCCATGCGAACCGCTTGGCGAAGAACAGTCTGCAAACGGTGTCGGATCGCTTCCGGCAGATACGGGTACTCGACCAGCAACTCGGCGGCACCGCGGATGATCGCCACCGACGTACGCAATTCATGACTGACATCGGCCGCAAAGTGACTCTCTCGATCAAGGAATCCCTGGAGCCGGAGTGCAAACTGGTCCATGCACTGCACCAGCCTGCCGATCTCGTTGTTGGGATAGGCGTCGGAAGAGAAGCTCAGGGGCGGGCTGTCCTTCAGGTTAATTCTCGTGGCTTTCTCTGAAACCTCGTCAAGAAGGACGGCGATGGGGCGCACCACCTGTCGAGCCAGACGCCTGCCCACGAGTGCCGAGAGCAGCGTCATGAAACCGGTGCCAAAGATCAGGAACAAAGCCAGCTTGCCCAGGCTGGAGTTAACAAAACTGCGATCATAGACGAGTGCGTAGGACGTGCCGTCGATTTCGGCGACCATCACCGAATAGCTTTGACCGCCGTGCAGCAGGACCTCGATGTATTCTTGCCCCGGTCTGACGGGCGATAATTCGGGAAAGTTGGCATCCGGAAGCACGTAACCGGCGAAGACGGTAGACGCTGGCAGGAGATCGGCCGGACTGATTGCATGGCGACTGCGGATGCTTTCCATCTCCAGCTGGAGAACGCGGACAATGGCGCGCTCCTCCAGATCCGAGACAATTCCGAAAGTGACCAAACTCAACAGTGCGCTGACGACATAACCCAGAGTGACAAAGGGGACTACGAGGCTTTTGCTCAGGCTGTCATAGGGTGGTTTTTTCATCGGCGATCCGGTAACCGAAACCGCGTACGGTATGAATGAGTTGCCGGCCGAAGGGCTTGTCGATAGCAGTGCGTAGCGTATGCATGTGGACGACGACGGCGTGCGTATCGCCTCTTTCCTCACCCCAGAGTTCACGGTGGATGGCAAGGTTGTGAACGACATTGGGCGAGTTACGCATCAATAGGGCGAGGATCTTGGTAGGCCCGGGCGGAAGCGTAATGGGCACGCCGTCACGCTCGATCTTCATGATTCCCGTATCCATGCGCAGGTCGCCGATCGTCAGAATGTCGTTGTCGACCGTCTGATTCGCGCGCCGGATCAAGGCACGAACCCGTACATGGATCTCGCGCAGGGAAACCGGTTTGATCATGTAATCATCGGCTCCGATGTCGAAGGCCGATATCTTGGTGTCGATTTCGGACTTCGCCGTGAGCATGACGATCGGTACGCGGCTGCGAAGCTGATTGCGGATGTGGATACAGACGGTCATCCCGTCGACGCCCGGCAGCATCAGGTCAAGGATAACGAGATCGTACTCGTTGGCCGCCAACAGGCTCAGCGCCTCATGGCCATCCGCGGCGTAGTGCGTGGCATAGCCTTGAATTTCAAGGAAATCGATTAGATTCCTGGCCAGGTCACGATCATCTTCAACAATGAGCAGTCGGCTTGCCATCTCTTTGCTTGCTCCTTAATGGAAATGAAGGATGGAACATCGTCGAGTTCAGCCGTGTCCGTACGGCGATACTCGCCGCGCAATCCGGCACCACACCGGCACCACGCCGCCGACATATCCCGATTCATGTTCAGTATGGCGGACATGCTGGGAATATTAGCAACAATAGCGATATTAGCGCAGGTCGCGTGCTCCTTGGAATCAGTCATTCACCGTCACGAATGCTGTTCAGTTTGTGCAGCATGATGCTCCTCGAAACAAGAGCGTCTGACCGGGCTCACACTTTCTTGTCAGTATGATTCTTGTCAGCCTGCTTGCCCCAGGGGTGTGCGTGGCGACTGAGAATGAAGTCGGCAATGAATTTGAACCAGATCGTCATGCCGGCGATTGCCGACCAGGTATCGTAGGCCATGGCACCGAGCAGGATGTTGATGATATCCCAGATTAGAATACAACCGCCAATGAGATTGATGCCGGCGCAATAGGGGGCGAACTTCCGAGCATTGGCCGGTGGTTCGCCGCGCTTGAGCGCCACCTCGGAGTAGTCGCCCTTGGCCAGTATGCGCCAGGCACGGCGCAACCAGAAGAAAGTTATCGGGAACAAGGCCAGAAAAAGAATCCACGTCATGGCGACGCTGATGTCGAAAACCATTTGCAACTCCGTATACGTACGCTTGCGTCGGCTTGCACCGTGTTTTCAGGATTTCATAAAAAATCCCGCCAGTGTACTGGCGGGATTTTTTATTCTAACAGTACACCCGACGAATCGGGCGTACTTTCGCAGACATTGGCTTAGTGCGCGCCATCCACCGTCTTGGAACCACGTGGTGTACGCACCGCTTCGACCATGTGCTGGATATGCTCCGGCGGCTCCTTGGTCACCTTATCGACCAGGAAGGCGACGATAAAGTTAACCATGGCGCCGACGCCACCGAACGCTTCCGGCGTGATGCCGAAGAAGCTGTTGGCGCCACCGATCACGTTGAGATACTCGGTTCCCTTGATGAAGAAAATCCCCTTGTGCGCGAACACATAGAACAGGGTCACGAACAGGCCGGACAGCATACCCGCCATGGCACCTTCCTTGTTCATCTTCTTGGAGAAGATGCCCATCATGATCGCCGGGAACAGCGAGCTGGCGGCAATACCGAAGGCCAGGGCCACGGTACCGGCCGCGAAGCCCGGCGGATTCAGCCCGAGATATCCGGCAACCACAATGGCAACGGCCATCGAGATCTTGCCGGCCAGCAGCTCGCCTTTTTCGCTGATGTCAGGCGCGAAAACGCCCTTGATCAGATCGTGCGATACCGAGGATGAAATCGCCATCAGCAGACCGGCGGCCGTCGACAGCGCGGCAGCAAGACCACCCGCGGCGACCAGCGCGATCACCCAGTTCGGCAGCAGAGCGATTTCCGGATTGGCGAGCACGATGATGTCGGCGTTAACCTCCAGCTCGTTGCCCTTCCAGCCGGCATCTTCAGCCTTTTTCAGGAATTCCGGATTTTTCGACTTGTCGTTGTAGTACTGGATGCGACCGTCGCCGTTCTTATCCTGGTATTTCAACAGGCCGGTCTTCTCCCAGCGCTTCATCCAGTCCGGACGCTCGTCGTACTTGATCTGCGAATCGGCCAGATACGGACTGGTGCCCTGCATGACCACACCCGGCGTCATCGTGCGGATCAGGTTCGTCTTGGCCATCACGGCAACGGCAGGCGCCGTCGTGTACAGCATGGCGATGAAGATCAGCGCCCAGCCGGCCGAACTGCGCGCATCCTTGACCGTCGGGACGGTAAAGAAGCGCATGATGACGTGCGGCAGACCGGCCGTACCGATCATCAGCGAGAACGTGTAGACGAACATGTTCAGCGTACTGCCCGGCAACGACGTCGTGTACTTGCCGAAGCCCAGATCGGTCACCACCTTGTCGAGCGTGGCAAGTAGCGAGATATCGTGGCCGACAAGATTGGAACCCAGACCCAGTTGCGGGATCGGGTTGCCGGTGAGCTGCAGCGAAATGAACACGGCCGGAATGATGTAGGCCGAAATCAGCACCAGGTACTGGGCGACCTGGGTATAGGTGATGCCCTTCATGCCGCCGAACACGGCGTAGAGGAACACGATGGCCTGGCCGACGTAAATGCCCGTGTCGGACGAAACGCCGAGGAAACGCGAGAAGGCGACGCCGACACCGGTCATCTGGCCGATGATGTAGGTCAGCGAAGCAGTCAGCAGGCAGAGCACGGCGACGACGGATGCCGTCTTCGAGTAGTAGCGGTCGCCGATGAACTGCGGCACCGTGAACTTGCCGAACTTGCGCAGGTAGGGGGCAAGCAGCATCGCCAGCAGAACGTAGCCGCCGGTCCAGCCCATCAGGAACAGGCCGCCACCGTAACCCATGTTGGCGATCAGGCCGGCCATCGAGATGAACGACGCGGCAGACATCCAGTCGGCGGCTGTCGCCATGCCGTTCAAGACCGGTGGAACCTGTCCACCAGCGGCGTAGAA
Source organism: Candidatus Propionivibrio aalborgensis (assembly GCF_900089945.1). Classification (GTDB taxonomy): domain Bacteria; phylum Pseudomonadota; class Gammaproteobacteria; order Burkholderiales; family Rhodocyclaceae; genus Propionivibrio; species Propionivibrio aalborgensis. Next base: position 623 of record NZ_FLQY01000268.1, on the reverse strand, counting down.
CTCGCTGGTACTGCCAGCGCGCGCCCAGATGGCGATGCCGATGTACAGCGCGAAACTTGCGCCGACAACGAGGTAAATCGTGGTTTGCAGATCCATTTAGGGCTCCTTATTCGTGAACGTCAAACTTGATGTCGATATCGCCCATCTTTTTGGCGTAGATAAAAATCAGCGCGATGTAGATGTAGATTGCCCCCTGCTGGGCGAACCAGAAGCCCAGCGGATAACCACCCAGATGAATCGAGTCCAGCATGGGGGCGAGCAGAATCCCGCAACCAAACGTAACAAAGGTCCAGACTGCCATGATCCAGGTCAGCAATCCCAGCGTTGCGGACCAATAAGCCTTCGACTTCTCGTCCGAGATTTTGTCATTCATGATCACTTCCTCCTGTTATATCCGAACTTGAGCTCAAGCGCCTGCCTGAGCCACGTCGGAAGTCTCGTTTTCAAAACTTACAGTCGACTGACAATTACTGCGATTACGGACGAAATTTTGGCGGATTATTCATCCTTGATACAATCCTTACCCGATGCTTACTTATATCGGGGAGATGGTTTTGAAACGGGGCCTCAAAAAAACCGGCCTCGACGCAATTTACAAAGCGAGAGGCCGGTTTCCCTTTGTG
>NZ_FLQY01000267.1 GCF_900089945.1 Candidatus Propionivibrio aalborgensis | reverse complement strand
CGGGCCACCACGACATGCTCGGGTTCGGATTCGCGCAGGACGGCGAGGGCATAAGCGCCCTGCAGTTGGGCGATCGCCGCACGCGTGGCGGCGAAGAAGTCCGAGCACTTCTTCAATTCGGAAGCAATGAGGTGGCCCACCACCTCGGTGTCGGTATCCGACGTGAATTCATAACCTTCGGACTTCAGTCGGGCACGCAAGACCTCGTGGTTCTCGATGATGCCGTTATGTACTACGGCCAGACCTTCCGAGATATGCGGATGCGCATTTCGTTCCGACGGCGCGCCGTGCGTTGCCCAACGCGTGTGAGCGATTCCCGTGTTGCCGTACGCACTGCTTTGATCAGCCTGTGTAGTCAGTTCGGCGACTCGGCCGACCGCTCGCAGCCGTTGCAATCCCGAGCCGTTGATCAGTGCCAGGCCTGCCGAGTCATAGCCCCGGTATTCGAGCTTGCGCAAGCCTTCAAGTAGAACGGAAACTACATTGCGGTCGGCGACCGCGGCAACGATGCCACACATGATCTAACTCACTTTTTGATTTTGACCGGCCGTTTCCAGCCGCTAATGGAAATTTGCTTCGGGCGCGTCAGGGTCAGGGTATCGGGAGGCGCGTCTTCGCTCAGCGTAGTGCCGGCCCCCAGGGTTGCGCCGCGGCCGACAGTGACCGGGGCAACAAGCTGGGTATCGGAGCCGATGAAGGCATCGTCTTCGATTATCGTCTGGAATTTGTTCGCCCCGTCGTAATTGCAGGTGATCGTACCGGCACCCACATTGACCCGGCGGCCGATGGTGGCGTCGCCGATATAGGCCAGATGATTGACCTTGGAATGCGCCGCGATGCTGGTCTTCTTGATCTCTACGAAGTTGCCGATGTGTACGTCTTCCGCCAGGTCGGCTCCCGGACGCAAGCGAGCGAAGGGCCCGATCTTGTTATCCGGCCCGACGACGGCATCCTCGATGTGAGTAAAGGCAGCCAGACGCGTTCCGGCGCCGATGCGGGCATTGGTCAATACGCAGTTGGGGCCGATTTCGACGGCTTCGTCGAGCACGACTTGGCCCTCGAAAACGCAGTTGACGTCGATGAACACATCGCGCCCGCAGACCAAACTTCCGCGAACGTCGATGCGTGCCGGGTCGGCCAGGCGTACGCCTTGCTCCATCAACCGTTCGGCAGTGCTGCGTTGGGCGATGCGTTCCAGCTCGGCCAGTTGTACTTTGCTGTTAACGCCGAGCACTTCCCATTCGTTTTTCGGGTTGGCGGTACGAATCGGCAAGCCCGCCTCGACGGCCATGCCGACGATGTCGGTCAGGTAATACTCTTGTTGCGCGTTGTTGTTCGACAAGCGACCCAGCCATTCATCAAGGCGCGAGGTCGGCATGGCCATGATGCCGGTATTGATTTCACGGATGCTGCGTTCAGCCGCCGTCGAATCCTTCTGCTCGACGATACGTACAACCTGCCCGGCGTCGTCGCGCACGATTCGCCCATAGCCGTCCGGATCGGACAGCTCGACAGTCAGGATGGCCAGAGCGTCGTGAGCAGCGTGTACGAGCCTGTTCAGTGTTTCGGACTGTATCAATGGCACGTCACCGTACAGGATGAGCGTCGTGCCCTCCTGTTTCAAATGCGGCAAGGCTTGTTGCACGGCGTGCCCGGTGCCTAGTTGCGGCTCCTGCAAAACCCAAGCCAGATCGGGTGCGTCCAGCGTATTTCGCAAGGTATCGCCGCCATGACCATAAACCAGACAAAGCGTCTGCGGCGACAGGCTTCGCGCAGTGTCGATGACATGCGACACCAGCGCCTTGCCGGCGACCGGGTGAAGGACTTTGGGCAGGTTGGAATGCATGCGCTTTCCTTGTCCTGCAGCGAGAATGACTATGTTCATTATGGGTTCTCAACAAAACTGACTGGCAATCTGGCCGCCTGTCAAATTGGGCCAAGCGTGGTTCAGGAAACCGGAAGTCGGCCCATTTTCACCAATATTTCAGTGTGAACATAACGACTATTCACTTGACTCGTTTTGACTTCTCAGGTCGGAAGTCGATTAATGCTCTTCCTGTCCGGACAGGACATCGCCGAGCATCTGCTTGCCCTTGGGTGAAACAAACCAGTGCAGGACATTTCTTTCGTTCATACGCGTTTCGATGACGCCAAGGCTTTTGAGCACGGCAAGGCGCGAGCTGACCAGATCACGCGCCAGACCGGTCTTGTCCGTCAATCCGACAAGGTTGCCGTAAACGTAACTCTCTTGCGCCAATTCGCGCAGGATTTCGATGTCATTGTAGGACAGCGATTCCCTGACCACTTCCGGCTCGGATACAACGGCTGGCAATTCAAATGGCTCTTCGCGCAAGGCGGGGGCTGCCTGTTTGATCTGCGCCATTTCACGTTTCACCTGATCCATCTGATGCAAAAGCCTGTTGGCCACGTTTTCGAAGAAACGGCGCGAAGCCACCACATAGATCAGGCAGAAACCCGCGAAGACGAAAAAATCGAC
>NZ_FLQY01000266.1 GCF_900089945.1 Candidatus Propionivibrio aalborgensis | reverse complement strand
GCAGGGCGCTTATGCCCTCGCCGTCCTGCGCGAATCCGAACCCGAGCATGTCGTGGTGGCCCGTGAAGGCTCCCCGCTGCTGCTTGGCCTGGCCGATGACGGAAGCTATGCCGCTTCCGATGCGTCCGCCCTGCTGCAGGTAACGCGCCGGATCGTCTATCTGGAGAACGGCGACTGTGCCGAGCTGACGCGCGACAGTTACCGCATTACCCGTGTTGACGGCTCTCCGGTCGAGCGCGCGGAAACCGAGTCGCACCTTTCCGCCGATGCGGTCGAACTCGGCCAGTATCGCCATTACATGCAGAAGGAAATCTTCGAACAGCCGGTCGCACTATCCAACACGCTTGAGATGCTCGGCGCGGCACGCAGTATCCAGCCCGGACTGTTTGGCGCTGACACCGAGTCGATCCTCAAAGACGTCCGTCAGGTGCTGATCATCGCCTGCGGCACCAGCTACCATGCCGGCCTGGTCGCCCGTTACTGGCTCGAAGCGATCGCCGGAATTTCGTGCAACGTCGAGGTGGCGAGCGAATACCGATACCGCGAATCCGTCCCCGACCCGCAAACGCTGGTCGTCACGCTTTCGCAGTCAGGTGAAACGGCCGACACTCTGGCCGCATTGCACCACGCCAAATCGCTCGGCATGAAACATACCCTGTGCATCTGCAACGTTCCCGAATCCTCGCTGGTACGCGAGAACGCGCTACGTTTCATCACTCGTGCCGGCCCTGAAATCGGCGTCGCATCGACCAAAGCGTTCACCACGCAGCTTGCCGCGCTCTACCTGCTGACCCTGATCTTTGCCAAACTGCGTGGCCGGCTTACCGAGCAGGCGGAAGCCGCCGAACTGCAAGCCCTACGTCACCTGCCCGTTGCGGTATCCAAAATACTTGAACTGGAACCGCTGATCCGCGAATGGTCCGAGCACTTTGCCATGAAGCAGGACGCCCTGTTCCTCGGGCGTGGGCGGCACTACCCGATTGCGCTTGAAGGTGCCCTCAAGCTCAAGGAAATCAGCTACATCCATGCCGAAGCCTATCCAGCCGGCGAGCTGAAGCACGGACCGCTGGCATTGGTCGACAAGAACATGCCGGTGATTGCAGTGGCACCCAACGATGCCTTGCTGGAAAAACTGAAGTCCAACCTGCAGGAAGTTCGAGCGCGAGGCGGCGAGCTTTACGTGTTTGCCGACGCCGACGGTGAAATGGTCGCTGCCGACGGACTGCATGTCATGCATCTGCCAGAACATTACGGTCAGCTCTCAGCCCTGCTGCACGTCGTTCCCCTGCAATTGCTGGCCTATCACGTCGC
>NZ_FLQY01000265.1 GCF_900089945.1 Candidatus Propionivibrio aalborgensis | reverse complement strand
GGCGGAGCGTGCCAGGGCAGTGCAGGAGAGTTTCGAGCAACGCCAGACCAGCACCGCCGAGGCGCTGGCGGCATTACTCAAGGAAGTCGAAACGAACGAGGTTCGCAAAAAGGAGCAGGCCGAGAAATCGTTCGATGGCCTGACCTAATTCGTCTATCGCAGCCTGCTCGACGCGAAGATCGAGAACGCGGAGGCGGTCAGCCGCAAGATCCGCCAGGCCTTCGCCGATTTCCCGAACTGGAAAAGGAGCGAGAGCGCGCTACGCGAGCTCAGAAAGAAAGTCACCTTCGCGATTTTCGCCGAAACGGACGACCTGGATCGGGTGACAGCGATGGTGAACGAGCTGTTCACCTTGCTGGAGAAGGCAGATCGGATTTGAAGTGATGACCGCGACCGATCCAAAACACGAGTTCAAGCAACGCGTCCGTCACTGGGCCGAGAAGTTGAACGCGCAAGTTGTCTGGTTGGGCGTGCGCCCGATGCGCAACAAATGGGCCTCATGCACGACCAGCGGCCATCTTAACTTCAATGACGAACTGCTCGGCCTGAAACCCGAGCTGTGGGATTACGTCATCGTCCACGAGCTTCTGCACTTCTTTGTTCCGAACCTTGGAAGACTGTGGAAGAGCCTGATGCGTGCCCACCTGGGTGAGTATGAGTCAGCTGAAAGCGAGCTAAAGAGAGTGGCGCAACACACTTCCCTACAGCGGGTGCGCTGACGCGCGCTGATTGTTAATCACGGGATGCGGGTACCGAAAAAAAGGCCCACGCATTTTGCTGCGTGGGCCTTGGTGACTCTTACCCCGGCACACCGGGCCGAGGTGATCGGCTTTTCGCCGTCAGGTTGCTACATAGTCATCTCAAAACGCGGTAAGAACATAGAACCATGAAGTCTCCTTGAAGCACGGTTGGAGCAACATCAACGCGCCAGATTCACCGCTGATCACGACGCTCTTCCAATGTAGTTCATGCAGCGGAAAACGCCAGGTCCGAAGTTGAAATAGTTACGGTCTTCGACGCGCAATCTCCTTTTCGTCAGGAAAGGGGTTCAAAGCGATTGCTGTCGGGGTCGTAACGCAGCAAATCGCCCTCTTCCATATCGAAATACCAACCATGCAAGGCGAGCTTCTTCTGCGCGACGCGTTCCAGGATCCAGGGGAAGGTCAGCAAGTTGTCGAGGGAGACGAGGATGGCCTCCTGTTCGCAGGCACGCGATTGTTTTTCCAGCGATTCTTCGTGCTTTCTGGATAGAACGCGGTTGCGCGCATGGCTGGCGACTTTCATCCAGCTTGAAATAAACCCGTCTTGAGATTCGACTCCCGGCGTCTGACTCATCAACGCACGTATTCCGCCACATTGACAGTGTCCCAGAACAATGATGTTCTCTACTTGCAGATGACGCACCCCGAACTCGAGCGCAGCGCTGGTGCCATGGTAGGTGCCGCTGGTTTCGTAAGGGGGCACCAGATTCGCCACATTGCGAATGATGAACAAGTCGCCTGGATCGCAGTCGGTCACAATGGCGGGGTCCACCCTGGAATCGCAACAGCCGACCACGATCGTTTTGGGTGACTGGCCCTGTTTGGCGAGGCGTTCGAACAGTGCGTGATTCTGCGTGTAATTGTTGTTGCGAAAGCGCCTGAAACCCTCAATCAGTTTCTCGATATGGTTCATCATCAAGCTTCCGTCAGGCGTATTAGCGCTTCGCGATATTTTTCGCTGGTTTTGGCGGCGATTTCCGGCGGCAACTCCGGGCCGGGATCTTGTTTGTTCCAGCCACTTTCTTCCAGCCAGTCGCGAACGTATTGCTTGTCAAAGCTGGGCGGATTGCTGCCGGGCTGGTACTGATCGGCGGGCCAGAAACGCGAGGAATCCGGGGTCAGTGCCTCATCGATGAGATACAGCTTTCCTTGAGCGTCCTGGCCGAATTCGAACTTGGTGTCAGCGATGATGATGCCTTTGGTTGTGGCGTAGGCAGCGGCTTCCTTGTACAGGGCGATACATGCGTCACGTACCTGGGCAGCCAGTGCCTTTCCGAGTAGTCCCTCAGCCTCTTCGTAGCTGATGTTTTCGTCGTGGGCGCCTGCTGCCGCTTTGGTGGAGGGGGTGAATAGCGGTTCCGGCAGTTTGTCGGCTTCACGCAGTCCGGCTGGCAGGGGAAGACCGCAAACGCTGCTGCTCGCTTTGTATTCCTTCCAGCCGGAGCCGACCAGATAGCCGCGCACGATGGCCTCGATCGGCAAGGGGGCAAGTTTTTTCACCACGATCGCCCGTCCCGCGACCTGGTCGACCTCACCCTTTGCAACCACCGATTCCGGTTTGATGTCGGTCAACTGGTTGGGAATAAGGTGGCCAAGTCTGGAAAACCAGAAATCGGAGATGCGGGTCAACACTTCCCCTTTGCCGGGGATCGGCGTGGGGAGTACCACGTCGAAGGCTGACAAGCGGTCGGTGGTCACGATCAGCAAGTGCTGGTCGTCTACGGCATAGATGTCGCGCACCTTGCCACGATTAAGCAGGGGCAGGCTGGGGATGCTGGATTGGTACATCGGCGTGGTCATAAAATATTTCCATAGTTACGTGTTTACAATGTGTTGCGTGATTATTCCGTGGGCCATCAGTTTGAACTCGCATAACGGAAACGGCCAGCAGGTTGGTGCATAGTGAGGGTCAACGAGCTGCACGTCCGGGCGCGTGGAGTGCGCGAGTAAAGCGCCTTCTATCGTAACTCCAAATCGGCCCGCAAGCTCTGTTTCTTGCCGGCAAAGCCGTGCTTGGCTGGGTGCCGGCCCGCTGTGTCTTGGGAAGGGGTTTTGCCTATCCTGCCGATATTTTCGGCAGTTCCAGGAACCGGTACCCCCGGGTACCCAACTCCTGGCGCAAGTGGCGCGCGATTCCTACAGCGCCAGGGCTGTCGCCATGCACACAGATGCTTCCGATCGAAGCCGCGATACGGGTGCCATCGACGGCGATCAACGCTCCGGCTTCAAGCATGGACAATGTATGCTCGAGGCAGGCTTCGGCGCCGTGGATCATGGCGTCCGGCCGTGCCCTCGGCACCAGTTGGCCATCGGGCAGATACGCCCGATCGGCGAAAATCTCTTCCACGACCGGCAAACCGGCGGCGCGCCCAGCGTCGAGCAACTGCGATGCGGCCGGAGCCAGCAGAATCAGATTTCGATCGATTGCCCGAATCGCGCGGCAAAGCGTATCAGCGACACCACGGTCGATGCAGGCAAGGTTGTTCAGTGCGCCGTGCGGCTTGACATGCGTCACCCGGGCCGTTTCGAGCGAGGCAATGCCAGCCAGTGCCCCCACCTGAAATGCAATCAGTCCTTCGAGCTCGGCCGGAGTGAGTGCCATGGCGCGGCGACCAAAGCCCTGCAGATCAGGATAACTGGGATGGGCTCCTATCGAAACGCCACGCGCTTTTGCCAGACGAACCGTGCGGCGCATTGTTTCCGGATCACCGGCATGCCCTCCACAAGCGATGTTGGCCGAATTGACGATATCGAGCATGGCTTCGTCGTCGCCCATGGTCCAGGGACCAAAGCCTTCACCGAGGTCGGCGTTGAGGTTAATAGGCGCGTTGGGCATCGAACACTCCGTCAATAAGGTTGGCCGCGAAAAGCGCCTCGGAATCAAACTCGGCATGGTTGGCCCGAATGCTGGCAATGCGATCAGTCAGCTCCGTTGCTGCGCAGCAACGGGCGACAACGGCCTGCCGATAGTCTACTTCGACGAATTGCAGTGATTGCCCCGGCACGGCATGGCCCAAGCGTGGCAGGTCGGCGCTGATCACAGTGGCAATGACTGGGTAGCCGCCGACCGTCTGACAATCGGCCAGAAGAACGATGGGTTGGCCATCACCTGGAACCTGAATCGCGCCTGGGGTAACCGCGTCCGAGACGATGTCGGAGCCAAGCTGCGGATCGTGATCCAGGCGAGGCCCTTCGAGCCGCAGCCCCATGCGGTCGGCCTGTCGGCTGACAACGAACTCCTCGCTCGTTAGCCGGGCGCGCGCCTTATCGGTGAAATGTTCCGAGTGCGGCCCGGCCAGCACACGTATCGCGCGATCTTTCAACAGGGACGGCTCGGGTAGTCTGAGTTCGCGACGCGAGTTCTCTTCCCCCCGCTCCGGCTGGCCTGCACGCACTATCTCTATCCTGTCGCCCGCAGCAAGTCGTCGGCCTTCAAAACCACCAAAGTGCGCGCGCTCGTAGGTCGAGCGGCTGCCAAGCACCAGCGGCACGTCAATTCCTCCCGCGATGCCAAGATAGGCGACGCCGCTGTGTACCGGGCCCATCTTCAGCGTATCACCGGCCAGCAGGCGGTGGCTGGCCCAGGCGCGGGCAGGGCGACGATCGCCGCTTGTCGATTCGACAACCCCGTCAATCGATCCGGCAAGCGAAATAAGCACTGGTATCCTGGCACGAAGGCGCGGCCCGACGAGACGCATTTCAATCGCTGCAGCCGAGAGGGAATTCTGCACCAGGGCGTTGGCAATTTTCAGCATTCCGGAATCCAGTGCACCCGACAGTGGCACGCCAAGATGGCGGTAACCCGGACGACCCAGATCCTGCACCGTGGCGTGACCATTGCAGTCCAGAATCTCAATCATGATGTGAAAAACTGATCTCGAAGCAGTTGGCCCGCTTTTTCTGCGGCAGCGAGTCGTGCGAATTCATCAGGGTTGACTGGCGTGAATTGAACAGTGTCGCCAGCAACGAGCAGGGCCGGTCGTTCAGGCACGGCCAGGTCAAACATGCGCAAGGGGGTTTGACCGATCAGGTGCCACCCTCCGGGGCTTGACCAAGGATAGATGGCTGCCTGGGCGCCGGCGATCGCCACGCTGTGGGGTGGAACGGCGTTTCGCGGGGTGGATAGCCGCGGTAATCGCAGCCATTCAGGTAATTCGCCCAGATAGGGAAAGCCGGGCAGAAAACCGATCATGAAAACGCGCAGTTTCAGGCTGCATAGCGCCTCAACCACGGCATCTTCGCTCCGCTCCGTGGTGTGGGCGACCGCGGCCAAATCCGGCCCGTGCGCACCGCCGAACAAGACAGGTATGCGCCATTGAGCTCCCGTCGTACCCAAAGAAGCTTCTCGCGAGAAGGACGACTCGGCGGCGCGGGTCAACTTTGCTGCCACTTCCTCCCGATCAACGATTGCCGGATCGAAGTGCACGGTCAGCGAACGATAGGTCGCCACGACGTCCGTGATGCCGCGCAATTCGCCAAGCGCATCCCGGGACGCCAACACGCGTGCGTTCAAAGCCAGACCCACCCGATCGCCCAATTCCAAGGTCAGCGCCGTGTCACCGAGATCAAGAATTCGTGGTTTCATCCGGCCATGTGCTGCGGTAGCCAGGTGATGATTGCCGGGAAGACGTAGAGCAATCCGCTGGCACACATCATCAGTGCGAAAGGGATCATCGCCGTTCGGGCAATCCACGGCAATTGCTTGCCGGTCATGCCCTGGATTACGAACAGATTGAAGCCGACCGGTGGCGTGATCTGGGCCATTTCGACGACCACCACAAGAAATACACCGAACCAGATCAGATCGATGCCTGCGGCGACGACGGTCGGCTGAATTACGGCGATCGTCAGCACCACCATCGAGATGCCATCGAGAAAGCAGCCAAGAATTATGAAGAAGATCATGAGCCCGAACAGCAGGCCGAACTGGCCAAGGCCCAAACTGCCGATCCACTCGGCCAGATGGCGTGGCAACCCCATATAGCCCATCGATAGCGTCAGGAAC
>NZ_FLQY01000264.1 GCF_900089945.1 Candidatus Propionivibrio aalborgensis | reverse complement strand
GCAGAAGCACGGTGGTTCAACAAACTTGAGACAATGGAAAGGTGTTGCCGGCATTCCGGCCAAGCGGTCAGGGTTTCATGCGACGATCGTTAGCCAGCAACGCAAAGTACAGGGGGGTTCCAGCTCAGGTGCTTCGCGTGATTAACCCGCCCATTTTCGCGCGTTACGGAACATGCGCATCCATGGCGAATCTTCGCCCCAATCTGCCGGGTGCCATGACATCTGCACGCTGCGAAAAACACGTTCGGGGTGCGGCATCATGATCGTGAAACGGCCATCAGCCGTGGTCACGCCGGTAATACCCTCCGGCGAACCGTTCGGATTGTACGGATAGCCCTCGGTTGGCTGGCCGGCATTGTCAAGGAATCGCATCGTGACCAGCGCCTTCGCCTGCTGGTCTGCGGAATCGTAAACGACTTGACCTTCACCGTGCGAGACAACCACGGGCAAACGGCTGCCGGTCATACCGTCGAATAAGAGCGACGGTGACTGCGGCAGTTCGACCATGGTGAATCGTGCTTCGAACTGCTCGACCGTGTTGCGCTCGAATCGCGGCCACGCGTCGGCACCGGGAATCAATGTCTTCAGGGCGCTCATCATCTGGCAACCATTGCATACGCCGAGCGCGAAGGTGTCGCCCCGGCCGAAGAAGCTGGAAAACTCGTCGCGCGCACGTGCGTTGAAAAGGATCGTCCGGGCCCAGCCCTTGCCGGCACCGAGCACGTCGCCGTAGGAGAAACCGCCGCAGGCCACGGTTCCCTTGAACCCGGCGAGCGATACACGGCCCGAGAGAATGTCGCTCATATGCACGTCGATCGAGGCAAACCCGGCGCGATCGAATGCGGCGGCCATCTCGATATGGCCGTTGACGCCTTGTTCGCGCAGGATTGCGACCTTGGGGCGAGTGCCGCTGTTGATGAACGGCGCGGCGATATCTTCAGCCGGGTCGAACGTCAGCGAAGCCGAAAGGCCGGCGTCGGTCGAATCGAGAATGCGATCGTATTCCTGCTGCGCGCATTCCGGATTGTCGCGCAGCGCCTGCATGCGGTAACTCGTCTCCGACCAGGCGCGCTGCAAATCCACGCGTTTTTCACGTAGCGCAGTTTTGGCATTGCGGATGACGCGGAATTCGTCCCACGGATTGGGCGAGCCGATGAAATGGGTGCACGCCCCGAGGCCGGCAGCGCGCAGGACGCCCATCACCTGCGCGCGCTCAGTGCGGCGGATCTGCAGCACGGCACCGAGTTCCTCATTGAACAGTGCGCGCATCATCAACTCGAAAGCGCGGCCGCGGAGCAAGTCCGGTTTCTTCTCGGCACCGTCGATATCGTTGGTCAGCGGGTCGTAACACAGGCCATCCATATCCAGTGATACGCCGCAATGCGCGGCGAAGGCCATTTCGGCGACAGTGGCGAACAGGCCGCCATCCGATCGGTCGTGATAGGCGAGCAAAAGATTGTCGCTGGCGAGCGTCTGTACCGCTCCGAAAAATGCCAATAGCTTTTCCGGGACGTCGACGTCCGGTGCCTCCGAGCCGGTGGCGTTGAACACCTGCGCCAGCGCCGAACCACCAAGACGATTCCTGCCGGCGCCAAGGTCGATCAACAGCAGATCGGTTTCTCCGACGTCGAGACAGAGTTGTGGTGTCAGGGTTCGGCGGGCATCCTGCACCGGCGCAAACGCAGTGACGACCAGCGACAGTGGCGAGACAACCTGCTTCCTCAGCCCCTCATCATCCCAAGCCGTGCGCATCGACAGCGAATCCTTGCCGACGGGAATCGCAATGCCGATCTGCTGACAGAGATCGGAGACGGCGCGTACCGTATCGAACAGACTGGCATCCTCTCCCGGCGAACCTGCAGCCGCCATCCAGTTGGCCGAGAGCTTCACGTCGCCCAGACCGGAGATATTGGCCGCAGCAATGTTGGTCAGCGCCTCGCCTACCGCCATGCGGCCCGAAGCCGGAGCGCTGAGGATCGCCAGCGGCGTACGCTCACCCATGGCAAAGGCTTCGCCAAGATTGGTCCGGTAGCCCATCGTCGTCACAGCCACGTCGGCAACAGGCACCTGCCAGGGGCCGACCATCTGGTCGCGCGCCGTCAGCCCGCCAACCGAGCGGTCGCCAATTGATATCAGGAAGGTCTTGTCGGCCACCGCTGGCAGATGCAGCACGCGATAGGCGGCATCCTTCAGTTCGAGCGAGGATGGATCAAACGCCACCTCCAGCGACAGCAGATGATCCACATCGCGCGTCATGCGCGGCGGTTTGCCGAGCAATGCGTCCATGTCCATATCGACCGGGAGGTCGCCGAAATGACGGTCGCTTACACGCAGGCGATTGTCGTCGGTGGCTATGCCAACTACGGCAAACGGGCAACGCTCGCGTTCGCAGATGG
>NZ_FLQY01000263.1 GCF_900089945.1 Candidatus Propionivibrio aalborgensis | reverse complement strand
GGTGAATTCGGGCAGCCTGCTCGGCGGGATCGCCAGCACGTAACGCTCCTGCGCCTCGTTGCTCCAGATTTCGGCCGGCGACATGCCGGGCTCCTCAATCTTCACGTCGCGCAATTCAAAGTGCGCGCCGCAACCGGCGCCGTGCGCCAACTCGGGAAAGGCGTTGGAGATGCCGCCCGCGCCGACGTCATGCACCGAGAGAATCGGATTGCCGTT
>NZ_FLQY01000262.1 GCF_900089945.1 Candidatus Propionivibrio aalborgensis | reverse complement strand
GGGTTGCCGCGCTGGACGGACGCAAAGTCGAGGGATTCGCTATTGCTGCCGGTGCTCATCGAGCTCGCCGCGCCACCACCCAAGCCGATCAGCATGCCCGGCCCGCCAAGCTGGATGAGCAGGGTGCCCGGCGGGAACGTCGCAGCCTTGAAGGACTGATCGGCAGCAATGTTGCCGATGCCACCGGCAACCATGATCGGCTTGTGGTAACCGCGTACGACAGCCTCTTCACCCGTACCGACACGTTGCTCATAACTGCGAAAGTAACCGCAGAGATTCGGGCGGCCAAATTCGTTGTTGAAGGCCGCTGCGCCAATCGGGCCTTCGAGCATGATGTCCAGTGCCGAGGCAATGCGTGACGGGCGGCCATACGAGGCCATTTCGGCTTCCCACGGTCGCGGCGCATCCGGCAGATACAGATTGGAGACCGAAAACCCGCAGAGACCGGCCTTCGGCTTCGAACCGCGCCCGGTCGCCCCTTCGTCGCGAATCTCGCCGCCCGACCCGGTCGCGGCACCGGGGAAGGGCGAAATCGCAGTCGGATGGTTATGCGTTTCAACTTTGGCCAGAATGTGCGTCAGCTCCTCGGTCCAGCCATAGGCGCCGTCCGCTCCCGGACAAAAGCGTGCTACGCGTGCGCCCTCGAACACCGAGGAGTTGTCGGAGTAGGCGACGACCGTGCCTTGCGGATGTGCCTGGTGCGTCTCGCGGATCATGCCGAACAGCGTTTCATTGTGCGTTTCGCCATCGATGACCCACGAGGCGTTGAATATCTTGTGGCGGCAGTGTTCGGAGTTGGCTTGCGCGAACATCATCAGCTCGACGTCGGTCGGATTGCGCCGGGTCTTGTTCACAAACAACTCGACGAGATAGTCGATCTCGTCGTCCGACAGCGCCAGTCCGAGGCGGCCATTGGCTTCGACCAGAGCGTTGCGTCCGCCGCCCAGCAAATCGATCGAAGTCATCGGTGTCGGCGGGAAGTGACGGAAAAGCTCAGCCGTTTGCTCGAAATCGCCGAGTACGGTCTCGGTCATGCGGTCATGGATGGCCGTTGAAATCTGTGTCCTCTCGTCGGCTGACAGCGTTCCATTGGCGGTCTTGATGCGATAGGCAATGCCGCGCTCGACGCGTTCGATTCGCTCGACGGCTTCCAGGCCACAGTTCCACGCGATGTCGGTCGCCTTGGACGACCACGGCGAGATGGTGCCGATGCGCGGGGTGACGAGGAATAGTTCTCCACACTCAACACCCCCGGCTTCATTCTCCGCGCGCGCCTCGAACAGCGCCGCCAATTGTTTGCGGCCTGCATCGCTGAGCGCTTTGTTCAACTTGGCAATGTGCCAGTGTTCGGCGCTGGCGATGCTCGAACCAGGCGCGACGGCTTGAAAGCGTTGCTGCAAACCCAGCAGGCGAAAAGCGGAAAAAGCGGGGGCTCCGCGCAGAAATAGAATGTCGGCCATGGTGAGTTTTGAATAAGGGCTGGAAGCCTGCGAGGGATACAAGGCGAAGCCGGGATTATAGCCGAGAGCGGCTTGCAGTCGGACCGGCAACGACAATGGAATCGGTGTATTGGTGCGATAAGTACGGGGGCTTCTCAGACTCGAATTGTGTCAGAATGCGCGTTTTCGACTGCTTCGTTAAACTGTTAACGGGCGAACATAGGAGTAGTGAGTAATGAATAAGCCGAAGTATCTTTCTCTTCGTGGTCTGGGCATATGCCTTTCCGTTAGCGCAATTGTATTGTTCTCCGGCTGTGCCACAACGTCGGGTTCGAACGTAACCGTCAGTGCGCCCACACTCATGACGACGGCCGGGTTTTTGACTGATTACGCCCGCCTGAAGACCAACCCGGATATTGGCGGAACCGAGTGCTGGCGTGCCCCAGCGATTGATGCCAGCAAGTACGACAAGGTGCTGATTTCACGAATTCTTGTCTCTTTGGCACCGGCCAAGAAAGAAGATAGCCCGAAAGCGATTGACCCGAGTGATCTCACGTTGCTAACGGACTATTTTCACAAAGCGCTGACCAAGAACTTGGAAAAACAAATGACCGTCGTCGACAAGGCCGGTCCGGGTGTGCTGGTGATTCGCATAGCGCTGACCGATCTGGTGCCGACTCAAGTGAGCCGAAGTGTAGCTGGTACGCTGATTCCCTATGGCTTTGTGGCTGAGGCAGGTTCAGGCGTCGCCGCCGGCCTCCCGGCGGGTTCAACACCGTATCTGGGCGAAACGGGTATGGAAATGCAGTTCCGTGATGGGGCCTCCAACACCGTGCTTGCTGAATGCAGAGATACGCAAATTGGTCGCAAATATGCGGCTGATGTTGATGCGGGCGCGTCGGGCGCAACCGAGACATGGGTGGATGGTTATATGAACTCCTTCCAATCCTGGTCGTATGCCAAGAATGCGATGGACAAGTGGTCATTGCTGTTAGCGACGCGCCTCGCCCATTTGCGTGGGGTTACCCCGACCAAATAGGTTGCGTTGTGCTGATTGCGGGAACCCGTCTGACCCGTGGGTCAGACGGTGCCGACAGCCAGCAGATATGGTTGCCGGTTGGAGAAAATCAAAAGTAGCAGGTGGCGCCTTGTCCTGGCTACCGGGCATGTGGAGCAGCGTGCTAGCGCCGTACGGCGCGGTGTGCGTAGAACCTGACAGGAGCAGACTCGATCAGCACGGCTCCGGTTCGATCGGTAATCGCCACCTGCAAACTGTGCTCGATACTCTTTGCGGTGGCTGCACGCGCCCAATCGGCCGCCTTGATATGGATCACCGAGCCGCGGTATCCCTGCGCAAGCTGGTTTCCGTCGAGTTTTACGATGATTGCGTCGCCGTCGCTGATTCTTAGCGCGGGTTGTATCTGTACGTGCAGGTCGAATGCACCCGTGTTCGTATGGATCGTGCCCTCGTTCGCTGGAGCGACGATGGCCAGGCCGCTGTATGGCGCAGGTGCGACAGTTTGCGCCGGCGGCGGTTGTGGCGGCGCCTGGGGTTCCTGAATGACGCTCAGTGGTGGCAGTTCAAGTGATTTGGCACCGGAAGAAGGTGCGTCCGAAAATACAGGCCCGGCCCGGTCCTTCGATTCGTAGACTGTCCCTTGAGCCGTCGCCAGCGTGGAGCAGAGTGCAAGCAAGGTTGCCAGCAAAACACGGGATGACATAGTCGCCTCCTTTGTCTGTTCATGAGTATTGATTATGCATCATTACTCTACAGCCGAATATCCGTTTACTTCGCTCCCGGTTCCTCCGCCTTCGGATACGCGATCTCCGGCTGATTCACTAGCCCCACGGTCGCTCCTCTTCGCGCACGCTGTCCAACATGCTTCTCCTCCGAAAGCAGTGTCTTCAGCTTGTTCCGGAACGTTCCCTTGATGCTGACGGAGGGGCCTTTACCGGCGATGATCGACTTGAGCGTTTCCTTGCCTTTCAGTCCGATGATCTGCACGCCCTTGCCGCCGGACAGGCGCTTCATCTGGTCGAGCGGGAATACAAGAAGGCGGCCGTCGCTGGAGAGGGCGGCGATATGGTCCATGCCAGCGTTGCGTACGATTGGGGCGGGCGGCAGAACAGTCGCGCCGACTTCCATGGACAGAAAGGCTTTGCCGGCCTTCTGTCGCGAGAGCAGGTCGCCGAAGGTGCA
>NZ_FLQY01000261.1 GCF_900089945.1 Candidatus Propionivibrio aalborgensis | reverse complement strand
ACGAAGCCATACCCGGAGGATTTGGCCACCAGCAGTTCGTCTTCCGGTTTGCCGATCAGCACGTGCGCGATCTTGCCGGCGCCGATTTCGATGAAGGAAGGTAAGGGCGCCCCCATGCCGCGCCCATCGGGGAGGCTGGAAATCGGCACGGTGAAGGCGCGGCCTTCGGTCGAGATAATGACCAGCGAGTCGACCGAGCGGCATTCGTGCGTCGACCCCGGGCCGTCGCCGTCCTTGAAGACGACTCCGGAGAGGTCGAGTCCATGCCCCTGGCGGACGCGCGCCCAGCCTTTTTCGGAAACGATCAGTGTCGCCGGTTCGTCGGCGACCGTGGCCACTTCCGAGCGCGAGGACGTCGCTGCCGGCTGGATCAGCGTGCGGCGCTCGTCGCCGTGTTTGCTTGCGTCAGCCTTGATCTCGCGCACGACGAGCTTGCGCAGCAGGGTGTCGCTGTCGAGCAGCTTGAGCAGCCCTTCTTTTTCGTCGCGCAACTTCGCAAGCTCCTGCTCGATCTTGATGCCTTCGAGTCGAGCCAACTGGCGCAGACGGATTTCGAGGATGTCTTCAGCCTGGCGATCGGAGAGCGTGAAACGCGTGATGAGCGCCGGCTTGGGTTCGTCCGATTCGCGGATGATGCGGATCACCTCGTCGATGTTGAGAAAGACGATATGCCGGCCTTCCAGGATGTGGATGCGGTCGTTGGCCTTGGCGAGGCGGAATTCGGTGCGCCGACGTACGGTCTGCAAGCGGAAGCGGCACCATTCGCCGATCAGGTCGGCCAGTGTTTTCTGGCATGGCCGGCCGTCGATGCCGACAGCGACCAGGTTGATTGGTGCGGTGGTTTCAAGGCTGGTATGGGCCAGCAGCAAGGCAACAAATTCATCCCGGTCGAGTCGCGAGCTGATCGGCTCGAAGACGAGGCGGATGTCGTCGTCCTTGCCCGATTCGTCGCGCGCGCGTTCGAGCTGCGAGGCCAGAAGGGCTTTCAACTGAGCGGCGGACTGCTCGATGGATTTCTTCCCAGGCCTGGGTTGCGGGTTCATCAATGCACCGATTTCGGAGAGCACGCGGGCCGAGGAAACGCCGGGAGGCAGTTCCGAGACTACCAGCTGCCACGCGCCGCGAGCCATCTCCTCGAACGTATAGCGGGCGCGAACGCGCAGGCTACCGCGGCCGCTGGTATAAGCGTTGGCGATTTCGGCGGGGGAGGAGATGATCTGGCCGCCACCGGGATAGTCGGGGCCGGGGATGTACTCCATCAGTTCAGCAACGCTCGCTGCCGGATGGTTGATCTGGTGAATGGCTGCGGCGGCGACTTCGCGCAGATTGTGCGACGGCATTTCGGTGGCCATGCCAACAGCGATTCCCGAGGCGCCGTTGAGCAGTGCGAAGGGCAGGCGCGCGGGCAGGAATGCCGGTTCGTCGAAGGAGCCGTCGTAGTTCGGCTGATAGTCGACCGTGCCTTCGCCAAGTTCGCCAAGCAGTAGTTCGGCGATCGGCGCCAGGCGCGCTTCGGTGTAGCGCATGGCCGCCGCGTTGTCGCCGTCGCGCGAGCCGAAGTTGCCTTGTCCGTCGACAAGCGGGTAGCGCAAGCTGAAAGGCTGTGCCACGCGCACCATGGCGTCGTAGGCCGAGGTGTCGCCATGCGGGTGGTATTTGCCGATCACGTCGCCGACGACGCGCGCCGATTTGACCGGCTTGGCGCCGGACATCAGCCCGAGTTCACGCATGGCGAAGAGTACCCGGCGCTGAACCGGCTTCTGGCCGTCCTTTACGTCGGGCAGGGCGCGTCCCTTGACTACGGCGATGGCGTATTCGAGGTAATCACGTGCGGCGGAATCGTGCAGCAGAATGCTTTCGCCATCATCGTCTTCGATGATCTCTGGCGCGGTGGGGGGAGCGGGTGGTGGTGTGTCACCGAGTGCAATGGCATCGGGTGCTTCGTCGAACAGGTCAGGTGTATTTGGCATATCAGATCTCCGCACCGATCAGGGCGCCGTTGGTTTCCATCCACGCGCATCAGCCGTCGGGTATCGGGCGACATGGTCGTTTCCCAGAGCTGCTCGGGATTCATTTCACCCAGTCCCTTGAAGCGCGAGATGGCCACGGCTTCCGGTTTGACGCCTTCGAGGGTCAGGCGGTCGATGATCGCTTCGCGTTCGGCATTGTCGAGCGCATAAAGCTTGCGCGGTGGGCGGGCCTTGCCGTGACCCGGAACATCAAGGCGGTAGAGCGGCGGCTGCGCGAAATAGAGATGACCATGTTCGATCAGCTTGGGAAAGTGGCGGTAGAACAGCGTGCAAAGCAACACCCGGATGTGGCTGCCGTCAACGTCGGCGTCGGTCATGATCACCACCTTGCCGTAGCGCAGGTTGTCGAGCACGCTGGCCGCTGCGCTTGGCGAGTGCGGGTCGATGCCGAGCGCGACGGCAATGTCATGCACCTCGCGGTTGGCGAACAGGCTGCCGGCTTCGACTTCCCAGGTATTGAGCACCTTGCCGCGCAGAGGGAGAATCGCCTGCAATTCCTTGTCGCGGCCGGACTTTGCCGAGCCACCGGCCGAATCGCCTTCGACGAGAAAGATTTCATTTCGGCGGATGTCTTCGCTCTGGCAATCCGAGAGCTTGCCGGGCAGGATGGCGACGCCCGACTGCTTGCGCTTCTCGACCTTTTGCCCGGCACGCGAACGTGCCTGTGCCGCACGGATAGCCAGCTCGGTGATCCTTTTTGCGTCGTCCGGGTGCTCGTTGAGCCACAGTTCAAGCGGGTCGCGCA
>NZ_FLQY01000260.1 GCF_900089945.1 Candidatus Propionivibrio aalborgensis | reverse complement strand
AGCGCGATTTCCATGAAGCGATCAAAGCCGATCCAGCCGTCGCCGGATTCGATTTCATCGGCGATACGGCACTTCAGCGCGTCACTGTAGGCCAGGGCGTCGGCGTCGGGAAGGGGTAGTGTCATGGCTCGCGAGATCACTGATCTATTTCGATCTCCAGCATGCTGCCAAAGTCGATTTGCAAGCTTGTCCACTCGTCAACGGGAAGCTGCCGCCAGTGACCGAGCAGGGCGCGGATGACCCCGCAATGGGTGACGAGCGCGATGGGGGAGCCACGAAGCGCGGTGACGAAATCGATGGCGCGATGTTGCAGTCCGGCGACCGATTCACCGCCGGGTGGCGTGTAATGCAGGGTATCGGCCGCCCAGGCATCGAGCGCATCGCGATCAATGGCGTCCCACGGCTGCCCTTCCCATTCGCCGAAGTCCATCTCGCTCAGCCGTGCGTCGATGCGTGTTTCTGGATCGAGCGCCTCGGCCAGCAGCCGCGCACGCTGCAGCGGGCTGGAAAAAAAAGTTGTCCCTTCCGGCAAGAGCGGTTTCAGACGCGCCGCCACAGGCTGCGGGTCTTCGGCCTGAATGTCGAGTCGGCCATAACAGATACCGAGGTCGAGGAACGGGCGCGGGTGGCGAATCAGGAAAACCTGCACAACAACCCGCAATAGAAAGCGACTTCGGAAAGCTGTTGTGTGGCGCCGAGGCAATCGCCGGTATAGCCGCCGATACGCCGCTTGAACATGCGCGCCAGCCATAGCGTGGCGAGCACGGCGAAGACGACGCCGATGATGGCCTGCTGAAACGGCAGCAAAAGCAACGGAAGCAGCGCGGTCAACGCAGCGAAAGCCAGTTCGCCGCGCCCGATGCCGGTGGCCAGCGGCTTCGACTTGCCCTCGTCGCGCACATACTCAAGCGTGCGCAACAGGGACACCGCACACAGCCGGGAAAACGCATGCCCGGCGATCAATGTCACCGGAATCAGCAGCAGATCGATCTCCAGCAGCGCACAGAACTTGGCCAGCAGT
The DNA here is from genome assembly GCF_900089945.1 of Candidatus Propionivibrio aalborgensis. Taxonomy (GTDB): domain Bacteria; phylum Pseudomonadota; class Gammaproteobacteria; order Burkholderiales; family Rhodocyclaceae; genus Propionivibrio; species Propionivibrio aalborgensis. The sequence continues at coordinate 287 of NZ_FLQY01000260.1, read as the reverse complement.
AAAATAACCAGCGCAACCGCGCCAAAACTGCCGATCCGCGAATCCTTCATGATGGTCAGTATCTGCGGCTTGTCCCATCCGCCGCCAAAACCGTCAACCATGTCGCTCCAGCCGTCTTCGTGGAAGGCGCCGGTGACGTAAAGCGTACTGGCCATCGAGGCCAGTACGGCCAGCGTTTTTGGCAAGATCAGGGAGCTCAGGACGAAGACCAGAGCCGCGATGCCGCCGACAATCAACCCGACCGCCGGAAAGTACCGCGACGAACGCTCAAGCGCCTCACTGCTGTG
>NZ_FLQY01000259.1 GCF_900089945.1 Candidatus Propionivibrio aalborgensis | reverse complement strand
GAAACGGCCCGGTCATCCATGTGGGAAGTCATTTTATCCCGATCGACAAGAAGGGATTCGCCTTGCTGCGTTTCAAAGGCAAGCCGCATCTCTATGATGCCGTCTCGGCGGTAGATGTTTTGAATGGCGCTTCTCAAAAAGCCGGCTTCAAGGACAGGATCGTGTTCGTTGGTTCTTCGGCCGCAGCCTTGAACGACTTGCACAGCACGATATTCGACTCGCAGTTTCCGGGCTTGAAGATGCAGGCTGTGACCGTAGATAACATCGCGAATGACGATTTCATCCGTGAGCCCTCATGGAGTGACAAGGCAGTACTGCTAGCCTCCATCGCCATGGGCCTCCTCGTTTCCGCTCTATTCATCGTACTGCGCAACCCCATGCAGCTTATTCTTGGCAGCTCGGCGCTGGCTGTCCTTGCCTTCCTGGGTTTCGCCTACCTGATCCATTCCGCATCGATCTTTATCTCGCCGCTGATGCCCATGATGGTTATCGCGGTCTTGTTCGCGCTATTCACCACCACAAGGTTCGCGATTGAAAAGCGACAAGCCTACGCATGGTTCAAGATGCTTGCCAACGCGCGTCAGCTTGTCATGGAATCCATGGCCGCGGTGGCGGAAACGCGTCATCCGGAAACTGGCGCCCATATCAAGCGAACGCAAAACTATGTCAGGGCTGTCGCCGAGAAGTTGCGAAGTGACGGCCACTACACGGAGATTCTGACCCCGGAGTTCATCGATCTCCTGTTTGTGTCTGCTCCGCTGCATGACATCGGAAAAGTAGGTATTCCGGACAATATCTTGCTCAAATCAGACAGTCTTACCCCGCCCGAATTTGAACTCATGAAAAAGCATGCGGAGTATGGAAGGAACATAATTTGCAGCGCAGCACAGATTGAGTCCCTAAACTGCTGTAAATCGGGTGGGGGGTAGCCACCGCTTCGATTCGGTAAA
>NZ_FLQY01000258.1 GCF_900089945.1 Candidatus Propionivibrio aalborgensis | reverse complement strand
GCCAGGCGTTGAGTCAGGTTATCGAGCATCTGGATTCCGGCTTGGTGTAGACTTTAGGGATGTTGGATATTCTACTGCACCTTCTGCCTCAAATCGTTGCGTCCCTGCTTTATGCGGCGCTGGGATTACATTTCTGGCATACGCGCTGGCGTGAAATCGGCAAGCCCGTCGATCTCTTGCCGATGCAGACTTGGGAGCGTCTGGCAATCGGTGTAGCCTTGATATTGCAGGGAGTCGGATTGTACGAAGGGCTGTTCAGCGTCGGGGGTATGCGTTTCTCGTTCAGTCTCGCACTCTCGCTGATGTTCTGGATGGCTGTCCTCATCTACTGGCTGGAAAGCTTCCGCTCGCGCATGGATGGCTTGCAACCGATGGTGCTGCCACTGGCTGCGGTTTGTTCTGTGCTTCCGGTCATTTTTCCACAGATACATGTTGTTGCACACGTCAACGTGTGGGGCTTCAAAGTGCATTTCCTGACGGCCATGCTGGCCTATAGCCTGTTCACCCTCTCCGCTATTCATGCTGTTTTCATGGGGTTTGTTGAACGGAAACTCCACCATGGGAAACTCAACAGGCAACTCGCCAGTCTTCCTCCTATCCTGAAAATGGAAGCCCTGCTTTTCCGCATGATCGTCATCGCGTTTTCTCTGCTAACTGTTGCGCTGGGAAGTGGATTCATGTTTTCAGAAGCGATTTTTGGGAAAGCCGTAACACTTGACCACAAGACCTTGTTTGCTTTCGCATCGTGGGCGATCTTCGCCGCACTGTTGATTGGGAGGTACGCGTACGGCTGGCGTGGCCGGATCGCACTGCGCTGGACGCTGGCCGGCTTTCTGGCTCTGTTGCTGGCCTATATTGGCAGCCGTTTTGTTTCTGAAGTCCTGCTTGGCCGCATCTAGCCCCCAGCTCTGGTTATCTTCGCTTTCATAAAATGCCAGCGAAATGACCATCGCTTCTTTACAAACGTGCCGACTCAATGCATCATCGGCCCGATGTTTCCTGTACAGCCGTTACAGCCTTGATTCCTTGACGTAACCAGGCGTCTTTTAGCAAACTATGGCAGCCAATCCGCAACAGTCATCACTTAGCGGTCTCGCTAGAGCGCTCGTTCAAGCCGGCCGCATCAAGGAAGCCGAGGCCGAAAGCTTATTGTCGCAGGCCGCCGCAACCAAGACCTCGTTCATTGAGCAGTTGGTCAGCGCCAAGAAGGCCAGCGCAGCCAACATAGCGCGCTTCGCTTCCGATACCTTTGGCTACCCCCTGCTTGATCTCAACGCGTTCGACGACGCGCATATCCAGAAAAGCGCGATTGATCGCAAGCTGATCGCCGCACACCGCGTTGTTCCGTTACACAAGCGTGGCAACCGCCTATCGGTCGCCATCGCCGACCCAACAAATCTTCGCGCACTCGACGAGATTCGCTTTCAGACCGGGATGGCCGTCGACCCTGTGATCGTTGATGAGAGCCTGCTTGCCCCGTTGGTTGCCAAACTCTCGGAATCGGCCGAAGATACCCTCAGAAACCTGACCGACGACGATATCAATCTCGAGTTTACCGACGACGAGAATCAGGAAAAGGCCGACGACGCATCGACACTCGAAGTCGACGATGCTCCGGTTGTAAAGTTCATCCAGAAGATGTTGCTTGATGCCATCAACGACGGCGCGTCGGACATTCACTTCGAGCCCTACGAAAAAAGCTACCGTATCCGCTTCCGAACCGATGGCATACTGCGCGAGATCGCGTCGCCTCCTCTGGTCATCAAGGAAAAAATCGCATCACGCATCAAGGTTATTTCGCGCCTCAATATTGCCGAAAAACGCGTTCCACAAGACGGCCGAATGCGCCTCGTCCTCTCCAAGACGCGGGCGATTGACTTCCGGGTCAGCACTTTGCCGACCATGTATGGCGAAAAGATCGTTCTGCGGATCCTCGACCCCGGTAGCGCAACGCTTGGCATTGATGCCCTGGGATACGAACCCGAGCAGAAGGCGCTGCTTCTTGACGCCATTCAGCGTCCGTACGGCATGGTGCTCGTAACCGGCCCGACGGGCTCGGGCAAGACCGTTTCGCTCTATACCTGCCTGAATATCCTGAACAAACCAGGCATCAACATTTCCACCGCAGAAGACCCGGCAGAAATTCCCTTGCCGGGCATTAACCAGGTCAACATCGACGACCGGCAGGGTCTGACATTTCCGGTCGCCCTTAAGGCCTTCCTGCGGCAGGATCCGGATATCATCATGGTCGGTGAAATCCGTGACCTGGAAACTGCGGAAATCTCGATCAAGGCGGCGCAGACTGGGCACATGGTGCTGTCAACCCTGCATACCAATGATGCGCCATCAACCTTGACGCGCCTCATGAACATGGGTGTCCCGACCTTCAATATTGCTTCGAGCATTCTTCTGATCACAGCACAACGTCTTGTTCGCCGCCTGTGCACATGCAAAAAGCCTCTTGACACACCGATAGAGACTTTGATGAATGCCGGTTTTACCGAATCCGACATTGATGGCAGTTGGGTTCTTTACGGCCCCTCAGAATGCGAGCGCTGCAAAGGCTCCGGCTACAAAGGACGGGTCGGTCTCTATCAGGTCATGCCCGTTACCGAAGCAATACAGCGCATGATCATGGCTAACGGAACTTCGCTGGATATCGCCGTGCAGGCTCAAAAAGAAGGCGTCAACGATTTGCGGCGCTCGGGCCTTATGAAGGTCATGCAAGGGCTCACTTCGCTTGATGAAGTTCTGGGAAGCACCAACGCTTAAAGAATAACGAAAGGGGACAGCATGGCGACCGCAACGAGCAC
>NZ_FLQY01000257.1 GCF_900089945.1 Candidatus Propionivibrio aalborgensis | reverse complement strand
TCGTGGTCGGACTCGGCCTTGTCGACGGCGGTATAGGCGGCGGCGTTCACAATGACGTCCGGTTTGACTCGGCGCACCGTTCCGGCAAGTCCAGGCCGATTCGTAAAGTCGCCGCACAAGCCGTCAGCACCAACATGATCAAGGTCGATGGCAATCACCTGCCCCAAAGGCGCCAGGCTACGCTGCAATTCCCAGCCGACTTGGCCACGTTTTCCAAACAGCAGAATCTTCATTCGACTCTTCCTCCGTAGTTCTTCTCGACCCATTCGCGATAGGCACCCGATTGCACGTTGCTCACCCAGCCCTGATGATCAAGATACCACTGTACGGTCTTGCGAATCCCCGTAGCGAAAGTTTCGCGTGGCCTCCATCCGATTTCTTGCCCGATCTTGCCGGCATCAATGGCGTAGCGGCGATCATGACCCGGCCGGTCCGCAACGTAGGTAATCTGTTCGCTGTAGCGCCCTCCGTCGGCACGCGGGCGCAGCTCGTCTAGCAAGTCACAAATCGCATGAACAATGGCGAGATTCGGTTTCTCGTTCCAGCCGCCGATATTGTAGATCTCGCCAATTCGCCCGGATGCGAGAACATGCCGGATGGCGTCGCAATGATCAGTTACGTACAACCAATCGCGAATCTGCTGTCCGTCACCATAGACCGGCAACGACTTACCGGCCAGCGCATTGACGATCATCAGCGGGATCAGCTTCTCCGGAAACTGGTACGGACCGTAGTTGTTCGAGCAATTGGTCGTCAGCACCGGTAGGCCATAGGTATGGTGGTAGGCGCGCACCAGATGATCGGATGCGGCCTTGGACGCCGAGTAGGGGCTGTTCGGCTGGTAACGGTTGCTTTCCGTGAAGGCCGGGTCGGCAGCGGAAAGCGAGCCGTAAACCTCGTCCGTCGAAACGTGCAGGAAGCGGAACGCCACCCTCTCAGAATCGTTCATCGCTGAAAAATGGGCGCGCACGCTTTCGAGTAGCTTGAAGGTGCCGACGATATTGGTCTCGATGAACTCCCCTGGGCCGTGGATCGATCGGTCGACATGGCTCTCCGCTGCGAAATTGATCACGGCGCGCGGGCGGTGCTTCAGAAGCAAGCCCTCAACCAGTTTCTGATCACCAATGTCGCCGTGCACAAAGGCGTAGCGCGGATCACCAACCAGTTCGCCAAAATTCTCGAGATTTCCAGCGTAGGTCAGCTTGTCGAGGTTGAGGATGGGCTCGTCGCTCTCGCGCAACCAATCGAGGATGAAATTGGCTCCAATGAAGCCTGCACCGCCGGTTACCAAGATCAAGTCATTTCCTTTCGGGTTTTTCGTGGCAGGGTATATTCCGATGCAATTTGCACTATCTCTTATAATGCTGCCTTCAAGTCGTCACTATTCTACCTGCCGATGCGCATATTGTTGGTCAAAACCTCCTCGCTAGGCGACGTCATACATAATCTGCCTGTGGTCAGCGATCTGCGGCGTTGTTTTCCAAACGCGCAGATCGACTGGTGCGTCGAAGAGGCGTTTTCCGACATTCCGCGCCTGCACCCCGAGGTCAGCGAAATCGTTCCGGTGGCCCTGCGACGCTGGCGAAAAACCCTGACTCAGTGGGCTACATGGCGCGAAATTGGCAAGTTCAGAAAGCGCCTTGGCCAAACATACTACGACGTCATCCTCGATACACAGGGTCTCATCAAGAGTGCGCTGATTGCCAGACAGGCCAAAGGCCGGCACTGCGGGTATGCGGCCGAAGTGGCGCGCGAATCGCTAGCGGCCGTCTTCTACGATGAAACCTTCGTCATCCCGCCCAATGTCCACGCCGTTGAACGCAATCGCTGGCTCGCTGCTGCGGCTTTCGAGATTCCTGCCGACCTGCCACTCAACTATGGCATCAGCACCCCCGCCGTCAATCTTTCGTGGTTTGTCGGCAGTCGCTACGCGGTGTTGCTGACAGCGACCAGCCGCGACGACAAACTATGGGACGAAACGAACTGGAAGACTATTGCTCAAAACCTGTTCAAGCGCGGGCTGACTCCGGTGTTCCCTTCGGGCAATGCGATTGAGCGTCAACGTGTGGAGCGCATTGTCAGCAACGTACCGGGTGCGATCGTCGCTCCACCCTTGAAGCTGAATGAGCTGGCCTGTCTCATCGGCGGTTCCGCTCTTGCCATTGGCGTGGATACCGGCCTGGTCCATCTCGCAACAGCGCTGCGCGTGCCAACCATTGCAGTATTCGTCGCCAGCGATCCGGCGCTTACCGGAGTCTACGGCTCGGGTTTCATCCGCAATCTTGGCGCCGAGGGTCAGGCACCAACGGCGTCTGAAGTGCTGACCGTGGCGGAACAGGGCGCGCGTTGGATTCGTTGATGGAGCGCCAAGTCTACTCCCTGCTCTTTTACCTGATCCAACCGCTTATCTGGCTGCGACTGTTGTGGCGCGCACGCAAGCAGCCCGAGTATCTTCAAAACCTTGGCGAACGTTACGGCCACTACGTCCAGCCTGCGCCGGCCCGACTGTTATGGCTGCATGCGGTTTCGGTGGGTGAGACGCGCGCGGCCGAACCGCTTATCCAAGCGCTTCTCGACGAATACCCAGATCACTCTTTGCTGCTAACACACATGACGCCAACCGGAAGAGCGACAGGCGCCGAACTGATCGCAAAGTACGGCTCCCGGCTGATCCAGGCCTATCTTCCCTATGACCTGTCCGGCGCCAGCGGGCGTTTCCTTGACCACTTCAAGCCGTGCCTCGGTCTTCTAATGGAAACCGAACTGTGGCCCAATCTGATTGCTGGCGCCAAGGCACGCCGCATGCCGCTGTTGCTGGTTAACGCCCGGCTCTCCGCTCGTTCGCAGCGCGGCTATAGGCGCTTGTTGAATCTCTTCCGCCCGGCGTTTGACTCCTTGCGTTCCGTGGCAGCACAGACGCCGGCCGATGCAGAGCGGCTGATGTCCATCGGCGCGCAGCGCGTCAGCGTGGTTGGCAACCTAAAGTTTGACGTCATTCCGTCGCCGGAGAAACTGCAACTGGGAACGCAGTGGCGTCAGAAACTCGGTGCGCGGCCTGTCTGGCTGGCTGCCAGCACACGCGAGGGGGAAGAATCGCTCATACTGGACGCCTTCGTCCGCCTGAATCGGCCGGATCTGCTTCTGTTGCTGGTACCGCGCCACCCGCAGCGCTTTCGCGAAGTGCGTGCTCTGATCGAAGAACGCGGACTTACGCTCTGTCGGCGCAGCGAGAACTCACTGCCCGTAACCGAAATACAGGTCTGGCTTGGAGACAGCATGGGCGAAATGCCCGCTTATTTTACCGTGGCGGATGTGGCGCTGATTGGTGGAACCTTGTTACCTTTCGGCGGACAGAACCTGATCGAAGCCGCCGCTTGCGATTGCCCTGCACTGGTCGGTCCGCATAGCTTCAACTTTTCGCAGGCAACTGACGACGCAATTGCCTGCGGGGCGGCGAAGAGAGTTGCCGATGCCGATGCCGCAGCCAACGAAGTGATAAAGCTATTGGATGGCGGTGCTGCGCTGCAAGCGATGCGCGATTCAGGCGCACGGTTCAGTCTGGCGCATCGCGGAGCGACGTCCAGGACCGTCGCGTTGATACGCGAAATCATGGCGCCTCGAACAGCGAATTGATCTGTTCCAGATCGGCTTCGCCGAGCGAACCCACTGCCGCCTTGAGTCTGAGCTGGGAGAGCAGGGTGTCGAAACGTGCTCTGGCCAGATCGCGCTTTGTGATGTAAACCTGATTCTCGGCGTTAAGCACATCGATGTTGATGCGTACGCCAACCTCGTAACCGAGCTTGTTCGATTCGAGCGCACTGGTACTTGAAATCAGCGCGGCGTTGAGCGCCCTGACCTGAGCCAGACCATTGACCACGCCCAGATACGATTGTCGGGCGTTAAGCGCCGCAGTACGTTTGGTGTTTTCCAGTGTCGCTTGCGCTGCGCTGCGATTGGCCGCGGCTTCCCGTGTCTTGGAATTGACATAACCGCCCTGGAAAAGCGGAATATTGAGCTGCAAACCAATATTTCTTGCCGTCGTTTCAAGACTATCGTTGCCTAAAAACGAGAGCGCGGAATTATTCTTGCCGTAATTGGCCACGACGTCCAGGGTCGGATAATGCCCGGCGCGATTACGCTCAACCTCTTTTGCGGCAACTTCGGCAGCGGCCTGCTGGGCCTGAACGACAAAGCTGTCCTTCTCGGCCGCATCAACCCATGGATCCATGCTGGCCGGTTGCGGCGGTTTTAATTCGGCTTGAGGCTTGAGGCGATTGAGCTCTCCCGGATGCTTGCCGATAATTACGCTCAGGGCAAAACGCTTTACCTCCAGATCGTTTTCAGCAGCGATTTCCTGCGCGCTCGCCAGATCGAAACGCGACTGTGCTTCCTGGGAATCCGTGATGGTGGCGGTTCCGACCTCAAAATTCTTCTTGGCCTGTTCGAGCTGCTGCCCGATCGACTGCTTGTTGGCACGAACCGCCTTGAGGTTCTCTTCCGCATAGAGCACATCGAAGTAGGCTTGGGCAACGCGCAGAATCAGATCCTGAGAAGCTTGAGCAAAATTTGCCTCAGCCTGCACGACCTGCAGTTTTCCCTGACTGTATTGCACAATGTTCTGCCAACGGAAAAGCGGCTGCGTCAGATTGACGTTATAAGCGTTGGTATTGAAATCCCTGTTGATTTTCTGAGGCTGGTTGCTCGCCGAATACTTGTTCTCATTCCAGGTCGTATTGGCCGTACCGCTAATCGTTGGCAACAGTCCGGACAATCCTTGCGGCTCTTTCTCACGCAATGCGTCGGCCGTTGCACGTGCCGCCATGTACTGCTGGTCATTGGTCAGTGCATCCCGATAAACCTGCATCAGATCCGTCGAAAACGCGGGCGCTGTGGAGAACAGCGCTGCAAGCAATAGAGACGATCGGCTTGGCGATACCTTCAGACGCATGGGGTTGGTCTCATGGATAAGCTAGAAAACAAATTTATTGCTCTGTGCAGCATTGGTTAAAGGTGCGACAACGGTTTCAAAAATTGGGTTCGTGCTAAAAGCGTCTTCACTGGTGCGCGTAATCACCTGTAACTGCATTACCGGCGCTTCACCGACAACGGCCGCCAGTCGCCCACCGATCTTGAGCTGATTGAGAAGCCGCTCGGGCAACACCGGTAGCGACCCGGAAAGCACGATCACATCATAAGGCGCATCACTTGACCGACCTTGTACGCCGTCTCCGATTTCGACACTGACGTTGGCAACACCCGCCTGCTGGAGGTTATTGCGGGCAATCTCGGCCAACCCCGGATCGATTTCGACGCTGTAGACATATTCAGCCTTGGCCGCAAGCAGGGCAGCCATATAGCCGGTGCCGGTACCAATCTCAAGCACTTTGTCTGTATTCCTGATCGCCAGCTCCTGCAGCATACGCGCCTCGATCTTTGGCGCCAGCATCGTCTGGCTGGCATTTCCCTTGGCGCCGATGGGTATTTCAATATCCGCGAACGCCAGATCCTTGTGAGCCGCCGGGACGAAATCCTCGCGTTTGACGACCGACAGCAGGCTCAGAACCGATGGATCCAGCACATTCCAGGGCCGGATCTGCTGCTCAATCATGTTGAAACGCGCTTTCTCGATATTCATTGTCACTGCCGCCATGGCATTCCCCATTCCAAAAAGTATATTAGCACAGTCTAATATGAATTAATACAAGAACCAAGGATTATACCTTTACCCGATACCACACTGCCCGGGAGATGGGGCAATGCCATATGCTGCCGCGGACTGCGGATGCGTTCATTGGCCATCTTGCGATCGATGCAAGCCGTGCACCAGCAGATCAAAATGAGTCTCAAGATAGCTCTCCGGATCGGTCTCCTGCCCGCAAAAACAAAGAGAAAAACGCCAGATGACCAGCATCAGCAAGGGCGCAATAATCACGTCGATGGCGGTTTCAACGTCCAGAGCCCGGAACTCGCCGTCCGCGATTCCTCGCTGCAGCACGGTTCGGAGCAAAGCCCGTCCGCGCAGTATCACCTTGTCGTGGTAATACTGCGCCACTTCGGGAAAATTGCGCGACTCCGAAATGATCAGCTTTGGCACCCCGGCCAGACGTGTGCCACCGATTTGCTGCCACCAGCCGAAAAGCAGCTTGCGCAGCAATTCAGCCGCTGATCCGCTGTGCTCAGCCAATTGTTGCTCGGCAGCCACCAGCGTCGGCACGATGCCTTCCTCAATCACCGCCTTGAAGAGAGCCTCCTTGCTGTCAAAGTAGAGGTACAAGGTCCCCTTGGAGACTCCGGCGCGTGCCGCCACATCTTCAAGTCGCGTGGTGGCGAAGCCTCTTTCGACGAAGAGCTCGAGCGCAGCCGCTGTCAATTCCGAGGGACGCGCATCCTTGCGACGACGACGTGGTACGCGCGTTTCGGCATTGGCAAGCGGAACAGAGTGAGTGGCAAGTGTATTCATCGAAATCCGGTAATGACTGGCTGGTCAGTAATGTATATGCTAGGTATCGACGAGTCAATCGCGCAGGGTTTTGCCCCATAATACCCACAATGGTTCTAAGCTGAATTCAGGGAGTATTATCAGAGGCAACGTAGTCGGAAAAACCTGGGAGAGGGTCAATAACGATGAAAGGTTTGGGCAAGGGGCTATCAGTAGATTCGTCACCGGCAGCCAATATCGAGACCGCGTTATGAACGACACCCTCGACACGGCCACGACGGTTTTGCTCGTCGATGATGAGCCGGGCATTCTTTCTTCGTTGCGACGACTGTTGCGACCTGCCGGCTATCGGATCTTCACGGCAGAAAGCGGCAAGGCCGGGCTTGAAGTTCTTGAACATGAACCCGTTGATCTGGTCATCTCCGACATGCGCATGCCGGAGATGGATGGCGCACAATTCCTGGAGCAGGTACGCAATCGCTGGCCGAAGACAACACGAATTCTGCTTACCGGCTACGCCGACGTCGCTTCGACCATCGCTGCGATCAACCGGGGCGAGATCTATCGGTACGTCTCCAAACCCTGGGACGATGACGACCTGAAGTTGGTGGTCCGCGACGCACTGGAAGGCGCCCGGCTACGCAACGAAAACATTCGCTTGCTGGCATTGACTCAGGCGCAGAACGAGGAGCTGAAGGATCTCAACCTCAATCTCGAAGACAAGGTCAGGCAACGCACATCCGAAATCGAGCAGGTCAATAGCTTCCTCAACCTGGCCAACGACAAGCTCAAACAGAATTTTCTCGTTTCGATCAAGATATTTTCCAGTCTCATGGAACTGCGTGGCGGCGCGATGGCGGGTCACTCGCGTCGGGTTGCCGATCTGGCACGCAAGCTGGCTATTCGTCTGGGCGTGGAATCCAAGGAACTTCAAGACATTTTTTTCGCCGCACTGTTGCACGATGTCGGCAAGATCGGATTCCCGGATAGCCTGCTCATTCGAGCCGTTTCCAAGATGGGCAGCGAGGAACTCGGGCAGTATCGCAAGCACGTTGTCGCCGGGGAATCGGCGTTGATGCCGCTGGAGGAATTGAAAGACGTCTCCCGGATTGTCCGCTCGCACCACGAACAATTTGACGGGAAGGGCTTTCCGGACGGACTTGAGGGCGCGGACATCGTGCGTGGTGCCCGGATACTCAGCGTGGTTAACGACTACGATGGCTTGCAGATCGGCACTCTATCCGATAAGCGCATGAGCCCTGATGAGGCAAAAGCCTTGATCATCCAGTCCAGTGGCAAACGTTACGATCCGCAAATCGTCGATGCTTTCATCGAGATGCTGGGTGGTCTGGCGCTTGAAAGCGACCGCGCGAAAACGGTTTCCCACGCTGATCTAAAGGTCGGCATGGTACTGGCGCGTGATCTGCTGAGCAAGGAAGGCATCATGCTGCTGGCAGCGGATTTCGTCCTCGACGTTGCCGTCATCAAGAAAATTCAAGAGTATGCACGGCGCGAAAACCATGCGATTACGATTTATATCCGCACTGACAAACACTGAAGGAAAAACGCGATGAGCCGAATCCTGATTGTCGATGATGAAGAATCCATCCTCAAATCCCTGCGCCGCCTGTTGTCGCTGACGCCCTGTACGGCGGGCGAGGTAACCTACAAGCTGACGGTCGACATTTGCAGTTCGCCGAAAGAGGCTTTGGAAAAGGCCCGTCACACAGCCTACGATCTGGTGCTCTCCGATTTTCGCATGCCGGTCATTAATGGCGTGCAGTTCCTCAAGGCCTTGCGCGAAATACAACCCGATGCGGCGCGCCTGATCCTGTCCGGCTACGCCGACTTGAACGGACTGATCGACGCCATCAACGAGGCCGGGATCATCCGTTTCATTTCGAAACCGTGGAATGACTACGAACTGGTCTCTACCCTCGGTCAGGTTCTGGCTCTGCGCGATCTATCGCTTGAAAACCAGCGGCTGGCAGATCAGGCACGGCTGACGATGGGTAGCATTTCGGAAGAGGAAATTGAGCGCAAGCGTCTCGAAGCGTCCGAACCGGGTATCACGCAGGTTAACTGGGGGCCGGACGGCTCGGTGCTACTCGATGAATCGTTGCTCGAACCCGAAAGTCCTGGCGACAAGTGGCTCAACTGACATATGCAGGCGCCCTAAAGCGGGCATTCACTCTCCGGGAACGATCTGCCCGGAAAGACGCTATAACAATGGCTATTGAGGCATGACTCACGCCATGAGGGAATCGGCCTACTACGATGCGCTCGGCTGCCTGGTGATGCGGCTTGACCGGAAAACGGCAATCCGGTTCATGAATCGCTTCGGGCTGAAACTTCTGGGGTACGAACGGCTGGATCAGCTGTTCGGCAGGCCGATGTCCGTAGTGTTGCCGGACAACGATGCGCAAAGCGCAACTCTGGCTGCGTTGATCGGCAATTCTGAGCGGGTGTTTCCCGATCCATTTGAGGCCGAGCTGCTGCACTGCGATGGCTCCCTTATTCCGCTCTCCTGGAAGCGCAGCGAGCAAATCGGCGCGGCGGGGCAAGCTGCGGCAACGATTCTGGTTGGCTTCGACGCGCGCTCCATGCGCGAGAGTCAGGCCACAGCGGCCATGTTTCAGACGGTGACCGACAACTACTCCGGCAGCATCCTCATTGCGAATGAGGACAACTCCATCCTCTACGCCAACCCCGCCCTCTTGCACATGACCGGCTATTCCTTCGAAGAGCTGATCGGTAAAACGCCTGCCATTTTCAAGTCCGGGCAGACGCCCGACGAGGTCTATCGAAACCTCTGGGAAACCATCGATTCAGGCGGGATCTGGAACGGTGAAGTGATCAACCGACGGAAAGACGGTAGCCACTATCTGGAATGCAAGACCATTGCGGCGATTCGTGATTCGCAGGGCCATGTGCAAAACTACTTCGCCATCGGTGAAGACGGGTCGCAGCGCCATCAACTTCAGCAGCACATCGACAAGCTTCTGGCAATCGATCAGCTAACCGGCCTGCCCAATCGCACCGCGTTCATGAATCTGCTGGTCGCGGCATTGAACAGCGCTTATCTGGACGAGAGCGAGGTGACCGTCCTGCACATCGATATCGATGATTTCTTCGTTGTCAATGATGCCATCGGTACCGATGAAGCGGATCTGGTTATCGTCGAGATAGCCTTGAGCATCAAAGGCGCCCTGCGGCAGGCCGATATACTGGCTCGCCTGGGTAACGACAAGTTTGCCATTCTGCTTGGGCCGCACGAATCGGGAATTGACAATGTTATCCATGATGTGACCGGGCGTGTGCTGGCAGCCATTCACCAACCTATCTTGCTGACAGACAGACCGATCTACGTTACGGCTTCGATAGGTATCGCTGGCTACCCGATCGACGGTGGTAGTGCCAGCGAACTGCTCAGCCATGCCATGAACGCCACAGAGCGGGCCAAAGCGGGCGGAGGCAACCACTGCTGCCGCTTTGATGCCACAACGGCCAGCAGCGCAAGCGGGCAACGCGAACTGATCGCCGATCTGCGCCTGGCGATCGAACGCAACGAGATGTTCCTTCACTTTCAACCGCAGGTCAGCCTGTTCTCGGGCGCCATAATCGGGCTCGAGGCATTGATTCGCTGGCGGCATCCCCTGCGCGGCATGGTGTCGCCCGGTGATTTCATCCCCTTGGCGGAGCAAAGCAATCTCGTCGTCGACATCGGCGAGTGGGTGCTGGGCGAAACGCTTCGGCAGATGCGAATCTGGCTGGACGCCGGCCTGCCTTCGATAAAAGTCGCCATCAACCTGGCTGCCCGCCACCTCCTTGCACCCGGTCTGCATGCCACGATCAGCAATGCGCTGGCCGTGCAGCGCATCGACCCGCGCCACCTCGAAGTCGAGATTACCGAGGGGGCCATGATGCAGGATATCGCCGGAGCAATCCGCAGCACAGCACAATTGAAGAAAGTCGGGGTGCGAATCTCGCTTGACGACTTCGGCACCGGCTATTCCTCGCTCGCCTATCTCTCACGCTTTCCGATCGACGTGGTCAAGATCGATCAGTCTTTCGTAAGCGACATCACAACCAACCCGGTCAACGCGGCAATTGCACAGGCAACGATCGCCATGTCGCATAAACTGGGCAAGGTGGTGCTGGCTGAGGGTGTCGAAACCGAAGAGCAGATGCAGTATCTGCGGCGCAACGAATGTGACGAAATGCAGGGTTATTTCTTTTCCAGGCCGCTTCCGGCGGAGGATATTGCCCGCTTGCTTCAGGAAGGTTCGACGATGAACCTTTACGCCCAGCGAGGTTCGGTCAAACGCAACACCGTCTTGTTTGTTGACGACGAAGCGAACATATTGGCATCGCTCAAGCGCACACTGCGCCGCGAAGGCTACGAAATCATGACCGCAGGAAGCGCCGCCGAAGGACTCTCGCTACTGGCCACCAACGACGTCCAGTTGATCGTCTCCGACCAGCGCATGCCGGAAATGAACGGCACCGAGTTTCTTTCACGGGTAAAGAGCCTCTATCCGCAAACAGTGCGCATGGTCTTGTCCGGTTATTCGGAAATTTCTGCCGTCACCGATGCGATCAACAAGGGCGCGGTTTATCGCTTCCTGCTGAAGCCCTGGGATACCGAAATGCTGAGGGAGGAAATCGCAGGCGCACTGCGCCATTGGCGTGAACTCTACGCATCGCGGAGAAAGGACGACTGATCCGGGCGTCACCCACCGTCGTCAAGTTGAAGCCTCCGCCGTCAGCAGAGCCACCGGGAAGAAGTCCAGAAGTCGCCCCACCTCCAGTTGTCCGGCGGATGCATGGCTCTCGCCCGTCAGCACATTGGTCCACGGCAGGGCAGCCAGTTCAGGGGGCAACTCCAGCGTCGTATCGCCCCACACGTCGAGCCCCAGGGGCAGGGCATTCGGGTCGCCCAGAAGGCGAACCGGCAGTCGCGGCACGAGGGTGATCAGGGAACGACCACCGGCACGTCGGGCAAAGGCGCATACGTGTGCGGCAGCCTGTCCGCCAACCGTCAGCGGCAGGTATTCGCCGTCGCGGAACACTTCGGGCCAGCGTTGGCGAAGCGTCAGCGTCTGCCAATGCGTGTAGAGTTTGATACGGCCATCGGCCATAGAGTCCACCAAAGTTTGCAGGTTCTGCCGCCATTGCGCCGGAGGCGCGTCCACCAGGCCTTTCACCTCTGCCAGCAGCTCGCGACGCCTTGGGAAATCCACCGGCCGCCGGTTGTCAGGGTCCACCAGGTTGAACTGCCACAACTCGCAACCCTGATAGATATCGGGCACGCCCGGTGAAGTGAGCTTGATCAGGGACTGGCCCAAACTGTTGAGCAAACCGTAGCGGGCGATAGGCTGCACCATGAGCAGGAAGTCCGCCATAAACAGGTTCTTCTCGCCTGGCGCCAGCAGCGCCTGGACGAAGTCGCTCATGGCCGCCTCGTACTCGACATTCACATTGGCCCAACTGCTGTGCTCCTTCGCTTCGCGCAAAGCCTTGATCATGTAAGCCTGGATGCGCTCCCGGAAATCGGTCAGTGCAGCCTCGTCCGGGAAATCCAGGGGCCAGGCGCCAATTAGGGTCTGGTAGAGCAGGTATTCGTCGTTGCGCGAGGGCGCGCTAAGGCCATCGACGCTGTGCTTGCGAGCACGGTTGAGACGGCTCCAGCGCTTCAACATCAATTTCCACGCCGCCGGCATTTCGGAGAGTACGTTGATGCGCGCGCGAACGTCCTCGGAGCGTTTGCTGTCGTGGGTTGAGGTAGCCAGCATGGTGTGCGGCCAGCTTCCGGCACGAACGCGCGTCGCCGCATGGAAAGCTGCGACGGAAACGCCAAAACGCCGCGGTTCGCCGCCCACGTCGTTGAGCGAAGTAAGGCGATGGTAGCGGTAGAAGGCCGTGTCCTCCACGCCCTTGGCCATGACCGGCGAGGACAACTGCTGGAACTTCATGGCAAAGGCTTCAACCGGCTCCCGGAAGGCTGCGCTGCGGCCATACGTGATATCGGTCGTGAGCACGGACTTGAAAAACTCATAGATACCGGTGTCGGCGGCCGGACTGCGCTTCTTCGCCACAGCAAGCGCCCAACCGATGTGCTTGCGATCATCGGCGGAAAGTTCGCCTCCAGCCACGTAGCTGCGATATACCGGGAAACAGGCCACCACCTCGACCAGAGCATTGCGCAAGCCGTTGAGGGTGAAGTCGCACGTGTCGCGGCTGGCGGCGGCGATCCGTGACAAACGGGTAGCCAGTACGTTGAGCTCACCGGCCAAAGCCGTATTCATGATGAGCTTCTTGGCTTCATAGGCGAGGGTTTCAAACTCATCGCTGGTTTCCGAAAAGCTCTCGTAGATGCGTGTCATGCGGCGTTCGGCAGCACTATCCACGAACAGTGCATTGGCTAGATTGGCAAAGCGATAGCCAGTGGCGCCATGGATCGGCCAGTCGTCAGGCAAGCGTTCATGGTCCGCGAGAATCTTTTCGATCAGCAGATACATCGGTAGCGGCGCACCTGGCTCAAGGGGGCCACCGCCCACGGCTTGTTGCAGGCGCCGAAAATACTGCGCTGGATCGTAGAGGCCATCCGGATGGTCCAGACGCAAGCCGTCTACCTTGCCTTGGGCCAGCAGTTCAAGAACGAGACGATGGGTGGCATCGAATACTGTTGGCTCTTCGACACGCACGCCCGCGAGGTCATTGACATCGAAGAAGCGCCGGTAATTGATCTCGTCGGAGGCAACGCGCCAGTACGAAAGCCGATAGCCCTGAAGCTGGATCAGATCGTGCAACTGGTCGAAACTGACGGTATCTCCAGTGCGGCCGTTGAATTCGGCCAGATTGTCGGCGATGTGACGGATGATGTCGGGACAACTTTCGCACATGACGGCAAGATTGCGTTTGTGCACGTCCTTGTCGCGCTGGCGCTCGGCCATGGCCGCCGGCGTAGTATCTGTACGCGCCGGCAGGCGCGCAAATGCGGTGAGCAGGGTTTGCAGCTCCACAAATTGCACGTGACTTTCGCCGAGAATGTCGGCCAGCCGTTCGCTCTGGTATCCGATGATGGACGGATAGGTCGCCGGGTCGATCGGCAGGCGGTGCTGATGGTAAAAGATGCTGAACTCGCCACGCACAGCGTCAAAATCCAGGCGCAGCTCGCCGCGTTCGAGGATGGTGCCGTAATGGTCGCCAAGCAATGGCAGAAGCACCTTGCCGCGCAGCTCGGGGTTGAGCGGCTCCCAATCGACATCGAAGAAGGCGCCCCATGCCGAAGCCTGGCCGTTTTCAAGCACGTCCAACCACCAGGCGTTGTCGGCGCCCATGATGCCCATGTGATTGGGAACGACGTCGAGAATCTGTCCCAGACCATGTGCCTTGAGGGCCGCAACAAATTCCTCGTAGCTCTGTTCAGTGCCAATTTCCGGATTGAGGACGCTGTGATCGACGATGTCGTAGCCGTGGGTGCTCCCGGGACGCGCCCGGAGGTAAGGCGAAGCATAGCAGTGGCTGATCCCGAGCTCGGCCAGATAGGGGACCAGCTCGGTCGCCTGGGCGAAGGTGAAATCGCGGTTGAATTGAAAGCGATACGTGGCGCGTGGTATCACTGCGGTTCGGCGAGGCAGTGCCGCGTCGCCATGCCGTAAGAGGGTGTCGCCGCGCTCGCGTCGTAGCGCTTCGTTGAGCGCCGTGAAGCGCTCATCGCCGCTCCAGTCTTCCAGATTGAGAGGCAGGCGACGGCGCCAGTTTGGATGCTGGTCGTCCTGACTGCCCGGCAGATTGGCCTGCTCGATCTGGCCAAAAATATCTTCCGGCTGCACCACGAGCACCTGCGCAGGAGACCTTGCCAGATAGGCATGAATTGCGATCATGACTGCCGGCGTCATGACAGGCATCGACACCGGATGGACACTTGCGCCATCAGGCAGCAAACCAGCACCTTCCAGAGCCATGAGGAAGCGGGCGCGATCCTGAGAACGATCGACCAGCTGTTTACTCCGCAATTCCTCTGAAGGAAAAAGTTTGAGTTCACTGCGCAGGTCAAGATCATGGCCCTGCCACAAACCGCTCAAGGTCGGCAGATCGTGGGTGCTGACGGCCACCAGCGCCTGCCGTGGGTAGTCGGGTGGAGACTTGAAGCTGCCCTCGTCAGTGCGCTCGAACAGGAAAGGACGGTAGGAAAGAATACCGGCTGCATTGAGTCGGGGTTGAAAACCCTCGGGTACGGTACCCAGGTCTTCGCCGATCACCAGACATTGGTTGCGCTGGCTTTCGAGGGCAACGATGCCGAGCAGATCCTCCAGCGGGCAGGTTACATAGCTTCCCTCGGTCGGTCGCTGGCCTGCAGGCACCCAGAAAACGCGGGCCAATCCGATGACGTGATCGATTCGCAGGGCCCCGCACTGCCGCATGTTGGCGCGCAATACGGCGATGAAAGGAGCATAGGCCGCATCGCGCAGCCGATGGGGAACAAACGGTGGCAAACCCCAATCCTGGCCATAGAGATTGAAATCGTCGGGCGGCGAACCGGCATAGGCGTCTTTGGCAAAAACTTCCTGGTTGATCCAGTACTCGGAGCCACCCGGATTGACCCCCAGAGCCAGATCCTGATACAGCCCCACGCCCAGACGGCGTCGCGCTGCATGCTGTCCGACTGCGATAAGCTGCTCGTCGGCCAGCCATTGCAGCCACACAAAAAACGTCACGGCCTCCCGGTATTCTTCGGCAAATACACTGACCGCCGGGGCTTCAGGATGACGATAGTCTTCCGGCCATGCCGGCCAGCCCCAGACCGCGGAATTCTCATGGTAGAAATGATCCTGCAATGCCTCAAACCGCGCATGTTGTTCCAGCGCTTCGCCACCCTGTTCCCGATAGTGCTTGAAGGCCCGAGCCCTGTCGTCGTCCTTGCTCAGATGGTTGTCGAAGAAGTGGCGGTACAGCAGCTCAAGCACCTCGCGCTTGGCAGCGCTGGTTTCTTCATAGGCCACTTCACTCGCACTGCGCAGCCGCCGCAGACGCGCCTGAAAGGTCTCGCTACCAACGAGCTGACGCGCCGCTTCACACTCGGCATATTCGGGCACTGCAACCACATCGAGATAGAGGATGTTCAGATAACAACGATTCGACGGGCTATAGGGACTGATGCGGTCGGGATTTTCAGGGAACAGGGCATGCAGGGGGTTGACCCCGAGCACGCCGGCGCCGGCGTCTGCCGTCATGTCTACCAGCGAGTGCAGGTCGCTGAAATCGCCGATTCCCCAATTGCGCCGCGAGCGCAGGCCATACAGTTGTACGGCCAGCCCCCAGGCGCGGTTGGTCCCCGTTACCGCCTCGGGCTGAAAGCAGGTGGCCGGAGCAACGATCAGCGACATCACCGCCAGGGGGCCGGACGACCCGGATTCCGGATCTGATTTTCCGATCTCCAGGCTGTGGTATCCGGGTTCTGCCAGTGACGGCAGAACAAGCTCGACCCGAATGAAGGGGACATTGCCTAGATGCCTTTCACCCAGCCGGTCCAGCCGGGAAGGCACGAATTCTCCGCTGCTTCTGTTTCCCGCTTCAGTAGTCAACGTCCAGTACATGCGGAAATTTTCATCTCCCATTGGTACGGAAAGCGGTACGGCGGGCGAGGAATCAATCCGAGAAACCAGAACCGGCGGCAGCGCCCTGCGCCATTCGTCGTCTTCCAGTTGCTGCAGCAGTGTCGCCGGATCAGCGTCGGCAGGGAAGTGCATGGCGGTCAGAAGCGCGCGGCGCGTTCGATCAGAGGTGGAATGCGGATTGCCCCAGATATCGTGATAGCCAGCGGCTATACCACAGCGGTCGGCGAGTTGCGTCAGAGCATCCCGATTGCCAGGCGTGGGGTGAGTCATGGACAGTGTTCCTATTGCAAATGCCAGATCGTTGACCACGCGGGCAGTTGTCCGGCGTCAAGATTATTGTCGTCAAAGTTAGGTGTGGCAAAGAGCCGGGTACCTGACGCGGCGGGTGCGTCAATCGCCGTTTCTCCGAAATTGGCGTGCAGCGAAAGCAGGCTACCGTCACCGAGGCGCCAATAGATGGCCAGCGCCCGCGACGACAGCAGAGAGACTTGCGGATCACCGTTGCCCATCCCGCTAAGCCGCGGCATAATCCATTGCCGGCGCAAGGCAAGCAGCTGCCGGTGCAGCTCAAGGGTCGTGCGCTGCGGCATGCGCTCAATGGCGCTCCAGTCCAGCACGCAGTTCTTGAAGGTTTCCGGTGCGTTGGGATCCGGGATGCTTTCCCGCACGGCCGGATCCGCAAAACGGGCAAAGCGCGAGAATTCACGCCGACGGCCCTCGGTTACGGCGTTGGCGAGTTCGGGCCCGAAGTCGCAGAAGAACAGGAAAGGCTGATTGGTGGCGAATTCCTCGCCCATGAACAACATGGGCGGTTGAGGCGCCAGCAGAAGCACCGAAGTGAGTGCTTCCATCGCCACTAGCGAAGCGAGATGGCTCAAACGTTCGCCGAAGGCCCGGTTGCCGATCTGATCGTGATTCTGCAGGAAATTGATGAAGGCCGCGGGCGGCAGATGGGCACTCGGTTCGCCGCGCAATTCGCCGTTGGCGAAGGCCGAGGGCTCCCCCTGGTAGGCAAAACCTTCTGTCAGGCAGCGACCGAGCAATTCCGTCGGCTGGGCAGCGTAATCAGTATAGTAACCGTCGGATTCGCCGGTGGCTAGAACATGAAACACGTGATGGATGTCGTCGTTCCACTGGGCCGTAGCCTGGAGAGGGCCGCCGGTGGTTTCATTTGCGAAGTGTCGACCGAGGTAGCGAGCCTGGTTGCGCTCATTCTCCAGCACCATGTGCACGTGGCGCTCGCGGCCCGGGCCGGAGCGGAAGGCTTCGGCGAGTTCCTCGATGATGTCGGGCGAGCTGTCGTCGCAGATGGCGTGGATGGCATCCAGACGCAATCCGTCGAGATGAAACTCCTCCAGCCAGTACAGTACGTTGTGCACGAAGAAGTCGCGCACCGTGCGACTGTTCTCGCTGTCGAAGTTGATCGCCGCACCCCACGGCGTGGCGTGGCGTGGGTTGAAGAAGTCCGGGGCGTAGGCGTGCAGGTAGTTGCCTTCCGGTCCGAAATGATTATAGACGACGTCAAGCAACACCATCAGGCCGCGCTCGTGCGCCGCATTGATCAAGCGCTTGAAGTCGTCCGGCCGGCCGTAGGCGGCGTCCGGTGCGAACAGCAGCACACCGTCGTAACCCCAGTTGGCGCGCCCTGGGAAATCGGCAACCGGCATGATCTCGATAGCGGTAACGCCCAGTTCGACAAGATAGTCGAGACGCTCGATGACGCCATTGAAATCGCCCGCCGACGTGAAACAGCCGATGTGCAGCTCGTAAATCACCGCCTCTTCCCACGGTCGACCGAGCCAGCCGTCGTCAGACCACTCGAAAGCGTCCGGATCGATCACTTCGGAGGCGCCATGCACGTCGTCAGGATTGGAACGCGAAACGGGGTCGGGAACCAGCAGCCCATCAGGCAAGCGGAAGCGATACCGACTGCCGGCGTGCGCCGTCTGATGGCTAAGCTCGAACCAGCCTTGACCGGCCGTCAGCATCGGCAGTTCGCCAGCCTCGTCCAGTTTCAAGCCTACAGCGTCGACGCCGGGAGCCCACAGGCGGAAGCGGACACCGCCGCCGTCGATGAGTTCGGCGCCGAAAGGCATGGCGTGCTTGCGTTTCATAAGGGTGCCTCCTGCTTGAGCAGGGCCAGCGAGCGGCCTGCAAGTGAATAGGTGGCGCCGCCCTTGAACGTGCCATCTACCTTCAGGCCTCCCGCGAAACTTGTGTCGAGAATGCTTGACCATTGACAGTCTTTACAGATGACCGGCAGCTTGAATGGGATGGCCTCGTGGTGACTGTTGAAGAGCAACAGAAGGTTATCGTCCTTGATCGGACGGCCGCGCCCGTCGCGCTCGTCCATGGCCTCACCGAAGAAATAGACGCCGAGACAGCGGGCAAAACTTTGCGCCCACTCCTGATCGGTCATTTCGGTGCCGTCAGGCTTGATCCAGTGGATGTCCTTGTTGTTCGAGCCGGCGATGGCCTTGCCCTGGAAGAAGTTCTTCCGATGGAAAACGGGATGGTCGCGCCGCAGGGCGATGACGCGCTGAGCGAAGGCCAGAAACTCGCGGTCGGCATCGGACAGATCCCAGTTAACCCAGCTGATTTCGTTATCCTGACAGTAGGCGTTGTTGCTCCCCTTCTGGGTGCGGCCCATTTCGTCGCCGGCCAGCAACATGGGAACGCCCTGCGAGAAGAAGAGCGTCGCCAGCAGATTGCGTTTCTGGCGAGCACGCAGGGCATTTATTTCGGCATCCCTGGTTTCCCCCTCTGCACCGCAGTTCCAGGAGTTGTTGTTGTCGGTGCCGTCCCGGTTGCCTTCACCGTTGGCGTCGTTGTGTTTGTGGTTGTAGCTCACCACGTCATGCAGGGTAAAGCCGTCGTGTGCGGTAATAAAATTGACGCTGGCGTAAGGCTTGCGGCCGCTGTGATCATAAAAATCGCTGGAACCGGTCAATCGTCGAGCAAAATCGCCGATCAGGCCACCATCACCCTTCCAGTAGGCGCGCATGGTGTCACGGTATTGGTCGTTCCATTCACCCCAGCCGGCCGGGAAATTGCCGACCTGATAGCCGCCTTCGCCCAGATCCCAGGGCTCGGCGATCAGCTTGACCTGCGACAACACCGGATCCTGGACCAGAATGTCGAAGAAGGAACCGAGTCGATTGACCGCATGCAATCCGCGCGCCAGAGCCGAAGCCAGATCGAAGCGGAAACCATCGACGTGCATCTCCAGCACCCAGTAACGCAGCGAATCCATGACCATCTGGAGCACCCGTGGATTCTGCAGATTGAGCGTGTTGCCGCAGCCGGTGTAATCCATGCAGTAGCGCCGATCGTCGCCGACCAGCCGGTAGTAGGAGGCGTTGTCGATCCCTCTGAAGGAGATCGTAGGCCCGAGGTGGTTGCCCTCGGCAGTGTGATTGTAGACCACGTCGAGGATGACCTCGATACCGTTCGAGTGCATGGTCTTGACCATGGTCTTGAACTCGCTGACCACCCCGCTTGAGCTATAGCGCTGATCCGCAGCAAAAAAGCCAATGGAATTGTAGCCCCAGTAGTTGGACAGACCTTGTTCGAGCAAATGGCGGTCGTTGAGGAAGGCGTGCACCGGCAGCAATTCCACCGAAGTGACTCCCAGACGCTTCAGATGCTCAATTACCGGCGCTGTGGCCAAACCGGCGTAGGTACCACGCAGTGACGGCGGAACGTCCGGATGGTTCTTGGTGAAGCCGCGCACGTGCGTTTCATAAACCACCATGTCGGACCAGGCGATGTGAGGAGACTTGTCCTCGCCCCAGGTAAACGCCGGGTCGATGACGCGGCACTTGGGCATCCCGGCGGCGTTGTCGCGGCGGTCGAAGGACATATCCTGCTGACGGTGTCCGATCTTGTAGCCGAAGTGGGCGTCGCTCCAGCGGAGCCGGCCGACGATATCCTTGGCGTAGGGCTCGATCAACAACTTGTTTGGGTTGAAGCGGTGACCATGCGCCGGATCGTAGGGGCCGTGCACGCGATAGCCGTAGAGCAGGCCCGGGCGGGCCTCCGGCAGATAGCAATGCCAGATCAGGTCGGTCCGTTCACGCAGTTCGATACGCTGAACTTCCTTTTTCCCACCGGGATCGAAGAGGCACAACTCGACCTTGGTCGCATTCTCGGAAAAGAGGGCGAAGTTGACCCCTTCGCCATCCCAGGTGGAGCCCCGTGGAAAGGGGGCACCTGGCCAGATTGCCGTTAAAGGCAGATTCATGTTTCTTCCTTCATCGTTGCTTCCTACTTATTGCTGATAGCACGACACATCGGGCACTTCCGAACCTTTGGGCAACACCACGATGCCGCCCTCGCTGACGTGGTATCGCGCTTTGTCAGCCGCCGGGTCAAAGCCGATCTGTGTATTGGGCGCAATAGTATTGTAGCGATCGACGATGACTCGCTTCAGACGGCTACCGCGGCGGATCACCGAGTGGTCCATGATGATACAGTCGTCAATTTCCACATCCTTTTCGACGATCACCTCGCGACGGAGAATCGAGTTGCGTACACTGGCGCCCCGTATAAGGGAACCCGGGCCGAGCGCAGTGTTCTCGATATGGCCCGAAAGGATGCGGGCTGAAGGACCCTGGTAGTTGCTGGAATTGATTACCCACTGCGGATTGAAGAGCTTGAAGCGGGGCTGCTCGCCCATGGCATCGCGGTGCGCATCGTAATAGGCGTCGATGGTGCCGACGTCGCGCCAGTAAGCCTGCTCTTCATAATCGGCGATGCCGGGAACACGGTTGTCGCCGAAATTGTAGGCATAAACGTTATGCGTCTTGATCAGGCGCGGCAGGATATTGTGCCCGAAGTCGTGCTCGCCACGTTCCTTCGCTTCGCGCAAAGCAGTCAGCAGCACTTCGGTCTCGAACAGGTAGTTACCCATCGAGCCGTAGGCGCGGCTCGGATCGTTGACCATCGGTGGCGGTGTTTTCGGCTTCTCCAGAAAACCCTTGATGCGGCCGGCACCATCGGCATCGATGATTCCGAAAGCCGAGGCTTCGGCCAGCGGAATCGGAATGGCTGCCACCGACACGTGGGCGGAATTCTGGTGATGAAAATCAATCATCTGCCTAACGTCCATTCGGTACACATGGTCGGCGCCGAAGACGGCGACCATATCCGGCGCATGGCGCTCGATCAGGTTGATGTTCTGAAACACGGCGTCGGAAGTACCCTGAAACCACTCCGGCCCCTCACGCATTTGCGGCGGGACAACGTTGATGAACTGGCCGTGGAAGGACAGGGTCTGTCCCCAGGATTTGTTAACGTGTTCAATCAGTGACTGGGATTTGTATTGCACCAGCAGATAGATTCCGTGGATTTCGGAATTAACCAGACTGCTGAGCACGAAATCAGTGATTCGGTAACGGCTTCCGAAAGGCACAGACGGCTTGGACCGTTCTGCCGTCAAGGGGTGAAGTCGTGTTCCCTGGCCGCCGGCCATAACCATGGCGAGTACTTTCATGAGTTTTCTCCTTTATTGAACGTCATGCTTTCTCTTTGGATGCTTCAAGTGATCTATCAAGTGATCTTATCAAGCTGAAAAGTGGAATCGCCAGCCAGTCGGGTCGGTTATTCATCTCGTAGCGCATTTCGTAGAGCGCTTTGTCGATTACGAAGAACTTGATCAGTCGTTCCGCTACGCCTGGTTCCTCTGGCCAAGCCGCACAGCCTTTTATTGCCTGCCGGTAACCGGCCAGGAAAGCTTCAGACGACTGCAGCTCCCAGGTCTTTACCAGCGGGCCAGTTCGGGAGCGGTCGGCAGGACGTTCGGCGGTGACGCGATTGGTTGCCACTGCCGCCGCATAGCTGAAGGAGCGCAACATGCCGGCCACGTCACGCAGTGGCGAATGCTTCTGGCGCCGCTCCTCCATCGGACGACCGGGCTCACCCTCGAAGTCGATGATTACGAAGTCGTCTTCGACACGCAGGACCTGTCCGAGATGATAGTCGCCGTGATAACGCATCTTGGCGGCGGAAATTCCCGCCAGCGCCCGCGGCGAAACACGCTCAAGCAGGACCGGCCGCAGTGCTGCGAGATGGTCGCAGGCGGCGTGCAGGTTTTCCGGTAGGCTAGTGCGGCGGCTCTCCAGCTCGTTGAGCGTCGCAACCGCGTCGGCCTGCACGGCGATCGACCATCTGGAGAGATCTTCGGGCGTGATTGGCTCTTGTTCGAAGGCCGTGTCCCCTGTGGACATGCCGAAAGCCTGATGCAGTTCGCCGGTCCGGCGTCCGAGCAATTCCATCAGAGAAAGGAAATAGGCATGTGGATCGGGCGTAGCTTCCTCGGACGCAAGCTCAGGCTCGGAGAGGAAGCGCTCAAGGTAGTCAACAGCGAAACTCCAGCTGTCGCCCTGATTTTCCGTGAAGCCCTGCAACAGCGCCAGAGTCATCGTTTGGCCGTCAGCACGCTGGAATTCGACCGAGCCGGCAACGGGCGCAACGTGCGGGAAAGGCGAGTGTTCGGTGAGATAGCGACCGACTTCGACCTCAGGATTGGTACCAAACTGCAGACGACGATAGCCTTTGAGGAATAGTTGGTTTCCAAAGTAGACCGCCGTATTGCTCTGCTCAAGCGCGGGGTGGCGAACGGGGGCCGCAAGACCGTCCGCGAGCCTTTCGAAAGCCGGCGTGGCACGAAATTCGATGCGTCCCTTGCCCAAAGGCAGCGAGATGTTCTCGCCGATGCCCTCAGCCAGGGAGCGGCAAAAGCCTTCGGCGCCGAAGGCACCGTAAAGTATGCCCGTGCGTTCCTTCTGTCTCACCTTGGCAAGCGTCCAGGGCGCCAGGACCGCGCGTCGCTCCTCGCTTGTTTCCTCGTCCCAGCAAATGGCCAGCGGCAAGAAATAGAGCTGAGGAGGAATTTCGGCGCAGTGTACCTCGATGATGGTGAGCAGCCAGCTACCGTGAGTGGTCTCCCAAGCGTCCTGCTCAAGGATCTTGATCCGCTCGATCTTGTGACCCTTGGCAGCGAACCAGCGCTTGCTCAACAGATAGGGGCCCATAACCTTGTTCTGAAACTGTTCCCGGGTAGTGGCCGCAAGCGCCCGGCGCACAGTATTGGCCGTGGCCTTGCCTCCGGACAAGGTCAGCCATCCCTGGGTGAGTACCAACACCGGAAGTTCCGGCCGGGTCAGACGTTCTTCATGCCAGTAGGGCACCTCGACGTTGGTCGACAGGCTGAAGCAGTAGGTACCGTGCCCCGCAAGGGTCAGCAGATACGGCAAATCGCCAATCGGCGGAAAGGGGGAGCGGCCGAGCAGTTCGACCGGCACGCGGGTCTTGAAAGCCGCAAGGTCGAGTTCCACCGGTTGTGCGTTGCGCGAGAGATTGACCACGCAAAGCAGTATCTGGTCCTCCCATTCACGCACATAGGCGAGGATCTTGCGGTTGCCCGGTTCGAGGAACTTGATGCTGCCACGGCCGAAAGCTTTGTGGTTCTTGCGCACGGCGATGAGGCGCTTGTTCCATTGCAGTAGCGAGGACGTATTGCGCGTCTGGGCTTCGACATTCTTTGCTTCGTAGCCGTAGATCGGGTCCATGTTGGGCGGAAGAAAGAGCCGCTGTGGATCGGCTTTGGAAAAGCCCGCGTTGCGGTCAGGGCTCCATTGCATGGGTGTTCGGACACCGTTTCGGTCGCCAAGGTAGATGTTGTCGCCCATGCCGATTTCGTCACCGTAGTAGAGGACCGGTGAACCCGGGAGGGTCAGGATAAGAAAGATCACCAGCTCGATCTTGTCGCGGTTGTTCTCCATCAGCGGCGCCAATCGGCGACGGATACCGACATTGACACGCATGCGCGGATCGGCAGCGTACATCTTGTACATGTAGTCGCGCTCGCGCTGAGTGACCATTTCCAGCGTCAATTCGTCGTGGTTGCGCAGAAATATCGCCCATTGACAGTTGTCGGGGATCGCCGGTGTCTGATTCATGATCTCGATGATCGGATGACGCTCCTCCTGAGCGACCGCCATGAATATTCTAGGCATCACCGGGAAGTTGTAAGCCATGTGGCATTCATCGCCTTCGCCGAAGTACTCGCGTACATCCTCAGGCCATTGGTTGGCCTCGGCCAACAGCATGCGGTTCTTGTAATGGGCATCGATCACTGCGCGCATTTGCTTGATCACATCATGGGTCTCATGCAAATTCTCGTTGGCGGTGCCCTCGCGAACACAAAGATAGGGGATGGCATCCAGGCGCAGCCCGTCGACGCCCAGATCGAGCCAGAAGCGCATGATGCGGATCACGGCATTCACTACTGCCGGGTTGTTGTGGTTCAGATCCGGCTGGTGCGAAAAGAAACGGTGCCAGTAGTAAGCGCCCGCTACCTCGTCCCATGCCCAGTTGGATTTTTCCGAATCGGTGAAGATGATCCGCGTCTCGGGAAACTTCTTGTCCGTATCCGACCACAGGTAGAAATTGCGTTTGGACGAACCTTCCGGCGCGCGGCGCGCCGCCTGAAACCAGGGATGCTGATCGGACGTGTGATTGATGACCAGTTCGGTGATCACCTTCAGCCCGCGCCGATGCGCTTCGCGGATGAAGTTACGGACATCGGCGCGGGTGCCATACTCCGGGTGCACATTATGGTAGTCGGAAATGTCGTAGCCATCGTCACGGAACGGCGAAGGATAGAACGGCAACAGCCAAAGAGTGTTTACGCCGAGGTCCTGCAGGTAGTCGAGCTTCTCGGTCAGCCCCTTGAAGTCGCCAATACCATCGCCATTGCTATCAAAAAAGGCTTTGACATGCAGCTCGTAGATGATCGCATCCTTGTACCAGAGCGGATCCTTATCCCACGCTGGATCTACGTGGGAGTTGGCGTCAGGCTTGATATCATCGTTATGCATCTGTCTCTCCACTCGGGCAAGTAGTCATATTTGTTCTTGTTTTAGCAAATGCTCAACTCACTGGAAGAATGTGTTGCTGTGTATAAGGCGGACCGCGGAATTCTTGGATTGCGATTGAATAGGATTGCAGCAATTGTAGCTGAAGGGTTCTCTCGAATTGGAGGGGCTCACTTTACCCTTTCTGGCACTTGAGCGACGTCAATCGACAGGTGCAGGGGTGGACTGGCGCCGTCTTTGTTCTGACCAGGATAGAGGGTGAGATGCGGGAACGGAATTTCGATTCCAGCGACGTCGAAGGCATGTTTGAGGCGGCGCAGGTATTCGCGGCGTACTCCCCATTGCTCGATCGGTGCGACTTTGAAACGGCAGCGCAATACAACCGCCGAATCGGCCCACGCTTCAACACCGACAATTTCGACATCTTCGAGGATCTTTGCGGCAAACGCAGGATCGGCGCGTAACTCGGCGCCGGTTTGGCGCATTATCTCCAAGGCTTGATCGACATTCTCCCGGTAGGCCACACCGACATCCACTACCGCGTGCGCATGGCCCCTGGTCATATTGGTGACGGTTGTGATGGTGCCGTTAGGGACGAAGTGAACGTTCCCGTCGTAATCGCGCATGCGGACAAAACGAAGGGTGATTTCCTCGACGACCCCGGCCTTGCCACCGGCCTGGATGACATCCCCCTGACGTATCTGGTTTTCGAGTAGCAGAAAGAAGCCGGTGAAGTAGTCCTTGACCAGGCTTTGGGCTCCAAACCCCACGGCAACACCCACCACGCCCGCAGCACCGAGGATAGGCGCGATGGATATGCCCAGTTCGCTCAAGATAAGCGTGACGGTAATCAGCGAAATGATGACCGAAGCGATGTAGCGGAACACCCTGCCCAAGGTGGCCGCACGCTTCACCTCCTCAGCATCGGCAAGATTCTTGCTGATGAAAAGACGAAAAGCCCGAATCATTCTGTGGGAAAGGATCACGGCAAACCACGCCAAGGCAGCAATGAGGGTGATCCGGAAGCCCAGAGCCATGGCCGGCGAAAACTGGCTGCCGAAAGAGAATACTTGTTCGAGTGCGCTTCTATCCATAGGAATTTCCGTCGTAATCCAATTCCCGGCTGAGTGGCTGCGGGAATGGTGTGAATTCAAGATCGTCACACGATACCGTGCTTGACTCTTATGTTTGCGGAAACTATTATTGCACGAATATGTTTGTTGAGCAAACAAAGGAGTCGCAGTGGTTATGGAAAAGGAGCGAGCTGAGGAATCACCGTCGACTCATGAAATTGCCGGCAAGGGATCGGTTCCTTCAGCACTCGATGTAGCAGCGGCAGAGGAAGCTTTCAGCATGGTACTGCGCCTGGTACGCGCGGTTCAGTCGGGCATGCAGAGTATCGACGCCACCCAGGGAATGAGCGGCTCCCAGCTCTTGGCTCTATGGCAGATTTCAGCGCAACCGGGACTACGCGTTGCCGAACTGGCCGAAGCGCTGCACATACATCCCTCTACCGCCAGCAATCTTCTCGACAAGATCGAGGTGCGCGGTCTTGTTCGCCGTGAGCGGAGCGACGCGGACAATCGCGTCGTGCGTCTGTTCCTGAACGACTCGGGCATCGATGTGGTCAGGGATCTTCCTGGGCCCTTGCAGGGCCGATTACGCTACGCTTTGCGCGAAGTGCCCTTGCCGGTTCTCAAGGGCTTGGTTTTCGGATTGACTTCGGTGCTGGACCTTATGGGCGAGTAGCCCATTGTCGTTGCCCCGCACGCGTTTTCTGCATGTTTCCTCCCCGATTGAGCGCCTCATAATGCCGAAAATGCAGCTGGAACGACTGCTGAGATCGCAGGGATTTGGCAGCCGGCCTGAGTGTCGTGCTCTGGTTCGTTCCGGACGAGTAAGCATTGACGGCATGCTCTGCGATGACCCCTTCGCAGAATTCGAGCCCGATGGGCTTTTGTTCTCTGTGGATGGGGTGCTGTGGACCTATCGGGAATTTGCCTTTCTTGCACTTAACAAACCGGCCGGTTTTGAGTGCTCGCACAAGCCGAAGCACCACCCGAGTATTTATTCCCTGTTTCCCCGTGTATTGCTGACAAGAAATATTCAGGCCGTCGGACGTTTGGACGAAGACACTACAGGCTTGCTGCTTCTTTCAGACGACGGGCAGTTCATTCATGCCTACACTTCACCAAAGAAGAGAATTCCCAAAGTATACGACGTAACCGTCAAACACCCGGTGGATACGCTTCAGGTGGACGCTTTGCTGGAAGGGGTTCAACTACATGACGAACCTGCGCGTATCGCGGCTACCGGCTGTGAAGTCCGTTCGGAACACCTTCTCCGAATGACCGTCACCGAGGGCAAGTACCATCTTGTCAAGCGGATGATCGCAGCCGCCGGGAATCGAGTGGAAGGTCTCAACCGGATAGCAATAGGCGGTTTCCCCCTGCCAGACAGCCTACCTATAGGACAGTGGATATGGCTTGAAGCGAGTGATCTGGCTCGTCTGGCTCGTCCTCAGCAATGACGCTTACCGAACTTCGCTACATCGTGATGCTGGCCCGCGAACGGCATTTCGGCCGTGCGGCAGAGAAATGTCATGTCAGCCAACCCACGTTGTCTGTGGCACTGAAGAAGGTGGAACAGCGACACGGTGTGATCCTCTTCGAGCGCTCCTCTTCTGATGTTCGCTTGACGCCCATTGGCGAGAAGATAGCTCGGCAAGCCGAGAAGGTGCTCGAGGAAGCCGACCGACTGACGGAGCTCGCGGTACAGGGCAAGGACCCCTTGGTCGGATCCTTACGGCTTGGTGTCATTTATACCATTGCGCCCTATCTCCTGCCGCGGCTGATTCCGGCGCTGCATTCCCGCGCACCGCTCATGCCGATGTACCTGCATGAGAATTTCACGGTCAGTCTGGCGGAACAGCTACGCCGGGGCGACCTGGATGTGATTATTGTCGCCCTACCCTTTTCCGAGCCCGGTATCGTCTCATACCCTGTCTATGACGAAGCTTTTTGCGTCGTCTTGCCAACGGAACATCCTTTGGCGGCTCAATCGGCCATCCCTCCCAATCAAGTGGCTGCCGAAAATCTGTTGCTGCTGGGTAAGGGCAACTGCTTTCGCGATCAGGTTGTTCAAGCCTGTCCGCACCTCTCGGAAACGGGAGGGCTCGAAGGAGCCATTGAAGGCAGTTCGCTGGAAACGGTACGCCACATGGTGGCAAGCGGGGCTGGTATATCCGTCGCTCCGGTTTCAGCGGCAAAGTCATGGGCTCAGAATGAGCCGCCACTGCAGTTTCGCCCCTTTACCGACCCTGCCCCCTTCCGACGAGTTGTTATCGCATGGAGGGCCACTTTCCCACGACCGAAGGCAATAGACGCCTTACGAGCCGCAATCCTCGACGCACCTCCGGCCGGAGTAAGCGCAGTTCCGTAGTTAATGGGTTTTTGATTCCGATTCGACAGGGGCAGATGTTTCACGTGAAACATCTGCCCCTGTCGGCTTAACGAAGCTCAAGGAAATCCTTCTATCCTGACTTCTTGCTTGTTCCCGATTTTGCCTTGGAGGTTTTGGGAAGTGGCTTCTCGCTCACCACTTTCGCTGGCTTAGGCGGTGATTTTGGCTTCGGTTCCCGTTTCTCGAACTCGAATCCGACCTTGCCGTCTGTTCCGCGTACCAGGAAGGCTGAGAATTTGCGCTTTGTTCTAGCAGAAATAAACCCCTTGAGAAGATCAGTACGGCCAGTTGCGAGCAATTTCTTCATCTGCTCCTCCTCCACCGGTTGCTGCAGAATGATCTTACCGGAGCGGAAATCACAGCTTTTCGCCGGCCCTACCGATTTCTCGCAAACGAAAGACATGCCTCGATCAAAAACACGCGCTTCACATTTCGGGCACACACCAAGCGGCTCCTGTCCGGAGAAATCGACCTCTTCGGCGTTGCCGTCATCACCATTTGCTCCCTGGCCAAAATCAAACTCTGGCGAATTGTCGGCATTGAGCCTGATGATGGCGCCAAAGGGACGACCCATTTTGTTTCGGAAGCCAGTTATGGGGCCGATCTTGCGCTCAGTCAGCAAAGACTCGATCTCGCTGGCCTCGAACTGGCGGCTGGCGACGATCTTCCAAAGCGAAAAATCACATGCCGTACACTGAAATTTCTTATAGGTCTCCTTGATCTTGCCGCCGCACTTCGGACAGGGTGTGGAAAGTTCGCCGAAATCGCCAGGGATGGTATCGCTGTCGTAGCTCTTGGCACGGTCGACAATATGCTGTGTCATCGCCGCGATTTGCTTCATGAATTCGTCGCGCGACATTTCGCCACGCTCCATTCGCGCGAGTTTCCATTCCCAATCTCCGGTCAACTCCGGCGCCGTGAGTTCCCGGATGCCGAGACCATTGAGCAACGTCATCAACGAGAAGGCTTTGGCTGTGGGTTGGAGTTCGCGGTTTTCGCGATGCAGGTACTGCTCACCGAGCAGATTTTCAATGATCTGGGCGCGGGTAGCCGGTGTGCCCAGACCACGGCCGGCCATGGCGGCTTTCAGCTCTTCGTCGTCAACCATCTTTCCTGCCCCCTCCATGGCCGAAAGCAGGGTCGCCTCGGAGTAGCGGGGTGGGGGCCGGGTTTCTGTAGCATTCAGGATGAGTTCGTCGGTCTGCACCATTTCCTTTGATTCTACGGCAACCAGATTACCTTCGTCGCCTTCCTGTCCTTCGCGGCCATAAACAGCCAGCCAACCCGGATTGACCAGAACCTTGCCTTCCGTCTTGAAGGGCTCCCCTTCGACGCGTGTGATGCGCGTGGAGATCATGTATTCCGCCGCCGGGTAGAAAACGGCAAGGAAACGCTTGACCACCATGTCGTAAAGTTTCTGCTCGGGCTCGGAGAGGTGTTTCGGTGCCTGCAGCGTCGGAATGATGGCAAAGTGATCGGATATCTTGGCGTTATTGAAAATGCGCTTGTTCGGAATAACCCACTGGCGCGCCAGAATCTGGTGTGCAAAGGGTGAATAGCGCGCAAGTGCCGCTTCATCATGCCCTTTGCCAACGCCCTCGCCTGTAAGCATGACGAGTGTCGCCCTGACCGTCGGCAGATAATCTTCCGGAAGTGCGCGTGCATCGGTACGCGGATAGGTCAGCACCTTGTGCTTTTCGTAAAGGGCCTGCGCCAGGCCCAGAGTGGCCTTGGCCGAAAAGCCAAAACGGCTGTTGGCCTCACGTTGCAGGCTGGTCAGATCGAAGAGCAATGGTGAAAGCTGAGTCGATGGCTTGGTTTCTTCGCTGACTTCGCCCGGATGGCCGGCGCATTTGCTTTGCAAGGCCTTGGCTCGGGTTTCGTCCCAAAGTCGTTCGGCACGCTGATGCTCATCCTGCTCCGCTTTTTGTCCTGTCTTGTTCTTGGCAAAACTCTCGTCGAACCACTTTCCCGTGTATGTGCCGGCGGCACAGGCGAAATGTCCTTCCAACTCCCAGTAGGGGCGTGCCTTGAACTTGCGGATCTTTTGTTCACGTTCGACGATCAACGCCAAGGTCGGAGTCTGTACTCGACCTACCGTCGTCAAATGGAAGCCCCCAGTCTTTGAATTGAAGGCGGTCATGGCACGCGTGCCGTTGATACCAACCAACCAATCGGATTCGGAGCGGCACACTGCGGCGTCGGCCAGCCCCTTCATTTCGGTACCGGCGCGGAGTTTCGAAAAGCCTTCCTTGATTGCCTGCTGCGTCATCGACTGCAACCACAGTCGTTGAATCGGCTTTCCAGACTTGGCGTGCTGCGCAATGTAGTTGAAGATCAACTCGCCTTCCCGCCCTGCATCACAGGCGTTCACCAGCCCGGTCACGTCCTTGCGCTTGATCAGTCGTGTGAGCAACTTGAGGCGTGATACCGTCTTTTCGATTGGCCGCAAATCGAAATGTGGCGGAATGACCGGCAAATGAGCAAACGACCACTTGCCGCGCTTGACTTCATACTCTTCCGGACAGGCCAGTTCGAGCAGATGGCCGACAGCGGACGATAGGACGCAGTCTTCACTCTCGAAATAGTCGTCGTGTTTGGTAAACCCACCTAGTGCACGTGCAATGTCGGCGGCAACGGAAGGTTTCTCGGCAATGATCAGCTTCTTGCTCATGGTGTTTATGTGCCAGGGAGGGCCGTTAGTCAGTATGACTATAGTATGGTCAGGCAGGGCATGATAAGTGCACTCTACGGCGCTTGGCAAGCAACGCTTGCTTGCGCGGAGCAATGCAGACGATGAAAACCAATTGCTGCGGCAGATGTGGAAGGGTACGGTGCGTCGGTGCCGGATCAACATCGCCGATACAATTCATACGACAATTGTGTTCCCGATTGGCGGAATCGATCGATCCCCAAGCATCGGACCGCGGCTGGTTTCCAACTCCCTCCAACTCCCTTTGGCAGGCGCGCAAAGCTGGGCGACACTGAGGCAGGAAGCAAACCGACGAATTCAGACTTCTTGAAGTTGCTGGTAGCGGCCACCTGGCAGACTGGCCACTCTGCCACTGAGTTCCAAATCCAAGAGTATCACTGACAGCGAATCGGCCGACAAATCACTACGTTCGGCAAGTTCATCCAGACTACACGGATCAAATCCCATCAATGACAACAGCGCATGAGGTACACCATCAGCCTTGTCGTTCGTCGGCGATGCAGCTACCAAAGTTGTTTGCCAATTCAGTTCCTCAAGGACGTCCTGCGCAGTTTCAACCAGCTTCGCACCTTGCTTGATCAGCTTGTGGCAACCTCTCGATTGCGGTGAGTGAATCGATCCTGGAATGGCAAAAACCTCTCGTCCCTGCTCGCCGCCTAGTCGGGCAGTAATCAGCGATCCGCTTACAATGGCTGCTTCAACGACCAACACGCCGCGGGCGATACCTGATATCAGCCGGTTACGTCGCGGAAAGTTGGCTGCCGTGACCGGCGTGCCGATTGGAAACTCGGAAACGACGACCCCCCGACTGGCGACTTCCAAAGCCAGCTCCTTGTTTCGCGCCGGGTAGATGCGATCAATGCCCGTACCGATGAACGCGATAGTATCTCCGGTGCTGGCCAGGGCTCCACGATGTGCTGCTGCATCGATTCCAAGCGCCAGTCCGCTTGCGATCACCAGACCCGCGTCGGCGAAGGTTGAAGCGAATCGTTCGGCGTTTTGAATACCTTGCGGGGTTGGATTTCGGCTGCCTACGATAGCCAGAGCCGGACGGTTAAGCAGATCCAAGCGTCCGCGTACATAGAGCAGCGTTGGGGGATCCGGAATTTCAAGCAGCGACTGCGGGTACTCTGGGTCAGCTAAAGTAACGATGCGCTGATCTGCTTCTTGTGACCATTCTTTCGCTGATTCAACGAGGAATGCATTGTCTGTATCGAGCAGAAGTCTGGTTGACCTTTCACCAATGACGGCGCGAAGCGAGCTTCGATCAGCGGAGAAAACCGCATCAGGGAGCCCGAAAGCGGTAAGCAGCTTGCGCTGTGTTTCACCGCCAATCCCGGGAATAAGCGTTAGTCGCAGCCAACTTGAAAGCGACTCGCATTCGGTCATTACTCAGGGCGTACGGACGAAGTCATTGACCTCAACAGTGCTCTCAGCCTGCACGATAAGTGCATAGGATATATGGTCAAATACGCGAAATACAAAAACCAACCCGAGCCGAACTGGAGGAATTTCCACATTGACCTTGCGACCATCATCGTCACGTTCAACAATCGTCCGATTCCGCTCAACCGACAGCACGTGCCCGATCTCTAGGCCCTCCTTGGAGCCCCGATTCAATGAAACGATTGAACCCCGCCCAGCAGATTCGACGCCCCCGTAGACCGAAATGATGCGGCCATCGACCATGAAATCCGGCTTGTGCGGGACGTAGGCGACCAATGAAGGCTGGGCGGCTGGAACCAAGCGGTCACCTCGACCGATTTCCTGTTTGGCAGTCAGAATCTGAAATGTGGCCGGACTGCCAGGACTGACCTGTGTTGCCGTACCCAAATAAAATGCCTCATAGCCAAGAACATGTGTCGGGTCAGCCGGATTCTGATTTGGGAACGCCGGGTCGAGCAACGGCTTTCCGTTACGATAGACCTGCCACTTCAACTGGGAAGGGTCGGCATTGTTAACATAAGCGGTATCGCCACTGCCAAGAAATACCCGGTCCTGCTGCGTAGCGACTATACGAGCCGCACTGTCCAGACCGTCCACTTCAACCACAAGCGGCTCGGAGAGGTAGGGTCCGATCGCATTGGGTGGAATTGGCGGAATGGCCTGACTAATCTGTTCGGAATAAATCTGAGGGTGCAGCTTGTCACTTTGCTGACGCAGTTTGGAGTTGCCACTTTGCTTGCGAAGCATTGGATTACCGTTGGAATCATAATCAAGAACGATCACATCACCGGGAAATATGAGATCCGGATTCTTGATCTGCTCCTTGTTCATGCGCCAGATTTCCGGCCAGCGCCAAGGCTCTTTGAGAAACTGCCCGGATATCCCCCATAACGTGTCACCAGGCACGACGATGTGTCGTTGCGGGGCGTTTTCAGCCAGCTGAAGCGGTTGTTCAGCGGCGTTGCATAGTGTGGCGGCAACGGCCAGAACGAGCATGGATATAATGCGGATCATCGTGTTATCCTCATACGAGCGGTCGGTAACATCTGTTTCTGCTTGTAGACCCACTGCGCAAATATTGCGCCGTTTTTCAAGATGTTGCATCGGATTCTGCACGTAATTACTTCTTCGATCAAGCTTTTTATGCCACTACTGCCAATACTCCGTTACCCTGACCCGCGCTTGAAAACCGTCGCCGCCAAGGTTGAAAATATTGACGATAGCATTCGACGTCTCGCTCGTGATATGGCCGAAACGATGTACGAGGCACCGGGAATCGGTCTGGCCGCGACGCAAGTGAACGTACATATGCGGGTTATCGTCATCGATGCCTCTGAAGCCAGGGATCAGTTGCTGGTGCTCATCAACCCGGAACTTGTTGAAAGTGAAGGGCTTCAGGTTTGTGAGGAAGGATGTCTCTCGGTGCCCGGTATCTTCGACAAGGTCGAACGTGCGGAAAGCGTCGTCGTTCGCTATCTTGATACGGACGGTGAAGATCAAACCGTTGCTGCCGACGGTTTGCTTGCAGTCTGTTTGCAGCATGAAATAGATCACCTTCAGGGTCGAGTTTTTGTGGAACATCTCTCGCTTCTCAAGCAGACACGCATCAAGGCCAAATTAGCCAAGCAGTCGCGCATTACCGCATGAAGCTGGTCTTTGCCGGTACGCCGGTGTTTGCCGCCACCGTCCTGCGCGACATAATTGCATCCGGACATCACGTGTTGTCAGTGCTTACACAGCCGGATCGGCCGACAGGACGCGGTATGGCACTTCATTCGTCGCCCGTTAAGGCCCTAGCGCTGGCCTCAGGCATTGAGGTTTTCCAACCACCTACACTGCGTGATTCGGCGGCACAGGAACGTGTGCGAGTCCTCGGCGCGGAGGTCATGGTTGTCGCCGCGTATGGACTAATCTTGCCGCAGGCGGTACTCGAAATACCGCGTTTCGGCTGCATCAATGTCCACGCGTCACTGCTGCCGCGCTGGCGTGGTGCTGCACCGATCCAGCGGGCGATTCTGGCCGGTGACATCGAAACCGGCGTCAGCATCATGCAGATGGAAGCAGGTCTGGATACCGGTCCAGTGTTGCTTTCGGAAAAACTATCGATTACCGAGGATGACACGGCCGGAACCTTGCACGACAAGCTAGCCGTCCTCGGAGGTCGTCTTATCGTCGAGGCACTCCGTAAATTGCCCTTGCCGCTGAGCTTGCAGCCAGAAACAGGGGTGACCTACGCTTCCAAGATCGAGAAAGCTGAAGCGCCACTTGATTGGCGCTTGCCAGCCACGCAGCTGGCCAGGCAGGTCAGGGCGTTCAACCCATATCCCGGCGCGACTGTCGGTCTGGATGGCAACACAGTCAAGGTTTGGCGAGCCGAGGCCCAAGCCGAAACCGGTGGATCGCCAGGCGCGGTTATTGCGGCCGACAAACGCGGTATCTTGGTTACTTGTGGCGAGGGTACGTTACGATTGACAGAGTTGCAAAAGGCTGGTGGCAAACGACTGCCCGTTAGCGCGTTCCTGACTGGAACCCCCATACTTCCTGGAGCAACCTTCGACAACCTGTCCTGACTGCTCTGTAGGTTCTCAAAATAAGTGAAAACCATGCACTCGACGAATCAACACGTTATTGAAGTATTTTGAGAACACCATCCTTGGCCATTCTCAAATTCATTGAAAAATCCTACATCAGTTTCACGCGTTCTCAGCCCAAAAATCGACCTTCAGAATCAACTCAGAATCAACGATCGAACCCTTTCGATGGCCAAGGTATCAGTTAACAACAAAAAGGCGGCAAATCGCCGCCCAAGCCCCTTCCCCATAACTTGAAATCGGAAATCACTAGGGCCCACGAAAAATCGCCGGAAACCCAAAGCACATTTCGAATTGTCTGAAGTTATTAGCTGCCAATGACTAGGGTGGGCAAACAATCGGCGAGCCTTATGCGAACGACGCCTCTCCAGTATAGTACGAAAGTGTCCACTGAAGCCGGGGCGATTCACATGGTGCCTCACCAACGCTTCGATATCTATTGAATCTCACTAAGTCGATGTTGATCGTACGCATTTGCGTTTTCCACAACACCAACTTTTCCTTTCATGATTTACAGGTGCATTTTGACTGCCGGGGCGGAAACCAGCATTTAACGCGTTCTGCCGCGTTTTTCTCTTAGGCCAAACATTAACACTAGGGCCGATCTGTTCGTTGAATAGCGCGTGATTATGGAGGTCGTATTAAATGGTCTCAGGATAACGATTCAGACCAATCTCTGAGCTATCGTTTCACAGCGACAACAGACTGTGTGAATTTCCGCCCTTGACTGCCCCTAGAACAGTAGGCCTTCCGAGCCTATGATTTGGCCATAAGAGGAATGCCGTGAGATCACGAAGATTCACCTCGGAGTTTAAGAAAGAAACTGTTCGGCAAGTTATCGAACGAAACGCTCTAAGCTACACGATCACGACTTAATTACTCGGACTTTGTTAGGCTTGCTTGCAGGCATTAGTTCAAAGTGATCCGGGAACTTTCTAAACAACTTCGTTGAAGTCGCGCTTTTTGCGAGAAGCCTTTTATCGTGGAGTATCTTGGCGACTTCCCCTAATGGCAACCACTGCCCGTTCTGTACACTGGGTAATACGGCAAGTATCTGTTTGGGAGTTATGACAGCCTTTGTTGCTGTCGTCTTCTGAGCGGCCTTCTTTGCAGGTCCCCTTTTCCCCGTAACTGCCTTTGGCACGGTCACCTTTACAGCCCGTATATTTTCTACGGGTTTCTCTGGCGTCGTACCAATACTCGCTACCGGAACTGGCGCAGCTTTTCCCGTTACTGGGCTATCAACCTGATCTTCGCCAACATAGATGATCTGATCGTAAGCGGGAATAGCATCTTGCGCCATCTTGCTTCGCTCACTCACGCACACGACTCTGATGCCTCGCTCCCTAAGCCGCACTACCAGCGGGACAAAATCTAAATCTCCGGAGGCAATAACTATCAACTTTGGTCGCGGCGTTAGGCACGCCAACTCCATCGCATCTACGGCCAATGACATATCAGTAGTGTTTTTCGGAAGCGGTAGATTGACGAACGGGCGAATGACCCTAGATCGCAACACATCTGCCAACCCCTTCAGCTTTTCAGCGCTGCCATATGCGCGACGAATTGCTATGTCGCCACAAGTCATCTCAAGCGTTTGGATAGCCTCATTTATCCATGCTGGCGATGAGAAATTATCGGCATCGATCAGTAATGCAATCATTTTAGAATCACTCATGGGAACAACTTCGGCGGGCAGGTCTTGAACTGCCGCTCTGGCCCGATTGTACGCGTCGAGCATGGTGCCTGAAAGGAGCTACGCGGCACCTCTGTCATTTTGTCGACTGGCTATATTGTGCGGACATACTGTGGTTCCGCAACCG
The DNA here is from genome assembly GCF_900089945.1 of Candidatus Propionivibrio aalborgensis. Lineage (GTDB taxonomy): Bacteria > Pseudomonadota > Gammaproteobacteria > Burkholderiales > Rhodocyclaceae > Propionivibrio > Propionivibrio aalborgensis. Next base: position 1,337 of record NZ_FLQY01000257.1, on the reverse strand, counting down.
TCCACAAGCCATCCTTCTCCAATTTGAGGATCGGACGCTTTAAGTGTCTACTTCACTCTGAAACCTGCCGGAAGCGCAATTCATACAACTCGGCCTTATGTGGAGCGCTACATAGGCCGATTATGTTGACCGCTTGATTATGCGGAGCTACTAAATCATCCCCCTGCAGAGGCTTGTCTGCGAGGGGCCTGCTGGCCTCTGAGCCCAGTGTACACTCAACACAATTTTTGAGTTCGAACGGTTACCACACACAGCAACATCAACAACAAAATGTTGATCCGGGCGAGCAACAAGCCCATTGTGCTGCAGATACGCGTAGTGAATGTCCTCACATGCTATTTTCTGGCCTTGCGACACACACCAGATTATGTGGACCGCAGATCATCTCTTGCCTTGTCAAGCAAGGCGTCTGATGGCAGCCAAGGCTCCGAATCCACATAATCAAGGAGTCTACATAATCGGCCGAAGCTGCCGGTCGTCTCCCACTTTGTGTGAGGCTGGTCTGCGTATCATTCCTGCCCGACATCAATCATGACGGATGCAAGATTCTAGCGTGTAACATAGTGTCTCCTAGCGGCGCCTGCTTCGCCCCGGCCATGACAGTTCTCCCGTCAGTTCAGTCAAGCCTCCATCGTCTTCGACACGTGCGCCGTAGCGGTTTACCTCAATCTCCGGTAAATCGTCGCTGTCGAACCATAGCAAGGAGATGGTGGTGTCGGTGCGCTGGTAGTGCCTTGAGAGCTCCGAGAGGTCAAGGCCCTTCTCCCAGTTGTCGAACCATATGTCCTGTGAAACCTCCCCCGTCTCTGTGGCGCTATTCCCTGATGAGCGGATTCGGTGAGCCACGGACCCCACTGGAATTACCGACCTGGGAGGGATCCAGGCTCTTGCTTGCCTCAAGGTTGTGGATCGTGCGGCGTACCGCACCGCACCGCGCTCCATGGTGATGAATGCACAAGGCATATCGCTAAGACCGGCATACCTTGACGCCGCAGCAGGGAACGACGTGCCGAACAAGTCGGCCATGCGTTGGATGAGATCTAAGGAGGGCTCTTCCTTGGGAACAGCGGAGAGCCATTGCTGTTACGGCATCAGCAGTTCAGCGGCAAACGTGTCGCAGGCGATTTCGTTTGCATGTCGCTTTGCATAAGACCATGACGGAACCTCTTCGTGACTTGGCGGATTCAAGTCTGAAGTGCAACAGCGTTATGACGCGAGTGTAGCTGCTTCATGAAGACCTCGTGAGGTGTTTTGAAGCCGAGGCATTTTCTGGGACGGTGATTGAGGCGATGCATGGCGAAGGCAAGCTGATCATGGGTAATGGAATCGAAGTACAT
>NZ_FLQY01000256.1 GCF_900089945.1 Candidatus Propionivibrio aalborgensis | reverse complement strand
TTCCGCACCAAGCAGAGAGAAGGACGGCGTATAGGCCTTCGCCAGATCGCCACCGGGCAGCAGCTTGCCCTTGTTGAAGTGCCCCTTGGGGTCAACCCTGGATTTGTAATCGCGGAATGGCTGTATCTCTTCTTCGCTCAGGAACTCCAGCTTGGTGATGCCGATGCCGTGTTCTCCGGAAATAACGCCGTCAAGCGAACGAGCCAGTGCCATGATGCGCTCTACCGTCGCATAGGCCGTTTGCAACATCGCATAATTGTCCGAATTGACCGGGATGTTGGTGTGCACATTGCCGTCGCCGGCATGCATGTGCAGCGCGACGAACAGGCGGCCGCGCAGGGTTTCCGCGTGGATCGCCCCGATCCGTTCGATTATCGGGCGAAAGACATTGCCGACGAAGATGGCTTCGAGCTGCGGTTTCAGTTCCGCTTTCCACGACACACGTATCGAGTAGTCCTGAAGGCGGTGGAAAAGTACAGGGTTCTCTTCTTTGCACCAGAGTGTTCCGGCGAAGATGCCGAATGAAGAAAACTGCGCCTCCATCTGCTCCAACGGTTGATCGAGATGATCGAGAAGCCATTGCCAGCGCGCCCGGACTATCCTTACAGCATCCATTGCCCTTTGCCTGCGATCGCCAATCAGTACGTCACTCGCGATGTTGGCGTCGCCACGGTTGAGTGGCAGTGTGCCGGAGAGGAAATCGGCCAGCCTGTCGCACAATTCCAGTTTGTTCCGTATCGACAGTTCGATGTTGATATGCTCGATCCCGTCGCAGTAGTCGCCCATGCGCGGCAATGGAATGACCACGTCCTCGTTGAGCTTGAAGGCGTTGGTATGGCGTGAAATGGCGGCTGTGCGCGAACGGTCCAGCCAGAATCTCCTGCGCGTATCGGCGTCGACGGCGATGAAGCCCTCGGCCCCGCGCAGATTGCAGAGTCGCACAATGTCCGAGGCAGCGGCCATGACCGCCTTTTCGTCGTGGCCGACCAGGTCGCCGATCAATACCATTTTCAGACGACCGGAACCTTCGCCTTTGCGTTTTGCCTTGGTCGCATAGCCGACCGCTCTCACATAGCGTTCGTCGAGGTGTTCCAGTCCAGCTAACAGCACACCATTCCGATGGCCGGAACCTCCCGGCTTGAAGTAATCGGCGATCTCGACGATGGCCGGAACCGCCTCGCGGACCTGTCCGAAGAACTCAAGACAGACGGTGCGTGCATGCGGCGGCATTTTGTGCAGCACCCAGCGTGCCGCGACGATCAGCCCGTCGGCGCCTTCCTTTTGTATGCCCGGCAAACCTGCAAGAAACTTGTCGGTGACGTCCTTGCCAAGGCCCGCCTTGCGAAAGGTTTGGCCGGTTATTTCAAGCAGTTCGGGTTCCCCGTACGGGGTTGTTCCATCCATTCGAAAGCGGCGGATTTCGAAACGGACGACGGCCTGCTCGTGAATCTTGCCGAGGTTATGATCGATGCGGCTGACTTCCATCACGTTGCCGTCGGGATCGACCATCTTCCACCATGCCAGATTGTCCAGGGCCGTACCCCATAACACAGCCTTCTTGCCACCGGCATTCATCGCGACGTTGCCGCCGATGCATGAGGCTTCGGCCGAGGTCGGGTCGACGGCAAATATCCTGCCGGCGGCGGCAGCAGCATCAGAAACGCGCGCGGTCACGACACCCGCACCGGTTCGGATGGTGGCGCAGGGCTGTTCGCAGCCGGGCAGAATTGTTTCTTCAACCGGACCGATATCGATGAGCTTTTCGGTGTTGATGACCGCCGACAGCGGCGTCAACGGAACGGCGCTGCCGGTGTAGCCAGTGCCGCCGCCACGCGGGATGATGGTCAGTCCGAGTTCGATGCAGCCGCACACCAATGGCGCCAGTTCCTCTTCGCTGTCGGGGTAGAGAACAACAAACGGGTATTCGACGCGCCAGTCGGTGGCGTCGGTGACATGCGAGACGCGCGCCAGTCCATCGAAGGCGATGTTGTCGCGCCGGGTATGCCGGAGCAAGGTTTTCAACACCCGGCGGCGCAAGGTGGCGGTGTCGTCAAAATGGCGTTCAAAGGCATCGACCGCGGCTCGCGCCGAGTCATGCAGTTTGAGTACCAGCGCGTTACCTTGCCGACGCTTGTCGATCTCGTTCAAACGGTGACGCAGGGCATGGATCAGCGCAGCTCGGCGCTGGCGGTTGGCGAGCAGGTCATCTTCGAGATAGGGGTTGCGCTGAACGACCCAGATATCGCCGAGAACCTCGTACAGCATTCGCGCCGAGCGTCCGGTGACCCGCTGGCTGCGCAGTTCGTCGAGGATCGCCCAGTTTTCCTCACCCAGCAGGCGGATGACGATTTCCCGGTCGGAGAAAGATGTGTAGTTGTAGGGGATTTCGCGCAGGCGGGCGATCATGGCAGGTCCGTGGGACTCTTGCAAAAGGGAAATAGTAGCCCAGATCGGCGGGATGTCGCTTGGCAGCGCACGGCGGGCTGCGCCGCACGCCGTCAGGAGTCTGCTGTTAGAATCAGCGGCCCCGGACAATAGCTTTCACTGCCATGCACCCTGACTATCTCGAAAAAATCCTCAATGCGCAGGTCTACGATGTCGCCGTCGAGTCGCCGCTGGATCATGCACCCAACCTCTCCGCACGAATCGGCAATTGCTTGCTGCTGAAGCGCGAAGACATCCCCGAAGTGATCGCCGGACAGGGCACCATCGGCATGGAGATTGTCGAGGCCATCGATGCCGATGCCATGGAACGATCGCTGAAAGCGGGCAAGCGCGTGCGTCTTGATCGCGTTGGTTTGTTTGCCGACGGGGCGGCGGTGAAATACGTCGGTGAGGAGACCTTTCGACTCTGCAAGCTGTATGTCGACGAAATGGTGCTGGTAAACACCGATGCCATCTGTGCG
>NZ_FLQY01000255.1 GCF_900089945.1 Candidatus Propionivibrio aalborgensis | reverse complement strand
CGGACCCTGATGAAAGACGCGCGCCGGGGCCTCAATCGTTAGTCGGGAATGACTTCTTCCCCTTGAGCTAATCAGGCTCTCCCGGCGCGGGTCCAACCCGCTTCACATCAACGCATGCAGTGCACTGGTGATTCCTGGCCGCCCTCTGGCGGCACGTCTCATCCTTTCAGTTCTCTCTTTCTCTATAGACGCTTTTGTCGGGGCTTCAGGCCGTGCTCTGGCTGAGCCGGAAATCCTCGCCGTAGTGAAGTACCGCCCAGGCCAGCCGCGCATTCTTGGCGGC
>NZ_FLQY01000254.1 GCF_900089945.1 Candidatus Propionivibrio aalborgensis | reverse complement strand
CCCGGAGAGAATGGCGCGGGCGCCCATGACCAGCAGACTTCTGAGATAAGCGTCACCCGCCTTGGTGATGCGCCCCAGCCGGGACTTGCCGCCCCTGCTGTATTGTCCCGGCACCAGTCCGATCCATGCGGCGACCTGGCGGCCGTTCTTGAAGTCGTGTCCGTTGCCAATGCTGGCCAGGAGTGCGCTGGCGGTGACGGGGCCGATACCGGGGCGTTGCATCAGGCGCTTGCTGCGTGCGTCCTCGCGAGCGGTCTGGGCGATCAGCCGGTCGTACTCCGCAATCCTGGCATCGAGCGCATCAGCGTGGGCGAGCAGATCTC
>NZ_FLQY01000253.1 GCF_900089945.1 Candidatus Propionivibrio aalborgensis | reverse complement strand
CGATCTTTCTGCTGCTGGCTTCAATGCAGGCACACGGGCAAATGCCGCGCATGGAACTGACCGCCGGCTTTTATCGCATCGAGGCTGAAGTCGCTGCCGATCAGGCCAATCGCATGCAGGGTTTGATGCATCGCAAGAGCATGCCGGCCAATCAGGGCATGCTGTTCGTATTCGCCAGGGCGGATCGTCATTGCATGTGGATGCGCAATACGTATCTGCCGCTGTCGGTGGCCTTTCTCGATGAGGAGGGCCGCATTCTCAACATCGAGGACATGGCGCCGCAGACCGAATCCAACCACTGTGCCGCGGCTCCCGCGCGTTTCGCCCTCGAAATGAATCGTGGCTGGTTCTCCAGCAAGGGGCTCAAACCAGGACAGCGCATTGGCGGCGTCGAGAAATCGCCGCGGCCAGAGTAGTCGAAAGCCGAGCAATCATGAGCATAAGAAAAAGACTGGCGTGGCGTGCGAAACTGCTGCGCAGCGCAGATGGCTTGGCGTTCACTGACTGGTTGCGCGACCGCGGCTCATTGACGGCTCGCCTTCAGGCCAGAGGCGCGTTCAAACTACACGTGCTACGGCAGGGCCTTGCCATGCCGACAAGAGATGAAGCGATCGCACTGGGTATCAAACGCGACCGGTTGGCCTGGGTTCGCGAGGTGGCGCTGTACTGCGATGGCGAACCGCTGGTTTTTGCGCACACGGTGCTACCCTATCGGCCGCGCGGACCGCTGACCGCTTGGCTGGCACGCTTGGGCAACAAATCGCTTGGCGCGCAGGTCTTCACGCATGCGCGATTCTCGCGAGGCGCAATCCTTTGCAAACGACTTGACCATCGCCATGCCCTTTATCAGCCGGGGATCGACGCCTTGCAGCTTGCCGCTGCACCTCCGCCGTTCCTGTGGGCAAGGCGCTCGCGCTTTTCCTTTGGCAATCAATCGGTACTGGTCACCGAGATCTTCTCACCCAATATTTGCCCTGAAACCCGCCACTGACAGCTCGGGATAGACGACTCGCAGCCAATTCATACGACCCGCCTTGACTTCCCCATGACCTGTGCCCATGCTCTGCGGGTTCCAAAAAAGAAATCGCAAGAACATGGGCCTGCGAGGGGGCGTCAGGGAAGTAGATTTGCTTTGGCTGCCGGGCAGCGTGTGCGGGCTATTCCGCAACCCCTTCGATGCGGCACTCCGCAGCCAAGTCCTCCGCCGCCCGCTGAGCCAGCCGATGCTGAGACTGGTCGGTCTGTGGCAGGAGTTCCAGCAGGCCAGCATCGCCGTCAAACGGCTGGGTGAAAACGAGCGCAAGCGAGTTTCAGTGCAGGCTCACATGAACGCAGTGAATGTTATGCCGTAACTATATCATGGACATGCCGCAGGAACCGCATGCGCTGATTCCCCAGCGCGAAGCAGCCGGCAAGGCGTACCTGACGATCCACAATCTCGCCTTCCGGTATGGGGAACAACTGCCCTGGCTATACCGGAATCTCGACCTCGCCTTCAAGCCCGGCCACCTGTCGGTGATCATGGGCCCTTCGGGTTGTGGCAAGAGCACGCTGGCCAAGCTGATGCTCGGTTTCTACCAACCGCAGGAAGGGCAGATCGCCCTCGACGGCCGGGACATCCGCAACCTCGCCGCCAACGAACTGAGAAGCGTCTTCGGTGTGGTGCCGCAGGATACAGTGCTGTTCTCCGGAACGCTCTATCAGAATCTGGTGATGGCGCACCCGCAAGCGACCTTCGACGACGTCATCGCCGCCTGCAAGGCCGCCGAAATCCACGAGGTGATCGAAAAGCTGCCCGAAGGCTACCAGACCGAGATCGGCGAACGCGGCACCGGGCTCTCGGGCGGGCAGAAGCAGCGCATCGCCATTGCCCGGGCCTTGCTGAAACGCCCCAAGATACTGATCTTCGACGAGGCCGTCTCAAACCTCGACCAGCCGACCGCCGAACTCTTCGCCCTGACGATCAACAAGCTCAAGGGCAAGGTGACGATGATCTTCATCACGCATCAGATTCCGAGGGGATTGCAGGTCGATGAGGTGTTCAGCTTCGGCGGGGACCATCAGCATACGACGAAGGTCGGGGTGGTGGGGGAGGAGAAATGAAAGCGTGAAGATCACTTGGAAAGTATGCGCGTTAGGACATTTCATGGAGGATGGTGGTATGAAATTTGAAGGCAACAACTTGTTTTCCATTGACCCCGAGCACGTCAGACGAATCCGCTTGGCTATTGGTGTCATGGCACTCGTATTGGCGATCTTCAACCTGTTCTTTGGCGATCCAATCACCCTGTCGACAGGTCGCTGGTCATGGGTTTACAGAATGATAACGGAATTATTTGGCATTTATGGCTACCCGATATTTCAAGCAACTATCGGTGTGGCCTGTATCGCCTGGTCACGTCGCAAGTCTTCAAACACATAGAGTGACCAAAGGGGTCACCCATTAGCCGGCCCGCGTCAAGCGAGTAAAGTACCCCACGGCGGCGCCAGCCGCCGTTTCAATTTCACTGTCACCCCGCACAGTCGCTGATCGCGCCCGTTTCTTCAAGTCATGGCTGCGAACGAATCGCGCCAGTCACCCATCAGGATCAAGCGATCGGCGATGTACCGCCGTCGCCCTGGCGGCTGGGCCGCCCCAGAAGAACGTTGGTGCCGCTTCGTGTCCAATGGATTTGCACAGATTCATGGCTGCCGGTGTCGGCGCCAACCCCTTGCTGGCTCACGTTGCGGGCGATCCGCTTTACTGCCCGTATATATGGTATATATGGGGTCACCCATTAGCCGGCCCGCGTCAAGCGAGTAAAGTACCCCACGGCGGCGTCAGCCGCCGTTTCAATTTCACTGTCACCCCGCACAGTCGCTGATCGCGCCCGTTTCTTCAAGTCATGGCTGCGAACGAATCGCGCCAGTCACCCATCAGGATCAAGCGATCGGCGATGT
>NZ_FLQY01000252.1 GCF_900089945.1 Candidatus Propionivibrio aalborgensis | reverse complement strand
CGGGTGACGGCAAACGGCCTCCCATTCAGACTCATGGCTGAAACTCCAGACCCCTTTCCGGGTTTGCCGTTGCCGTCGTCACTCATGCGAAGCAGCGTCCTTTGTCAAAAGGCTGCTTCTCCTTCAGGATGTGGAAGCAGGCCCGCGCCAGCTTGTGGGCCAGCGCCTTGGTTGCCACCGCGTTGTTTGTCTTCGCTCGTTTGCGTTCGTAGAAACGCTTCGCTTCGGCACAGAAACGCAGCGCAAAGTTGGCGGCTTCAACAAAGGCCCAGGCGAGGTACTTGTTCCCGTTCCGGGTGTTGCCTTCCCCCTTCTTCTTACCGTTGCTGATGCGTTGGCTGTCGACGCAACGGGCGTAGGAGGCGTAGTTGCCGACCTCGGCAAAGCGATCGATCGGCCCGGTCTCGAGCAGGATGATGCTGGCAAGAATGCGCCCGATCCCGGGAACGCTGGTGAGCAAGGCGTACTCGGGTCGGTCGCCGATGCTTTCTTGAAGACGCCTTTCCAGCAGTTCGACCTGCGCGTTCAGGGTCCTGATCACCGCCAGGTTGCTCTGGATGGCCAGACACACGTCGGCTGGTAGGCCCATCGCCGTAACGTCTTCCAGCGTCAGCCGTTTGATCTGGTTGCTGCTGATGCGCGCGCCCTTTTGCCGGGCCAGGATGTTTTCGATGGCCAGAATGTGGCTGGTGCGGCTGCGTACCAATTGCAGGCGCTTGCGGGCGAGGTCGCGTAGGGCGCGGTGCGCCGGTGGCAGGATGGTGCCCGTGGGGAGAATGCCCAAGCGCAGCAGGTGCGCGCGATGCCGGGCATCCGCTTCATCGCCGGTGTGCTTGAGGCCGTCATACTTGCGGATGGCTCCGGTGTTGGCCAGTTTGACGTCGAACCCGGCTTCCTGCAGGCCGTCGACCAGCCAGTACCAGTTGTAGGTGGATTCGACGACCACGCCGGCCAACTCCCCTTGCCATGGCTTGAGAAACCCGATGATCTTTTCCAGGTCGTTCGGGAGCCGCTTTTCCGCGACGACCTTGTCGCTGTCATCCGTTACCGTTACTACGCAGTTGTTCGAGTGCAGGTCAATTCCGCTATATTTCATCTTCGGCCTCCTGTGGTTAAGCAAGTTCGCAAACTCACTTTAACCCCACCGCCTCACGGCGGTGGGAGGCCGGCTAGATGATTTTCAGCTTCGAATTGTTTTTGCGAAATTCAATGCGATGGTGATCCCTCCTATTCTTTTATTCCA
>NZ_FLQY01000251.1 GCF_900089945.1 Candidatus Propionivibrio aalborgensis | reverse complement strand
GACGAAAAGCAGCGAATCACCGGGTAGAAAGGGCGTCACCACAAAGCCCGTTTCGCTGAAGATAATGGTGAAAAGAATGGCGTAGATCCATGGCCCGTACTGCTGCACCAGCACGGCGAGGTGTTTGTCCAGGTGAAGGACGATATCGATAAAGGCGGCGAGGTATTCCATCGTGGTGATTGCCCGGAACAAAGGCGCGATTCTACCCGAAGCCCGGCCGGTATAATCTGTCCATGTCCGACACCACCACCCACCGTTCCGGAATACACATCCTGCCCGATCTGCTGATCAGCCAGATCGCTGCGGGCGAAGTGGTCGAGCGTCCGGCTTCGGTGCTCAAGGAATTGCTCGAAAATGCTCTGGATGCGGGCAGCTCAAGCGTCCAGATCCAGCTCGAGGAAGGCGGTGTCAAACTGATCCGCATCAGCGATGATGGCTGCGGCATCGCCCGGGATGAGCTGGCACTCGCGCTCACCCGTCATGCCACATCGAAGATCGCCTCACTGAACGATCTGGAGCGTGTCGCCACGCTGGGCTTTCGCGGCGAAGCGCTGGCCTCGGTCGCCGCCGTGGCGCGCGTCACATTGACCAGCCGGCAAGCGGGCGCCGACCCGGCTTCATCCCACGCATGGCGACTCACACCGGAATCACAGGCACAACCCGAGCCGGCTGCCTTGCACTCCGGCACGGTGGTCGAGATGCGCGATCTGTACTACAACACGCCGGCGCGTCGCAAGTTTCTCAAATCCGAAGCGACAGAGTTCGCGCATTGCACCGAAACCGTCAAGCGCATCGCGCTTTCGCACCCCGACGTGGCGTTTACGCTGTCGCACAACGGCCGCGTCAGCCTCCATCTGGCCAGCAATGATTTGCGCGGACGCGCTGGGGCCATCCTGGGCAACGAATTCCTGACCGAATCGCGCGCTGTCGACACCGGGAAGATCAGCGACGCCGTTGGCGATAGCGCGGGTAACGGTCACCGCTTGCGCGTTTATGGTTACTGCGCCCTGCCCGCCCATTCGCGTGCGCGCAGCGATGCCCAGTACTGTTACGTCAATGGGCGGTTTGTGCGCGACAAGATGCTGAGCCACGCGCTGCGCGAGGCCTACCAGGACATGCTGCAAGGAAGCCGCTTCCCGGTGTACTGCATCTTTGTCGACCTCGATCCGGCGAGTGTTGACGTCAACGTCCATCCAGCCAAAACCGAAGTCCGCTTCCGCGACGCTCGCGCGGTGCATCAGTTTGTTTTCCATGCGGTACAGCGAACGCTATCCAGTTCGCTGGCCGGGATGCGGGATGCATTACCGGCGCGCAATGAAGATGAGGCCCGCCCGGCATTCAACCACTGGGCACCGCGTCAGGAGTCGCTGCGTATCAGCGAACCGGCTGTCGCGTCGTATCTGGCTTTCGCCCAATTGGCGAATGTTGCGACGACGGCGCAATCGGTGCAACACACGACCTACACGGCGCTGTCCGATGCACTCTCGCTCAGTGAAGCCCCACCGTTGGGCTATGCGCTGGCGCAACTGCATGGCATCTACATTCTCGCCCAGAATGCGCAGGGGCTGATCGTCGTCGACATGCACGCGGCGCATGAACGAATCCTTTACGAGAAGCTCAAGAATGCGCTTGACGGACATCAGGTGGCGACGCAGGCGCTGCTCATCCCTGCCGTATTCAACGCCGACGCGCTCGACGTCGCCGCCGCCGAAGAGCAGACCGAAGCGTTGCACGCGCTCGGTTTCGACCTCGCACCGATGGGTCCGGCACAACTTGCTGTGCGTGCCGTACCCGCGCTATTGCAGGCCGCCGACCCCATAGCACTGGCTCGTGCGCTGCTCGGCGAATTGCGCGAACACGGCATCTCGCAATTGATGGCAACGCGACGTAACGAACTGCTCGCCACCATGGCCTGCCACGGTGCGGTACGCGCGAGACGGCTGT
>NZ_FLQY01000250.1 GCF_900089945.1 Candidatus Propionivibrio aalborgensis | reverse complement strand
AGGTCATCGAACTGATCATCAAGAATTGTCTTCGCACCCTCGTTGACCGTGCGCAGGATGAAGTTGCGGTCAAATACAAGTACTCCTGCCGACAAATTGGCCAATATGGATTCAAGGTAGGCGCGCGCCGATTCGACAGCACTGCGATGACGCTCGGTATCGCGCCGCGCTTCGTCGAGCTGACGCGTCATTTGACTGAAGGACTGGGTCAGTACACCGAGCTCGTCGCGGCTGTTGATCGCCTGCCGCGGGGTAAAGTCTCCCGCTGCCACGGCTTGCGTTCCCTCGGCGAGGATTGAAAGCGGGGCCGAAAGGCGGCGCGCCAGGATAAAGGCCATGGCGATGGCTGTGAACAAGGCGAGCAGAACGGTCAGGGTCAGCGTCATGGCATAAATTCGCGTCAACCCCTGACGGCCCAATGAAAGCTCCTGATAGTCGCGATAGACTTCCTGTACGCGATCAGCATTGTGCGCGAGGCCCGATGGAACCGGCTGGGTCAGTTGCAGGATGCGCGTTTCCATACCCAGACCCATGGGGGATACGGCGACCAGAACACGCAGCATCAGTTCCGTGCCGCCGGCGCTTACGATTTCGCGGTAACCTCGTCCGAACCGGGCCTGACGCAATTGTTCGAGCGACGGCTGTACCGGCATGAAGGTTCCCAGATCGCTGGTGGCAGTCGCC
>NZ_FLQY01000249.1 GCF_900089945.1 Candidatus Propionivibrio aalborgensis | reverse complement strand
GAACGCCGCATAGTAGATGTTCTTGCCACGTTCGCCGAGCGGATACGGATCGTTCTGTTCGCTGATGCAAGCAGCCAGCAGCAAAAATACAGAAAGGCAGGCAAGGCGGAAAACAAGCATGATGCGAAGTGTAACCTGTGTGCGGCTTTCGCAGACGCGGTAAAATCCACAATGATTGTAGGGGCTGATTGCCGGTCAGAAAACGGTCATTGGCGGTTGGGCAATATCACCTGCGAAATCACCTATAATGCCGGCTCAGGCTGGCTTTGGCTGCCTGGGTACAACAACATTGAGTCATGGGAGAACACATGGGATTCCTCGCTGGAAAGCGCATTCTCATCACCGGCCTGCTGTCGAAGCACTCGCTCGCCTACGGGATCGCCAAAGCCTGCCATCGCGAAGGTGCGCAATTGGCCTTTACCTATCAGAACGAACGTTTCTTGGACCGAATCAACAAGTTTTCGGCAGAGTTCGGCAGCACCCTGGTTTTCCAGTGCGACGTCTCCGACGACGCACAGATCGATAAGGTCTTCGCCGACCTGGCCACACACTGGGAAGGACTCGACGGCCTGCTGCATTCGATTGCCTACGCCCCGACCGAAGCCATCGAGGGCGACTTCCTTGACGGCATCACGCGTGAAGCATTCCGTATCGCTCACGATGTGTCAGCCTACAGCTACCCGGCCCTGGTCAAGGCTGCGCGGCCCTTGCTGCTGAAGGGCAACAAGGCGGCTGTGCTCGCGCTGTCCTACCTGGGCGCCGAGCGCACCATGCCGAACTACAACACCATGGGGCTGGCCAAAGCCAGTCTGGAAGCGGCAACACGCTATCTGGCCTTCTGTCTCGGACCACAGGGCATTCGCGCCAACGCCATTTCAGCGGGTCCGATCAAGACGCTCGCTGCGTCGGGTATCGGCAATTTCGGCAAGCTCCTGGCCTACAATTCGCACAATGCCCCGCTGCGCCGAAACGTCACCATCGACGAAGTGGGCAACGCCGCCGCTTTCATGCTCTCCGATCTGGCGAGTGCCATTACCGGCGAAATCATGTATGTCGATGGCGGCCTGAACACCACCGCACTCGGCAACGCCGACCCGCTCCCTTAGGGATTTTACTGACGCTCTCTCGGTTCAAGAGCCGCCTTGTTGATACTGATCTCGTAGCGCGCGCGCAGTCCGGCAAGATAGGCAGATAGTTCCTCCTGCGCAACAAGCGATGTGAATTCTCCCCGGAGGCTTTGGCGGACCGCCACGTCGATCTTATCCGGCTGGCTGACCTTGACGATCTTGAAGAGCATGTAACTATCGGCGACCCACGCGCCCACGTAGCTTGGCAGCTTCTGGACATCGGCTTTGAAGAGGGCCTGCAGGGTGCCGGGCGTGAATTCACTTCTTTTCCCGCGTGACGCACTCTTGACCGGCGTCCATGCCAGCTTGTCGTCGGCTCCCTTCTTCAACTCGGCCAGTCTGGTCTCACCGGAATTCCGGGCCATCGCGGCGGCTTCCCGGGATCTGAGAAGCTTTTCGATATCGGCTTTGACGCTGTCGAAAGGCTTGCTCGATTCCGGAATATGTTCACGCACACGCGCAGCCAGCAAGGTGTTTGACGAAATTTCCACGACTTCGGTATTCCGCTTGTTCTTCACGACATCGTCCGAAAAAAGTGCAGCCAGTATCTTCGGGTTCGCCAAGACTCCGAGCGCTGTTGCGGCTTTCGGGTCAAGGTTCCTGGGCACCCAGCCGGACTGCTGGATTTCGAGTCTGAACTTTTCAGCCGCTGGCTGCAGGCTGTCCGATTGCTCGTAGACCGTGTTGTTGAAGGCTTCGGCCGCTTCGGCAAATTTTCGCGAAGCCGCCTGAAGCTGCAACTCGCCCTCGATTTCGGGGTACACCTCGCTCAATGTTCGCAAGGTGCCCGGCTTGATGTCCGTCAGCCTGATGATGTGAAAGCCAAATTCGGACTGCACCAGATCGGAAATTTCGCCTACCTTTTGCTTGAAAACGCTATCTTCAAAGGCCTTGACCATCATGCCGCGGCCAAAAAATCCAAGATCCCCGCCTTTCTGCGCGGAACCGGGGTCCTGCGAATGCTGTTTGGCCAACTCGGCAAATTTTTCCGGCGATTTCCGGATTTCCTTCAGCACCTCTTCTGCCTTGGCCTTCGCTTTTTCCTTGTCGGAATCGCCATCCGTCGTTATGAGGATATGGCTCGCACGACGCTCTTCAGCCCGCTGATAGCGATCCTTGTGCCCCTCGTACCAGGCCTTCACTTCACCTTCATCCACCTTTACCTGCGGCAACATCGCATCAAGAGACAGGACAACATACTCGGCCTTGATCTGTTCCGGCACCTGAAACTGAGTCGGGTTTTCTTCGTAGTACTTCTTCACTTCAGCGGCATCGATCTTTACCTTGTCGGCAAACTGTTCAGGCGAAATCCGGAATTCGCTGAACTGACGCTCTTCGGATTGCAGTCTTACCAAAGCATCTAGCTGATAATCGGACACAAAAGCCGTGTCTACGACAGCTCCGATCAATTGCTGAAGCGTGATGTCCTGGCGCACCCTGGCTTCGAACTGAGGCTCCGACATGCCCTGAGCGCGCAACACAGACGCATAACGCTCCATCGAAAACTGCCCATTGTCCTGCAACGCCGGGATCTTGCTGATGACTTCACGCAACGCGTTATCGCTTGTCTGCAGGCGACTCTTGTCGGCCTCAAGCAGTAACAGACGTCGGTCAATCAAGGAATCGAGAACGCTCATTCTCGCTTCTGGGGTGTTCATCATTTCCGGCTTGAAGCTTGCGCCAAGTTGCTGACGCAATTGATCCTGGCGCTCACGCAAGGCCTGCTCAAACTGGGGGATGGTGATCTTCGTATCGCCAACGCTGGCCAGGTCACTCCCTGCACCGGAGTTCCTGACATAGGAATCCACGCCAAAAAATGCGAAAGGCAAGGTGATCAGCGCAAGAAAGATTTGAACAATCTTCTTGTTGTTGCGTACCGAGTCGAACATGGTGGTTGCCCGCGAATTAAAAGATCAAAACAAAAAAGGCGAACTCTCGTTCGCCTTCCGGTAGTGGCGGAGTGGACGGGACTCGAACCCGCGACCCCCGGCGTGACAGGCCGGTATTCTAACCAACTGAACTACCACTCCAGAGCAATTCACAGCAAACAAAAAGTACAAAACACAGTACCGAATACCCCAGAATCCGTAGTTCTTCCTGGTGGGTGCTGACGGGCTCGAACCGCCGACATCCAGCTTGTAAGGCTAGCGCTCTACCAACTGAGCTAAGCACCCAACGGTGCGTCGCTCAGTTTACAGCATCCTTGAGGCCTTTGCCAGCGCGGAACTTCGGCACTTTGGCCGACTTGATCTTGATTGATTCACCCGTTCGTGGATTGCGACCAGTCCGGGCAGCGCGCTTGCCAATATAAAACGTTCCGAATCCAACCAGAGTTACCATGCCGCCCTTCTTCAGCGATGTCTTAACCGCAGCAATCGTTGCATCGAGCGCGCGGCCTGCAGCCGCTTTGGACAGATCGGCAGACTTGGCGATTTGATCAATCATTTCAGATTTGTTCACGATGACCCCT
>NZ_FLQY01000248.1 GCF_900089945.1 Candidatus Propionivibrio aalborgensis | reverse complement strand
AGCCGTGGTTGTCGCGGGTGGCCGATTTGAAGGCGGACTATCCCTTGCGCATGCCCGGCATTGACGATCCGCGCTCGCATTACGGCCTGATTCGCGCGGTGGCCGATTGCGTTGATGATGAAGCAACGATCACCACCGATGTCGGTCAGCATCAGATGTGGGTAGCGCAAGCCTATCCGCTCCGCAGGCCGCGCCAATGGCTGACTTCGGGCGGGCTCGGAACGATGGGATTCGGTTTGCCCGCAGCGATCGGTGCGGCACTGGCTGAACCGCAACGCACGGTGGTTTGTTTCACCGGCGACGGCAGCATTCTGATGAACGTACAGGAGTTCGCCACGGCGGCGGAAGAAGAGGCCAACGTTAAGGTTGTGCTGATGAACAACGCTTCGCTGGGCCTGGTGTTTCAGCAGCAGACCATGTTCTACGGCGAGAGAATTTTCGCTTCAAAATTCAGGGGAATGCCGGACTTCATCAAGGTGGCCGAGGGCTTTGGCTGGCAGACGCTCGACCTCGACCAGGCAGGCGACCCTGTCACAGCACTGCGTGCAGCAATGTCATTAACTGGGCCGGTGCTGATTCACGCCAGCATAGACATGCGCGAGCAGGTTTTACCCATGGTGGCGCCAGGCGCGGCCAACAAAGACATGATCGGAGGCTGAACATGAATGCCAATTCAAAATCGGAGAACCGGGCGCTGGCTCGTACGGTGCTTGAACTTGATGTGAATAACCATGCTGGCGTGATGTCTCATGTTGTCGGGATGTTCTCGCGTCGCGCTTACAATGTCGAAGGCATTCTGTGCATGCCGGTCGAAACCGGAGCCGGCGACGGACCAGCCGGTGGCGAAATCAGCCGGATCTGGTTGATGGTTAACGAAGATGTCCGGCTCGCGCAGATGGTAAAGCAGCTCGAAAAACTGGAAGACGTGCTGTCGGTGCGCCGACATGGCGCGGAACACGAGGTGTTCGAGCGACTGGAGGAATTCTTTCGCTAGGTTTGCGGGAGTCCGCCTCCGTCATGCATCACGAGTGGACCGCTGCCGATTCGAAAGCGAGCAGCGCCTGTTTTCGCTCGGCTGTCCAGCGGTATTGGCCAGTTTCGCCATTTTCGCGGATGACGCGGTGGCAGGGAATCAGCAGCGCGACGCGGTTCTGCGCCAGCGCCGAACCGACGGCCCGTGGGGCCCTTGGGCAGCCCGCCATACCGGCCAGGGTTCCATAGGAGACGATGCTGCCGCTTGGGATGCGCAGCAACGCCTCCCATACCTTGATCTGGAAATTCGACCCGTGCAGAAGAAGATGCAGCGGCTGTTGCTGCGTCGGCAGCTCGTTGTGCAGGCAGAGCAGTCGCGAGGTGATCGGGTCCACAACCTTGTCATTTCTTGTCAGCCGCGCTTGGGGCCACGTGTCCCGAAGTGCGCGGATGGCGGAAGCGGCCCCCACATCGCCACTCTCGGAGAACTGAAGATGACATAGACCGCGCGGCGTGATGCCGGCGATTATCCGGCCGAAAGGCGTCAAACCGAAGCCGTAGTTGATTTCCAGCCCTGCACCCAGGGCGCGGATCTCGCCCGGCGTCACCGCGTCACAGGTAACCATCAGATCGTGCAGGCGGCCGGGACCGGACAATCCGGCTTCGTGAGAGGCAGCGAGAACATCGTGACTCTGACGCAGAAGCGCGCGGGCATGCGCCCGGGTCAGGTATTGCAGAAAGCGCTTGGGCGAAATACCTGCCCAGATGCTGAAAGTGCGTTGCAGATGGAAAGGACTCATGCC
>NZ_FLQY01000247.1 GCF_900089945.1 Candidatus Propionivibrio aalborgensis | reverse complement strand
ACTTTGAATAACAGGTGGTGTGGGCAAGATGTGCGAGCATCCGAGCCCCTCGACCGCCAAGTCAAAGTTGCCTGGAATGACCTACACACACCTCACCCGAGACGAACGGTATCAGATCGCCATCCTTGCCAAGGCCGGACATGATCAAAGCCAGATTGCCGAAGTGATGAATCGGCATCGATCCACCATCAGTCGAGAGCTCCGCCGCAATCGTGGGCAGCGCGGCTATCGGCCGAAGCAGGCACACGAGTTCTCACAGGCCCGCATGCGGGCCTGTGAGAACGGCCCTCGAATAGCGGATGCCACGTGGGCCTATGTTGACCAGCAGCTCAGTGAATTGTGGAGTCCGGAACAGATCAGTGGCCGACTTGAAGAGCGCGGTCTGCCTTCAGTCAGCCACGAGAGCATCTACTGCCGGATCTATGCCGACAAGCGTCAGGGTGGGACGCTACATCGCGCGCTACGCTGCCAGAAACAACGGAGGAAACGCTACGGAAGTCACGAGCGACGCGGCACCATCCCCAATCAGGTGTCGATTGACCAGCGCCCAGCCATTGTCGATACGCTCGGACGCTTTGGTGATTGGGAAGCTGACCTGATGATCGGCGCCGGCCAGCAGCAAGCATTGGTCACGCTCAACGAACGGCAATCCCGCTACTCGCTGATGGCCCATGTGCCGTTCAAGACGGCGCGGGCGGTCTCGGATGCCATCATCTCCCTGCTGACGCCTTTTGCCACCTGTGTTCATACCCTGACGTCCGACAACGGCAGGGAGTTCGCTCAGCACCAGCGGATCGCCAGCGAACTCGGCGCTGACTTCTACTTCGCTCGTCCCTACGCCTCTTGGGAGCGCGGGGCTAACGAGAATATGAATGGCCTCATCCGACAGTTCTTCCCGAAGAAAATGTCCTTCCGCGAAATCACCCGGAGCAATATCGAATTCGCCATGCACCAACTCAATCACCGGCCCAGAAAATGCCTCGGCTTCAAGACGCCTCACGAAGTATTTACGGAGCAGTTACACTCGCGTCATAACGCTGTTGCACTTCAGACTTGAATCCGCC
>NZ_FLQY01000246.1 GCF_900089945.1 Candidatus Propionivibrio aalborgensis | reverse complement strand
GAAGTGACCATCGACATCGCTGTCGAAGCGATCAAGGAATAGCTTATTGTGGCTCGTGGAACGAGCCTGGCTGGTCAGCGATAGCGGTTGATCGTATCGCGGGTTTCCAGAGCAACACGGCGGGCGGCATCGGCGAAGCCCGTTTCCGTATCATCCGCGATACCGGCGTAGAGGATGGCGCGCGATGAGTTGATCATCAGGCCGCAGCCACTGGCGGTGCGGCCTGCCTGTACGGTGGCTTGTACGTCACCGCCCTGCGCACCGATGCCGGGAACAAGCAGCGGTAGATCGCCGACGATCTCACGCACTCGGGCAATTTCGCCGGGGAAAGTAGCGCCGACAACCAGCGCGCATTGTCCATTGGCGTTCCATTCGCGCGCCACGAGTCGGGCCACGCGCTCATAAAGTTTTTCGGGTTGATCGGCCATTCCGACATTGAGGAATTGCAGGTCACTGCCACCGGGATTGGACGTCCGGCAGAGCAGGATGACACCCTTGTCCGGGTAAGCCAGATACGGCTCGACCGAGTCGCGCCCCATGTACGGATTAACCGTGATGGCGTCAGCCTGGTAACGCTCGAAAATTTCGACGGCATACTGTTCGGCGGTACTGCCTATGTCGCCGCGCTTGGCATCGAGTATGACCGGAATACCGGGGTGAGTTGCATGGATATGAGCAATCAGCGCTTCGAGCTGGTTTTCGGCACGCTGCGCAGCAAAGTAAGCAATTTGTGGCTTGAAGCAGCAGACAAGGTCGGCGGTGGCGTCGACGATGCGTGCGCAGAACTCGAAAATCGCTTCCGGCCGACTCTTGAGATGTGCCGGAAATTTCGCCGGGTCGGGGTCCAGGCCAACACAGAGTAATGAGTTGTTTTTGATCCAGGCGGCGTTGAGCGATTCGATAAAGCTCATGCGTTTTTCGCCGGCGAATCCTTCAATGTCACCGTACGGTTGAATACCGGTGCGCCATCCTTCGAGTCGAAGCGATCAGCGACGAAGTAACCATGCCGTTCGAATTGGAAGCTATCTTCCGGTCCGACTTGCTTGAGCGACGGTTCAAGCCAGGCCTGGATGACGTTCACGCTGTTCGGGTTGAGATCGTCAAGAAAGTCGCGCTCCTGCTCTGGCGGGTAGCCTTCGCGCCGGCTACCGGGCGCCGGTGTGGAGAAAAGGCGATCGTAAAGCCGTACTTCGGCGGCATGGCCATGCGCCACCGAGACCCAGTGCAGATTGCCCTTGACCTTGTAGTTATCAGAACCTGGAGTTCCGCTCTTCGAGTCGAGCATGTAATCACAATGGACGGCGATGACCTTGCCGTTCGCGTCCTTGTCGCAGCCGGTGCACTGGACCACAAAGCCATAGCGCAAGCGGGCGCTGTTTCCCGGATACAGCCTGCGGTAGCCCTTGCTCGGCACCTCCATGAAGTCCTCGCGCTCGATCCACAATTCGCGACCCAGAGGCATGGCGCGTTTGCCGAGTTCCGGTTTGAGCGGGTGGTTGGGCGCGAAGCAATCCTCGCTTTGTCCTTCCGGGTAATTGTCGATGATCAGTTTCAAGGGGTCGAGCACGGCGATGCGACGTTCGGCGGATTCATTCATCACTTCGCGCATGGCCTCCTCCAGCAGCGCGTATTCGATCAGCGAATCCGATTTGGATACGCCAACGCGTTCGGCAAAGAGCCTGAAACCCTCCGGGGTATAACCACGCCGACGCGCACCGACCAGCGTCGGCATGCGCGGATCGTCCCAACCGGCTACGTGTTTTTCATCGACGAGCTGGATCAGCTTGCGCTTTGATAGCACGACGTAGGTCAGGTTCAGTCGCGAAAATTCGATCTGTTGTGGCAGCGGCCGTTGGAACAGATTGTCTTCCGCAAGTCGCTCCAGCAGCCAGTCGTAGAAAGGCCGCTGATCCTCGAACTCCAGGGTGCAGATCGAATGAGTGATGTTTTCCAGCGCGTCTTCGATTGGATGCGCGAAAGTGTACATCGGGTAGACGCACCACCTGTCGTCCGTATTGTGGTGCGTCGCATGACGAATGCGATAGATTGCCGGGTCGCGCAGGTTGATGTTGGGCGAGGCCATATCGATTTTTGCTCGCAGGATGTACGCCCCATCCGGAAACTCGCCAGCCTGCATGCGCTTGAAGAGATCCATGTTTTCTTCGACGCTGCGATTGCGGTAAGGCGAATCCTGGCCGGCCTGGGTCAGCGTGCCGCGACCGGCGCGCATCTCGTCGGCGCTCTGGCTGTCGACGTAGGCGTTTCCCGATCGAATCAAGGATTCGGCGCAGGCCACCATCCAGTCGAAGTAGTCGGAAGCGTAGTACAGATTGTCCTCGACCTCGTCTTGCCATGAAAAACCAAGCCAACGCACCGAGTCGATAATTGAATCGACGTATTCCTTCTCTTCCTTCTCCGGATTGGTGTCGTCAAAACGCAAATGACAGCGGCCACCATAATCCAGCGCCAGGCCGAAGTTCAGGCAGATCGATTTGGCATGGCCGAAATGGAGATAGCCGTTCGGCTCCGGCGGAAAGCGGGTACGAATTCTTGCCGCATCCGGCTCACCGGCTTTCTGCTGATCGCCGAGCCCGGGTTTGCCGGACCAGCGTCGTTGAGCGTGCTTGCCGGCCGCCAGATCAGCATCAATGATGTTGCGAATGAAATTGGTCGCAGGCGCCGCGGTGGAAGGTGTTTTCAGAGCGTTGCTCACGTCGTGGTCCTTGATTCCAGAAGAGCCGTATTTTAACCGCTGAGCCTGCCACCGCAAGTTGCCGTGGCAGGATGGAATCTTCAAATCTCGGCCAAGAGGGCACCCCGGATGAGCCCGCTTTCAGGCCGACGGTTTAGCGTCAAATAGCTAGTGGGGCGTTCTGTGCATCCTTTGCCGAAACTACCGGCGTTCCCGTCAGTGGCCAGGTGATGGCCAAGTTCGGGTCATTCCAGAGAATACCGCGTTCGAATTCCGGCGCATAATAATCAGTCGCCTTGTAAAGAAAATCCGCGTATTCGCTGAGCACAAAAAATCCGTGGGCAAAACCCGGTGGTATCCACATCTGCCGCTTGTTTTCTGCAGAAAGAACCTCGCCAACCCATTTCCCATAAGTCGGCGAACCCTCGCGGATGTCAACGGCCACATCGAATACTTCGCCGACAACGGCACGCACAAGCTTTCCCTGCGCTTTGGGTGCGAGTTGATGGTGCAAGCCGCGCAACACGTTCCTGGCACTCCTGGAGTGGTTGTCCTGAACGAAATAGACATCCAGCCCCGTCGCCTCGTTAAAAGCCAGCTGATTGAAGCTCTCGAAGAAGAACCCGCGCTCGTCACCGAAAACTTTCGGCTCGATCAGGAGAACGTCGGAAATGCCCAGTGCCGTCACTTTCATACGAACACCTTGTCGCGCAACAAACCCGTAAGGTATTGGCCGTAGCCCGATTTAGCCAGAGTCTGCGCCATTTTCTCTAGTTGCGCATCATCGATCCAGCCGTTCCGCCAGGCGATTTCCTCGGGGCAGGCAACTTTGAGTCCCTGACGTTTCTCGATGGTATGGATGAACTGGCTGGCTTCCAGCATCGATTCGTGCGTGCCGGTATCTAGCCAAGCGTAACCACGCCCCATGGTCCGGACGTTGAGCTTGCCTTGTTCCATGTAGAGACAATTGAGATCAGTGATTTCGAGCTCGCCACGCGCTGAGGGCCGGATTGTTTTCGCCAACTCGACCACCTGATTATCATAGAAGTAGAGGCCCGTTACGGCGTAGCGCGATTTGGGTGCCTGCGGCTTTTCTTCCAGGCTGACGGCGCGACCCAGCGCGTCGAATTCGACCACGCCATAGCGTTCGGGATCATTGACCGCGTAGGCGAAGATCGTCGCTCCGTCCTGACTGGCCGCTGCATCCTGCAACAGCCCGGCAAAGTCGTGGCCGTAAAATACATTGTCGCCCAGTACCAATGCCGAAGGCGCACTGCCGATGAACGGCTCGCCAATAAGGAATGCTTGGGCCAAGCCGTCGGGCGAGGCTTGCACAGCATAGCTGAGACTAATTCCCCACTGACTGCCATCGCCAAGCAACTGCTCAAAACGCGGAGTGTCCTGCGGAGTCGAAATAATCAGAATGTCGCGCATTCCCGCCAGAAGCAGAGTGCTCAGCGGGTAGTAGATCATCGGCTTGTCGAAGATCGGCAGCAACTGCTTGGAGAGAACCTGAGTCGCCGGATACAGCCGGGTACCCGAGCCGCCGGCGAGGATGATTCCCTTGCGATTGTTTGTTGTCATTTTATGGCTCTCTGTCGTGTCCTGCACACCGCTGACGCGCAGAAATATTCCAAACGATCAATGCCCAACCTGCAGTTCATAGCTGGGGAGAATACTCTGGCACGAATTCCTTTAGCCGTAACTTTAGCGCATTCGACGTTGCTGGCGCCGGCTCGTCCAGCCAGCTCTCAAGGTCTAGCAACCAGTCATTATCCGGTGCGGCTTCAGCCTGTGCAACACGCAGTTTCGGATGGGGAGTTGGCAGCGTATGTTCGCTGTCCGTCAGCAGCTCTTCGTAAAGCTTTTCTCCCGGCCGCAGCCCGGTAAACTCTATCCTGATTTCATCCTCGGTGAAGCCTGTCAGTCGAATCATGTCGCGCGCCAGATCGGCGATGCGGATCGGCTCACCCATTTCGAGAACGAAAATCTCCCCGCCCTGCCCCATGAGGCCGGCCTGAAGTACAAGTTGCGCCGCCTCGGGAATCAACATGAAATAGCGAATGATGTCCGGATGCGTTACGGTCACTGGTCCACCCCGTGCAATCTGCTCGCGAAATTTCGGTATCACCGAGCCGGTACTGCCCAGCACGTTACCGAAACGAACAGTGATAAACCGGGTCCCATCCGACTTCTGCAAACCACGCAACACTCGTTCTGCCAGGCGTTTTGTCGCCCCCATGACGTTTGTCGGATTGACCGCCTTGTCAGTCGAAATCAGGATGACTTCTTCAACGTCATAGCGTTGCGACACCTCTGCCACGCGCATGGACCCCATCACGTTGTTGCGAACCGCCTCCCAGGAGTTTTCACCTTCCATAAGCGGCACATGCTTGTAAGCTGCGGCATGGAAAACGACCGTCGGTCGATACGCGGCAAATATCTGATCAAGTCGGTGATTGTCCTTGACATCACCGACGGCACAGGCAATCGGGATCGTCGGGAAATTCGTCAGGCACTCCTGCTCGATCTGATACATCGCGAATTCTGAAAGCTCATATAGCACCAGTAGTCGGGGCTGAAAACGTACAATCTGGCGCACCAATTCCGACCCGATCGATCCCCCGGCACCCGTGACCAGGACCACATGTTTACCCAGCCAGTCGAGTAGCCCGCCGTCATCCAGCTGAACAGACTCCCGCCCAAGCAAGTCCTCCAATTGCACCTGGCGCATCTGGGAAACTGCCACGTTGCCGCTGAGCAAGTCTTCCAGACTGGGCACCGTCAGAACCGATAACCCTGCCTGCATAGCAGCTTCCATGGCTCTCCGACGACCAGCCAGGCTCGCTTCAGGCATCGCGACAATGGCCCTTTTGACATCGAGCTTCTCTGCCCACACGGCAATGTCTGCCACCGCACCCAGAATCTTCCGGCCACGTACTTCTCGGCCCGCCCGACCTGCTCCGTCTTCGAGCAAACCGACAACCTTCCAGTCCTGCGAATAATCAAGCTCACGCAGCAAGCGTTCTGCCGCATTGCCCGCCCCGAGGACGAGCACCGGCTCGCCGTTCAGGGCAATTCGGCCGTAAAGCGCGTGATCTTTCCAGGCGCGATAAGCGAACCGGCTACCGCCCATAACCAGAATGAGCAGCATCGGATGCAGTACTAGAACCGAACGGGGAACCGCAGGAATGCGGAACATCAGTATCGCGGCCGTAACCCCCATTGCAGCAAGAGAAACCGCCACGATGATTCGACGCAGGTCCATCACACTGGCAAAACGCCAAATGCCGCGGTAAAGGCCCATGAACCAGTAAATAGGGGCATGAACAACGACAAGAAGCGCCAGGATCAGATAGCCGCCACGGAACTGTTCATCCGGAAGTTCGAGGTTGAAGCGAAGCCAGAGGGCGACGTACCAACAGATCATTAGAGCAGCGATGTCGTGCAGGAAAGCGACCAGACGCCTTGGAATCAGGTTAGAAACAGTCAAAGCCACGGCAACTACCCGGCATCATGTTGTAATTGCCGCCATTTTACGTCATTGATGCCTAGCAACCCGAGGTTTAGAATGGTCCTTACGAAGGTATTCATTGGGGGTGGTAATGCACTGGTATTTGATTCATACCAAGCCAAGACAGGAAAAGTGCGCGCTGGACAACCTCGAGCAACAAGGGTATCAGTGCTACCTTCCGACCCTCCCCTCAGAAAAGCTCCGTCAGCGCGTCCTTATGGTGACGGACGAGCCGCTGTTTCCGCGTTACCTCTTCATTCGTCTGGGCCAGGGGGATTCGGCCAAAAGTTGGTCCCCGATCCGGTCGACTACAGGCGTCAGCCGGCTGGTGAGCTTTGGGGTTGAGCCTGCCAAAATCGCGGATGGACTGATTGAGCTCCTGCGAGCGCAAGAAGCTGCCGTGCAGGGCGAACCAGAGCCCCTGTTCAAGCCCGGAGAGCGGGTGCGTCTGACCGAAGGGGCGTTTGTCGGCATCGAGGGCATCTATCAGATGTCTGACGGCGAGCGTCGGGTCATGGTGCTCATCGAGATGCTGAGCAAGCCGGTCACTGTGCGCGTGGCACCGACCAGCCTACGAAAAGCGAGCTAAGAAGTACGCCCAGCTTGCTTCTGAAAGTGTGGCTTGAGCCCAGCAAGCCTATTTGTTTGGCAAAAATCATTGCTCAAAGTCGTGACGGTGTGGCAACATTCGTTCGTTCATCGAACGTTCCGCAGCATCGTCAGTTGCGTTGCTATCCTTCGGACTTCCCCGCCATACCCCGCAGACCGCGCTTGCCGATCGTGAAACGGCATGGCGGTAGCGTGCCTAAAGCACCTTGAGCCTCCCGCCCCCAACACAACGACTCGCTGGTTTCCAAGAGGAAATCCAGTTCGAAGTGCTGCGCCGTTTGCACCTGACTCCAGACCTCAGTCAGCGCGCGCTGGCCAAGGAGCTGGGTATCAGTCTGGGCAGCATCAATTACTGCTTCCGGGCCCTAGTGGAAAAAGGTTGGATCAAAATGCAGAACTTCAGCCAGAGCAGACACAAATTTCGGTATGCCTATTTGCTCACGCCAGCGGGCATTTCTGAGAAATCCAAACTGACGGCGCGATTTCTCAATCGCAAGTTGGAGGAGTATGAGGTATTGCGTGAAGAGATTGAAAAGCTCAAAGCAGAGATGTCCGAAGCGCCAAGAGCAATGATTGAGGGGACTGTTCTGGTATGACCGGTCGGGTTGCTCCAGCCACCCTTTGCAGCCGTCCAGGCAGCATGTCGCTGCAAAGAGACCATCACCGGCGGAGCACTGGGTCGTCGACAAGGGAACGGCCGAAATCGCCTGCGGAGATAGAATCATTTTCTTTCGGAACATCAACTCGCCAACGTTCTCCTCGGCGGAATCCACCGCTTGGTGACCCCCGGCACTATTCCGCTCGAAATCATCGAGGTGCAGCTTGGCGGCTTCATGAACGAGGACAGAAATGCTCGGACCGAAGATAGCTATTGTCGATAAGAAAATTTACATCGCCGGCCATCGTGGCATGGTCGGTTCGGCCATCGTTCGCCGCCTGCACGCCGCCGGCTACACCAATCTGGTAACGCGCACTCATCAGGAACTCGATCTCCTCGACCAGCGGGCCGTCTTCGACTTCCTGCAGACCGAAAAGCATGATTACATCTTTGTTGCGGCGGCTAAAGTGGGCGGCATCCAAGCCAACAACACCTACCGTGCCGATTTCATTTACCAGAACTTAACCATCCAGAACAATATCATCTGGGGCGCTCTAAAGGCTGGCATCAAGAATCTTTGCTTTCTCGGCTCCAGCTGCATCTACCCACGCGATTGCCCGCAGCCGATCAATGAAGAGTATCTGCTGACCGGCCCGCTGGAACAGACCAACGAACCCTACGCCATCGCCAAGATCGCTGGCATCAAGCTCTGCGAAAGCATGAATCGGCAATACGGTACGCGCTTCGTCAGCATCATGCCTACCAACCTGTATGGCCCCAATGACAACTACGACCTCGCCAACAGCCATGTGCTGCCGGCTTTGATCTGCAAGGCGCATACGGCCAAGCTGAGAGGCGATGCCGAGTACGTCGTATGGGGTACCGGCAGTCCCCGGCGCGAATTTCTCTTTGTGGATGACTTGGCCGATGCTTGTGTCTTCCTGATGGAGCACGAAATCGGCGATGCTCTCTACAACGTTGGCTGTGGCCATGACGTGACAATCCACGAACTTGCCAAGATAGTGAAGGACGTGGTCGGTTTCAACGGCAAAATCGTCTTCGACAGCAGCAAACCCGACGGCACACCGAGAAAACTGCTCGATGTTTCCCGCATGGCCGAGCTAGGTTGGCAGGCCAGAACCCCTCTGCGAGAGGGCATCGCCAAAGCCTATTCCAGTTTTTTCGAATCCCTGAAGGATTGACACCATGACCGTATCCACCAAGGTTGCTCTGATTACCGGCGTTACCGGCCAGGATGGTGCCTATTTGGCCGAGTTTCTGCTGAACAAGGGCTACGAGGTGCACGGCCTCAAGCGCCGCACCAGCCTTTTCAATACCGACCGCATCGACCATCTGTACCAAGATCCGCACGAGAAGAATCGTCGCTTCGTCCTCCATCATGGCGATATGACCGACAGCTCCAGCCTGGTGCGAATCATCCAGCAAGTCCAGCCCGACGAGATCTACAACCTTGCCGCGCAGAGCCACGTCGCGGTCAGTTTCGAGGAACCCGAGTACACCGCGAACTCCGATGCTCTGGGTGCCCTGCGCATCCTCGAAGCCATTCGCATCCTCGGCCTCGAAAAGAAGGCGAGGTTCTACCAGGCCAGCACCTCGGAACTCTATGGCCTCGTCCAGGAGATCCCCCAGAAGGAAGCCACACCCTTCTACCCACGAAGCCCCTATGCCGTCGCCAAGCTCTACGCCTACTGGATCACCGTCAACTACCGCGAAGCCTACGGTATGTATGCCTGCAACGGCATCCTCTTCAACCACGAGAGCCCTGTTCGCGGCGAAACCTTCGTTACCCGAAAGATCACCCGGGCCCTGGCACGCATCAAGCTCGGACTGCAGGATTGTCTTTATCTGGGCAACATGGATGCCAAGCGCGACTGGGGCCATGCACGAGACTACGTTGAAATGCAATGGCTGATGCTGCAGCAGGAACAGCCCGAAGACTTCGTTATTGCTACCGGTGTGCAGTACAGCGTGCGCAACTTCGTCGATGCCGCTGCCAAAGAACTCGGCATCCAGACCATCTGGAAAGGAGAGGGAATCGACGAAAAGGGCTACGATGCCCAAGGCAAGTGCATCGTACAAGTCGATCCCCGTTACTTTCGTCCTGCCGAGGTCGAAACCCTGCTCGGCGACCCGACGAAGGCCAAGGAGAAGCTTGGCTGGACGCCGAAGACTCCCTTCGCCGAACTCGTCGCCGAGATGGTGCGCGAAGACCTGAAGGCCGCCGAACGCGACGAACTGGTCAAGAAGCATGGCTTCAAGACCATGGACTATCACGAATAAACGAGACTTCAACACCCGCCGGCCGCACCAGTCACTTAATGGAAAAGCTCGCTACTGTTTACTATATCGGCCTACCGCAAGAGAGGCTCGTGGCATGACGTCCGGGTTAGCCACCGGGCAGCTCGCCCCCCGCTTGATGAACCAGCAGGCGGCGGCCCTGTGGATAACTCTGCGCCGCAAGGCTCCCCTTATCGCTGTGGAGAATCTGTCCAAATGAACGGTGCCGGCTCTCCTCCATCGGGTTCCCTGCGCATGACTCCGGCTATGCGTGTTGTCGTGATTACCGAAGGCATCCCGCACCCGACAGTGGGGGCAAGCGCAGTGCTCTTCTACCACTACATTCATGCTCTGGTTGAGGCTGAGCATGACGTTCTCGGTATCGTCATTGCTGCGCACGGTGCCGACACTAAGGCTTTGGCTGAATACCAGCAACCATTGGCCTCAATTGGCCGCTTCCAGCTTCTATGCCTTCAGGGCGATCGATCGCTGATCCCGGAAAAGTGGGGCGTCATCACGAGGTTCGATCAATTCCCGTCGCTTCCGTTCTCTGTCGAACAATTCAAGCCGGATGTGATTCTCGCCTTTGATGTGGCGATGGCCGGACTGGTGGCTCCAATGCATGCTCGATTGAAACTGGTATGGCTCGGGGATCTGCTTTTCGAATCGAACTGGTATAACTATCGCTATTCCATGCGCGAAGATTGGAAGGCGTATCGGTGGCTTCCATATGCGTTGGCGCAGAGCAATGAGTGGAAGAAAATATACAGAAAGGCATTGAAGTCATTTGACCGGATTGTGGTTTCATCGCATTCGTCTGTGGCGACATTGCAGAAATTGGGTTTGCGTTCGACCTTTCTGCCCTATCCTTGGCCCAATCAGGGTGCTGTAGACCGCAATATCGAGCGTAGCCCGGCGAAGAGGCCGACCTTCCTGTTTTTCGGCAACCTGGTTGGATTGGGGTCGCGCTCTTCGTTACATTTCTTGCTCGACAAGGTTTACCCGCGGCTGATCGAGTTGTGGGGGGCGAACGGGTTTAGCGTCATCGTGGGTGGCGCCGCTTCGCCGAGGGGCTGGATGGTGGGCGAGATCGCTGCGCGCCCTGAATTTGCCTTCGAGGGTTTTATCGATGACCTCTTGCAGCGCATGGCTGAATGCCATGCCGTAATCACGCCTCTCGATGTGCCGGTAGGCAATCGAAGCCGAATCATTACGGCCTGGGCCAAGCGGGCCTTGGTGGTATCTCACGCCAACGCCGCCAGAGGCAACCCGGAATTGGTCGATGGGCAGACTGCTTTGTTGGCCAGAGATGCGCTGGAGTTTGTGGACCGCATGCGATTCGCTTACGAGCAACCCGCCGCCTGCGAAGAAATAATCAATCGAGCGGAGCGCGTTTATCTGGAGAATTATTCGCCTGATTGCGCGGCCCAGGCTTTCGTAGACATGATTGCGCTGGCTTCTGGAGCGCAACAGGACAGGTCAGCCTTCGAGCCATCAGCAAAAGCAGGAGTCATGCAATGACAACACATCACGACCTTCCCTTAGGCAAGATCAACTACTGTCAAGTTTGCGGCGGAACGAACCTCCATGAGGTAATTGACTTGGGGCACCAGTCACCCTGCGACAGCCTACTCTGGCCGAAGCACCTTGATCTGGCGGAACAAACCTACCCCCTGCGCTTCCAAGTCTGCCGCGATTGTTCCCTAGCCCAAATCGACTACATCGTCGCACCCGAGGTTCTGTTCTTTGCCGAGTACCCTTATCGTAGCGGGATTACGCCGACTCTGGTTGAGAAACTGAGCACCACGGCGGTATCGACCTTGAAGCGCTTTCCATTTTCACCCGGCACCTTGTGCATGGATATCGGCTCGAACGACGGAACGGTTCTGAAGGCCTTCAAGGAGCGGGGGATGCGCGTGCTGGGCGTCGAGGCAACGAACATCGCCAACATTGCGAACGAAGCGGGGATCGAAACCCTGCAAGCCTTCTTCAATGAAGACTTGGCAGAGCATATCCTCAAAAGCCATGGGCCTGCAGGCGCCATCGCGGCAACCAACGTTTTTGCGCACATTTCAGATCTCGGCAGCATCATACGCGGTGTCAGCAAGCTCCTTCAGGATGGCGGAGTCTTCGTCACCGAATCGCATTACCTGCTGGATCTACTGGAGACCTTCCAGTACGACTCTATCTACCACGAGCACCTCCGCTACTACTCATTGAAATCCTTGGTCCGATTGTTCGATCAATATGGCTTCACCGTTACGGATGTCGAGCGGATCGAAAACTACGGTGGCTCCATCCGAGTCTTCGCCAGCAAGGGCACAAACCTTCCGGTATCGAACAATGTCTCCCAGTTGCTGGCCAAGGAGGCCACTGCCGGGCTATACGGTACTGAAGTCTATGACAAATTTGCGAACCAAGTGCACAAGGTACGGCGCGATCTTCTGGCCTTACTGGTTAATGCTCGTTGCGAAGGCAAGACGGTGGTGGGTATCGGTTGCCCTGGACGAGCCAGCACCCTGCTGAATTACACCGGGGTCAACACCGATCTGATGCCCTACATTGCCGAGCAGTCGACTTCCCTGAAGCTGGGCCTGTTCTTGCCAGGAATGCACATTCCGATTGTCGATGAAAAACGCATGTTTGATGAGCAGCCGGATTATGCCGTGATGCTCTCCTGGCACTATGCCGAACCGATAATCCGCAAGCTGCGCGAAAAGGGGCTCAAGTCGAAGATCGTTCTTCCCTTGCCCGAAGTCCGCATTCATGAAGGTTGAATCGGCGAATTCCGGTTGCGAGCAGCGATGATCCGCGTTGGTATTGCAGGGATGGGCTATGGCGCGAACGTGCACCTTCCTGCCTTCGTGGACCTTCCGGACGTAATCGTCACCGCACTTGCCGACGGGGGGTCGGGGCGCGCCCGGAGAATTTCCGATAACCAAGGATTGAAAGCGAAGGTTTTCGATAGTGGTGACGCCTTGGTCGGGTGGGCCGGCGTGGACGCGGTGAGTATTGCCGTGCCCGCCTTGTATCAGTCGGAGTTGGTTCGTGCGGCCCTCGCGTCAGGCAAGCACGTTCTGTGCGAAAAGCCCTTCGGCAGCGGGTTGGAAGACATATCCGGTCTGGATCGCATCGCCAGGAGAAACGGACTTACGACGGCGCTCGGTTATGAGTTCCGATACGACAATGCCTTGCGGCAGATGATCGATCTGGTTCGTGCCGGCCAGATCGGGTGCGTGTCCCGAATCGACGTGACCTGGCTGGTGGCGACCGGACTGAATCCCGCCCGCACATGGTCGTGGCGCCATGACATTGATTCGGCAGGTGGCGTCTTGGTCGATTGGTGTTGCCATGTCATTGACTATGCTCACGCAGTTGTCGGTGAGTCCATACGCGAACTGTGGTGCTCGACGGCGACCCGAGTGCGTCAGCGGCCGGATGGGCTCGGCGGCTTTAAGCCCGCGACGGCGCCCGACAGTTGCGATATGCACTGTATTTTCGAGAACGGTGCAATGGGTCGCTTTGCTGTTTCGAACGCCGAGCCTGCCGGGATCGGGCACAGGATAGAAGTCTACGGAGACAGGGGTTGCGTCCGCTTTCATCATGCGCCACCCTTCACTTCCGATACCAAACAGCTGACGCTGCAGTTGGCCGGTGACGGTGAAACCGTGTTGACTATCGCCGACAGCATCGATTCTGCAGACCATCGTATTGACGGTTTTCGGCAGCTCGCCGCGGATTTCGTATCGGTGGTCAGCGGGAAGGACCGCTCTCCCATTTTGCCGTCCTTTGCGGATGGCGAAGCGGTATGGCGGGTTCTTGATGCAGCTCGTCTATCTGTCGCAGAACGACGGATGGTCGCGGTGCGAAATTGAGATGAAGATTGTTTCAGTCATCCAGGCCCGCATGTCGTCAAGGCGCTTGCCGGGGAAGATTCTGCGAATGGTGCGTGGAAGGTCGATGCTCACCTACCTGACGGAGCGTCTGCGCCACTGTCGTCAACTCGATGGAATAGTGCTTGCTACCTCGCGCGAGGAAAGTGATGACCCGGTCGTGGCATTCGCCGAGACAACAGGTCTGCCGTGCTATCGCGGGTCGCTGGACGATGTTGCCTCACGTTTGTTGGGTGCAGCCGACGAGGCCGGCGCGCAGGCCTTAGTGCGTATTAGTGGTGATAGCCCGTTGATTGACAGCACTTTGGTTGACAGGTTGGTGTCGGTGTTTCGGGAGTCTGATCGGCCAGACCTTGTCACGAATGTAGCAAGAAGGACCTTCCCGAAGGGACAGTCGATCGAAGTCGTTTCCGTCGAAGCTCTGCGTACCCGAGTTTTAGACGGAATGTCGCCGACCGAAAAGGAGCACGTTACGGAGTCTTTTTACAAGCACCCTGACGGAGGCCGCATCATCAGCATTGAACATACGGAGTTGCTTGGCGACATGCAGTTGTCTGTAGACACGGCGGAAGACATGTCGCGCCTCGAGGCATTGCTCGATCTTTTGGACGAACCTTACTGGCGCCACGGTTTGGCAGAGATTGTCGCGGCGCAAAGGCGTCTGGATGGTGGTCGCGCATGAGGCCGCTCCGCGCCGGAGTTATCGGGCTGGGTGTTGGCGAACAGCATGTCTTGGGCTATCGGGCTGCCGGTGTCGAGGTAGTAGCGCTGTGCGACACCAATCCGGAAAAGCGCGCCACTGCGAGCAGAACGCATCCGGGTTGCCGCATCGCCGAATCGGCTGACGAGCTTCTTGCTGCCGATGATATCGACGTTGTGTCGATCGCGAGCTACGACCATCATCATGCGGCGCAGGTCGTCCGTGCAATTACGGGAGGTAAGCATGTCTTCTCGGAAAAACCTCTATGCATGAATGAGGCGGAACTCGGGGCCATTCGGGATGCTCTCGACCGGAACCCCGGAGTTCGCCTGTCGACCAATACGATTCTTCGCATGAGCGAGCGATTTCGTGATGTCCATGACCGAGTCCGGGCAGGAGAGCTCGGCCAGCTATACTGCGTCGAGGCGGATTACAATTACGGCCGACTGCACAAGGTGCTTACAGGTTGGCGAGGCGATATCCTCGATTATTCCGTAATGCTTGGCGGTGGAATTCACATGATCGACCTGCTGATCTGGATGGTGGATTCCCCAGTGATCGAAGTCAGCGCGGTTGGCAACAAGGTCTGTAGCGCTGGCGCTGCTTTCCAAACCCCGGACATGGTCATGGCGTGGCTGCGCTTCGACGATGGAACAATCGGCAAAGTCGCTGCCAACTTCGGATGTGTCTATCCGCATTTCCACAAGATCGCGCTCTACGGCACCGAGGGAACATTCGAAAATGGCATTGGAGGTGGAGTTTTGATTAGAAGCCGTGACCCGCAAGAGACTCCTCAATCCATAACGTCCGCCTATCCGGGGACGGCCAAGGGTGATTTGATTCCAGGTTTCATTGAAGCGATTCTCGGAAAGGGCAAGGCTGCGGTCGAGGAAGCGGACGTATTCAGGACGATGTCTGCGTGCATCGCAATTGACAAGTCCCTCAGAACCGGGAAACCGGAAGTTGTAGCTACTTATTGATATCGGTAAATACTATGAGAAATATTCCATTCGGTAGGCCAATAATCGGCGACGAGGAGCGAAGTGCTGTCTTGGAAGTGTTGAGCGGCACCCAGTTTGTGCATGGGCCGCTCGCGAAGAAGTTCGAAACCGATTTCTCGGGATTTATTGGCGGCGGCTATGCGCATACCGTCGCGTCCTGCACGGCAGGCCTTCACCTTGCCTACGTGTATCTCGGCATCGGCCCCGGTGATGAGGTGATCGTTCCGGCGCAGACCCACGTCGCGACCGCTCACTCGGTTGAGTACACGGGTGCACGCCCGGTTTTTGTCGATGTGGACGCAACTACCGGAAACATCGACATCGATGGAATCGAGGCTGCGATTTCACCGCGCACCAAGGCGATCAGCGTAGTGCACTATCTTGGCCTGCCCGTCGATATGGACAGGGTAAATGTCCTGGCCAGGAAGCACGATCTGTTCGTCGTGGAAGACGCCGCCCTGGCACTGGGTGCCCGCTACAAGGGTGTGCACGCCGGATTGATCGGTGATGTAGGCTCATTCTCGTTCTACCCGGTGAAACACATCACCACGGCGGAGGGCGGCATGTTCACCACGCGCCACGCGGAAGTGGCAGCAAAAGTCGCCAGACTCAAGGCCTTCGGCTACGACAAGATGGTAGGTGAGCGGGTGGTTCCCGGTTTGTACGATGTCGATCTCCTTGGCTACAACTACCGGATGAATGAAATCGAAGCGGCCATCGGCGTTCAACAATTGAAGCGTGTGGGCGGTTTTCTGACGAAGCGCGCCGAGAACGATGCCGCCCTGCGCAAGGCGCTCGAGGATATCGATGAGGTCAAATGTCTCGCAGCGGGCGGGGGTGATTTCGAACACGCGCACTACTGCCTTGTCGCTGTTCTGGACGATGCCGTTGCCGACAAGCGATACGACATCATCAATGGTCTGCGCGACCTGGGTGTCGGCACGAGCGTCTATTACCCCGGACCCGTACCGCATCTCAAGTATTACCGGGACAAGTATGACTTGGGTCGCGTTCAGTACCCCAATGCTGCGCGGATCAGTAACCATTCCATCGCACTGTCCGTGGGGCCTCACCTGGATGAGGAAGACATGATTTATGTTGGCAGGATGCTTAAACAAGTTCTTGGAGCTATCAAATGATTGACGCGAGCGCATTCAAAGGCAAGGTAATTGCTCTGGTGGGTGGCGCCGGTTTTATCGGCCACAATCTTGCGCTGGAGCTGAAGGCACTTGGCGCCGAGCCGCATGTCATCGACGGACTGCAGGTCAATAACCTCGGTGCCTTCACCAGCGGTCTCAACCCGAGCCCGAACAACAACCTGTACGTCGGGTTCGTCAACTTGCGCCTGGATTTGCTGCGCCAGGCAAGGATCCCGCTGCACGTGATCGATGCGCGCGATTACCATGTGCTCAGTCCCTGCCTGAACGCGATCAAGCCCGATGTCGTTATCCATCTGGCAGCCGTGGCGCACGCCAACCGCTCCAACAAGGATCCCTTCAGCACTTTTGATCACAGCATGCGAACGCTCGAGAACGCGTTGGATTCCGTCAAGGACAGAAAGCCGCACTTTATCTATCTGTCCTCGTCCATGGTTTATGGCAACTTCGAGGGAGATGCGGTTACCGAAGACAGGCATTGCGAGCCGATGGGCATCTACGGCGCCTTGAAGTATGGCGCGGAGAAGCTGGTCGTCGCTTACAACCAGGTGTTCAATTTGCCCTACACGATCATCCGGCCGTCCGCGCTCTATGGCGAGCGCTGTGTCAGCCGCCGCGTCGGACAGGCATTCATCGAGAACGCGATCCGCGGCAAGTCGCTGACGATCAACGGCGATGGCACCGATGCGCTGGACTTTACCTACATAAAGGATTTCTGCCAGGGTGTGTTGCGTTGCATTGCCAGGCCCGAAGCGCGCAATCAGATATTCAACATCACTTATGGCAGTGCCCGGGCCCTGAATGATCTTGCCAATCTGGTAATCGAGCACTTCCCCGGTCTGCAGTTGACTTACAACCCACGCGACGCCTTGATGCCGGAGCGCGGCACGTTAAGCGTCGAGAAGGCTCGCAGCTTGCTCGGCTATGACCCGCAGTACCCGGTAGACCAAGGCTTCGTTCAGTATATCCAGTGGTACAAACAACTGGCAGCCGCTCAACCCGAGTTGTTCCGTGAGGACTGAGATTGGCAACGCCGCAACGAACCATATCCTGAAGCCGGATTCCTGGCTGTCAGGTGTTGTCGGTTGCCCTGCATGGCGGGTCGAGAGTGGGTCAGGCAGCGAGTCTTGGGCAATGCTCCATACGGATGGTCCTGTTTTTGCCTATGCGAAGCTGAAGGCCGGAGATATTGCCGAGGTATCGCAACTGGCTGATGCCGGATTCCGCGTGGTGGATACCGCGCTTACCTTTGACAGGCCCATCTCGGGGCAGCAGTCGAGCCCGCGAAGTCCCGGCATACGCTTGTCCCGGCCGGAAGATCGCGAAGCTGTAGCGGGGATTGCCGGCCGTGCCTTTCGTTTTTCGCGTTTCCATCTGGATCCGCGTTTTCCGAAGCATCTGGCGGACGGCATCAAGTCTTCCTGGGCGGGCAATTACTTCGAGGGCAAGCGCGGCGACGGCATGGTGGTCGCCGAACGCGACGGCGGCGTCGTCGGCTTTCTCCAGCTCCTGTGGGCAGAGACGGGTTGCCTGGTAGTCGACCTGATCGGCCTTGATTCCGCCTGGCAGGGCCAAGGCATCGGCCGCGACATGATTTTGTATGCCGTCCTGCATGGGACGGGTGACGGCCGCGTCCCCACGACAATGAAGGTGGGCACGCAGGCTGCCAATACGCCATCGGTAAGGCTTTACGAGTCATTGGGATTTCGCCTGACGTCCGCACAATATGTCATGCACTTCCACGGCGTTGCCAAGGAACACCAATGAAAATAGGTGACATCGATCTGTCGCGCGAAGTCATGGTTATTGCCGAAATCGGCAATAACCATGAAGGCGACTTCGGGCTTGCCAGGGACATGATCCTCGCCGCCGCCGCCGCCGGTGCTCATGCGGTCAAGTTTCAGACCATTCAGCCTGATCAACTCGTATCGGCAAGCCAGCCGGCACGACTGGAGCAGTTGGGCCGATTCGCGTTCAGTCGCGACGAGTTTGCCGAGTTGGCAACGATCGCCGGCGCGGCCGGAACCGTCTTTCTCTCCACGCCTTTCTCGCCGGAAGTCGTGCCTTGGCTGGATGAACTGGTACCCGCCTTCAAGATTGCCTCCGGCGACAACAACTACGCATCCCTGCTTGCCGCCGTTGCCGCGACGGGGAAGCCGGTCCTGCTCTCCACAGGAATGGCGGGAATGACCGGGATTCGTGAGGCCTGCCGGATCATCGAGACGGCCGCGCAAAAAAGCGGTCATTCTGCCCACATTGCATTGCTGCATTGTGTTTCCGCCTACCCGACGCCGCCCGCGCAAGCCAATCTGCGCGCCATCAGCACTCTTGCCGATGAAATCGGGGGCGTTGTCGGCTATTCCGACCACACCTTGGGAATCGAGGCGGCGGTATTGTCGGTAGCGCTGGGCGCGCGCATCATCGAGAAGCACTTCACGCTTTCCAAGACGCAGTCCGAGTTCAGGGACCACGCCCTTTCTGCCGATCCTGCCGAAATGACGGAACTGGTCCGGCGCGTTCGTCTGGCTCAGGAACTGCTCGGCACCGGGGAAAAATTGCCGCAGGAAGCAGAAGCGCCAGTGATCGCCGCCGCCCGGCGATCAATCGTGGCGCGGCTCGACCTTCCGGCGGGGCATGTCCTGACGGAGCATGACCTTGAATGGCTGCGGCCCGGGGGAGGGCTGATGCCGGGTCAGGAGAGCATCGTTCTCGGTCATCGCCTGCTTCGCCCGGTGGTGCGCGGAGAAATGCTCCTGCCGGATATGGTGGCCTGACCATGTGCGGCATTGCCGGTTACTATGGAACGCGCGAGCTGGCGCCGGAGGCGCTGGCAAAATGTCTCGACCGCATGGGGCGTCGCGGACCGGATGGTCATGGTCAGGTCCGTCGCGTGATAGGCGGCGAGCGCAACGGCTATTTGCTGCACTCGCGTCTGCGCATCCTCGATCTCGACGATCGAGCCAACCAGCCGTTCGCACGGGGCGGCGGGCATCTCAGCTATAACGGCGAGTTGTACAACTACCTCGAGCTTCGGGCGACGCTGCAGCGGCAGGGCGAGGCATTCACCACCGAAAGCGACACCGAAGTGCTTGCCAGCGTGCTGGCGACACAAGGAGTCGCCGGGCTGGACAACTGCGAAGGCATGTGGGCTTTCGCCTGGCTCGCCGACAACGGGCTTCTGCTGTGCCGCGACCGGTTCGGCGAAAAGCCCCTGTATGTATTCGAAGACGATACCGGCGTTTATTTCGGGTCCGAACCCAAGTTCGTTTTTGCCTTGCTCGGGCGCAGTCTTCCGGTCAATCTCGATCATCTGCGTCGCTATCTGGTGAACGGCTACAAGGCTCTCTACAAGACCGGCGACACCTTCTTTTCCGGGCTGAACGAGGTACGTCCCGGCGCCCTGGTGCGTTTCGACAGGCGGGGAGCACGGCAGGATGAGCGGTACTGGCGACCCCGCTTCGATGTCACCGACGAGTCGATGACGTTCGAAGATGCCGTAGCGAGTGCCCGCGACGCACTGGTCGAATCCGTTCGTATCCGCCTGCGCGCGGATGTGCCGATTGCGTTCTGCCTGAGCGGCGGCGTCGACTCGAATGCGCTCATCGCAATCGCCAAGCGCAAGCTGGGCTTCCAGGTTCATGGCTTTACCATCATGAACACCGACGAGCGCTATGAAGAACGGGAGATGGTGGAAACGTCTGTCGCCGAACTCGGCCTGCGGCACACCACGATTCCCGTTGCCCGCCAGGATTTTCTGTCGAATCTGCGCCGCCAGATCAGCTACCACGACTCCCCGGTGTCGACCATCACCTACTACGCCCAATGGCAGTTGATGAAGGCGGTCGCCGAAGAGGGCTACAAGGTTTCCGTTAGTGGCACGGGCGCGGACGAACTGTTCAGCGGCTACTTCGACCACCAGAATTTCTACCTGCAGGCGCTCGCGGCAGACCCGGTTGCCCAGGCGCAAGCCCGTGACAACTGGCAGCGGGTAATTGCGCCCGTCGTGCGCAACCCGTTTCTGCAGGATCCGGATTGCTTCATCAAGAACCCGGCGCTGCGCGACCACATCTACCTGGATGGGGACGCCTTCTCGGGTTTTCTGTCGCCGCGCTGGAGCGAAGCGTTTGCCGAAGAGAATTACAGCCGGGTTGCCCTGCGCAACCGGATGAACAATGAACTTTTCCATGAATCGGTGCCGCCGATCCTGCACGAGGACGATCTGAACGCGATGTACTACTCGATCGAGAACCGTTCGCCGTTTCTCGATCGACGCCTGTTCGATGTCTGCCAGTCGATACCGACGCGCCATCTGATCCGCGACGCCAGGGCGAAGGCCGTGCTGCGTGAAGCCGTCCGCGGTTTGGCGCCCGACGCAGTCATAGACAATCCGCGCAAGGTGGGCTTCAATGTGCCGATCTTCGACTACCTCGATGTCGCCGATCCGCAGGTCCGCGCCCAGATTCTCGATGACGGTCCCATCTTCGAGCATGTCCGCCGTGGCCCCATCGCCGACTTGATCGACAAGCCGGACCTGCCCAACAGCCAGAGCAAGTTTCTGTTCTACTTTCTCAATGCCCGCATGTTCCTTGAGGAGTTTGGCGAAGAGGCTACCGCATGAAGTGGTGCAACAACTGCATCCTGCCGGATACCCGCCCCAACCTTCGCATCGAGGCGGACGGCCGGTGTAACGCGTGTCATGCGCACGCGACCAAGCGCGACATCGGCTGGTCCGCCCGGGAGACGGCGTTCAGCGATGTGGTCGAAACGGCCAAGACTCGCGCCACCGGCTACGATTGCCTGATTCCGGTCAGCGGCGGCAAGGACAGCACATGGCAGACCATCAAGTGCCTGGAATACGGGCTGAAGCCGCTTGCCGTGACATGGAAGACTCCGGGCCGGACCGAGATCGGCCGCCGCAACCTGGAAAACCTGATCTCGCTCGGTGTCGATCACATCGACTACCAGATCAACCCCAAGGTCGAAGCGCGCTTCATGTTGCAGACCTTCGAACGCCTCGGCTCGACCGGAATCCCAATGCATCTGGCCTTGTTCAACATCCCGTTGTCGCTGGCCGTCCGCTTTTCTATACCGCTGGTGGTCTGGGGAGAAAACTCGGCTTTCGAATACGGTTCCGCCGCCGAAGAGCACACCGGTTTCCAGTTGAATGACGCATGGCTGCGCAACTATGGCGTAACCCATGGCACCACCGCTGCCGATTGGGTTGACGCAAAGCTGACGCGCAAGGACCTGACCGCATACTTCGGCCCGTCCGAGGCGGCCTTGAGCCAGGCCGGAGTCAACGCGGTCTTTCTCGGCTACTACTTCCCGTGGGATCCGGACGTCACCAATGCCGTTGCGCGTGCCCACGGCTTTCAGGCCAATGCCGAGGGTGCCCGGGTCGGCTACTACGACTACGCGGATATCGACGATGATTTCATATCCTTGCACCACTGGCTGAAGTGGCACAAGTTCGGCTTTACGCGCACCTTCGACAACCTCTCGCTGGAGATTCGCAATGGCCGCATGACGCGGGACCAGGCGCTGGCGATCGTGCGCGCCGCGGGCGACGAAACGCCGCGCGCGGATATCGCCAGGTTCTGCGTTTTCGCCGGCATCGACGAATCGCGCTTCATGGCGATTGCCGAGACCTTTCGCAATACGGACATCTGGAAGCGCGACAGCCAGGGCCGCTGGAATATTCCGGATTTCCTGATACCGGACTGGAAATGGACATGAAGTTCGAGGAGAAGAATCCACCGCGTACCTTCGCCGTCGGCAATGCCGTCAAGTTTCCGATGAAGGACTGCGGCACCCTCCGCCTGGAACCGGACGAACAGGTGACGTTCGTCACCGAATCCGGCGGCGAATACGACGTCGCCCGCAAGGACTGGGGCTTCTATGCCACGCCATCCCTCAACGGTCGCCTGGAACAGTTCGGCCTGCGCGGGGTTCTGATCCGAAATCGCGGCACCGGGCGCTATTTCGTCCTGCTGGTCGAACGCGGACGTGAAGTCCTGTTCGACGCCTATTGCGAGCAGGAAAACCTCGCCGTGATCGCCTGGCTGGACAGCAGCGCGGCGCTGGATGGGCTAGCGGCGCGCCTGGAGGCCAAGTGAGAGTAAAGCCCACGCTGCAGTGCCCCTGCGAATCCCGGCATCTCGAGCCGGCATTTCAGTACGATGCTCCGCCGGCAGGCGAAACCGCTTTCGAGTGTGCCGAGGGGGCCTACCGGCGCGCCTATTCGCGCTGCGGCCTCTGCGGTCACTGGTTCTCCGAGAACGAGATGGATCTCGGCGGCCTGTATGGCGGCGCCTATGTCGACAATACCTACGGGGACAGGATGCGCCAGACCTTCGAGCGTATTCTGGCGCTTCCTCCCGAGCGCTCCGACAATGCGGGGCGCGTTGCCGCCGTGGTCGACTTCGCCGCCCGACACTTTCCCGTCGGCCTTGCGCCGCGAATGCTGGATGTCGGCTCCGGGCTGGGGGTTTTCCCCTGCCGCATGAAGGAAGCAGGCTGGCGCTGCACCGCTCTCGATCCCGACGAGCGCGCGGCGCGGCATGCGCGCGAAGTAATCGGCATCGAGGCCGTCCAGGGCGATTTCATGAAAATCGACCTGTCGTCGATCGGACCTTTCGACGTGGTGACGTTCAACAAGGTTCTCGAGCACGTCGAAGACCCGGTGGCGATGCTCGCCAGGGCGCAGACACTGCTGGCGCCGGAAGGCTTCGTCTATTTCGAGGTGCCTGACGGCGAGAGTGCATCTGCCGAAGGGCCGGGACGCGAAGAGTTTTTCATCGAGCACCACCATGTATTCAGCACCGCCTCCGCGGCGCTGCTTGCCGGCCGCGCGGGATTCAATCCGCTGCTCACGCAACGCTTGCGCGAGCCGAGCGGCAAATTCACCTTGCGCGTTTTCGCGACCAAATCATGACGCAATGGCACCGACATACCCCCTTCGGCGCGGACCACGGGCGCGAATGGGAGGAGCGCTGGGAGTACACCCACGGCGATGCCGTCCGCCGGATGTTCGACGTCCAGGTGCGCGCCGGCAAGCCGCTCGACGTGCTCAAATTGAAGGGCATCGATCTCGGCGAGGTGCGCGACTATGCGGGCTTCCTTGAGACTACTGCGGCCCGTCTATATGGAGCCGGGGCCAAAGTCCGGCGAATGACGCAGTGTCCACTTTGTCATGCGTCCCTCGACGGTGCAGCCGTCGAACTGGCCGTGTTCGGCGTACCCTATCTGCGCTGTGGTAGCTGCGGCCATGTAGGCGTCGGAGCGCGGCCCCGACCCGAAGTTCTGGACGAGGTTTTCGCCGAATCCGAAGCGCATTCGTCGACCTACATCGATCACAGTGCGATCGAAACCCGCATGACCCAGATCATCGCTCCCAAGCTGGACTGGTGCCTGGAGCATTTCCAGCGGCGGACCGGAAAATCGCCACGGACCGTCTTGGATGTCGGGGCAGGCGGCGGGCATTTTCTGGCCGGGGCGCAGCGCCGCGGCATGGCGGTGGAGGGGTTCGAGAAATCGCGTGCGTCGCGCGTCTTTGCCCAGGATGCCTTCGGCCTGGAGTTGCGCGAAGACGATTTCCTGTCGGCCGGTGGCGCACCGGTTGACCTCATCACCTTTTGGGGCCTGCTTGAATACGTGGCACAACCTCGCGATTTCATTGTCGCCGCGTTACGGCGGCTGAGTCCCGACGGCATGCTGATAGTCGAAGTTCCGCGTGTCGACTCGCTCGGCACGATGGTTCAGGGTATGGAGGGTGCAGTGATCGCGCGTCACATGGATCCCACGACGCACGTCAATGGCTTTACCGATGCTTCGCTATGCACTGCATTGGTCGACGAAGGATTCGTGCCCGTGGCGGCCTGGTATTTCGGCATGGATGCCTACGAAACCTGTGTTCAGGCGGCGCTCAGGGCCGACGATCCGAAGCTGTTCGATGTTCTGGCCGACTTCATCCCGGTCATCCAGCAGGCGCTGGACCGCGGGCGGCAGTGCGACGACATCATCGTCGCGGCCGTGCCGGCGGGCTGACCATATGGCCTGCAAGCCGCTGTTCATATTCGGTCTGGCGCGTTCCGGGACCAACCTGCTGGCCCGGATGCTTGATCGCCATCCGGACGTCACCGTGGCGCTCGACCCCTATCTGCCGCTGTTCCGTTCGCTGCGCAACGCACTCGTGGCATCCCGGGCTGCGAAGGAGGTCCGGCAGCGGTTTTCCTCGTCAGCGCCGTTCCAGGACTACTATTTCGACCCCGATGGAGCGGCGCTGCTCGATTTGATGCTTGCCGGAGAAGCGAACCTCCCTCTTGACCAGGACGAATTGAAGGTGCTGCGCCTGAAGGCAGGGGAACGCGCTAGCCTGGAATCCCCGACCCTCGGTGCACAAATGAGCGGACTGGCAGGCGAGGACTACGGACAACTGTTTCGCAGCGGCCTGGATCTTGTTGCTGGCTTGAAAACCGGTGTGCGCTGGGCAGGCTGCAAGGAAGTCTGGGTGATGGAGTTCGTGCCCCTGCTGGCGAGGCTTTTCCCGGAAGCGCGCTTCTTTGCTCTCGAACGTGATCCGCGGGCCATCGTGGCGTCGTTATTGGCGATGGCCGAGAAGGATCCGACCCAGGCGGCGCACGCGCCTTCCTATCTGCGCCACTGGCGCAAGCAGGTCGCGTTGACTCACCGGTTTGCCACCGATCCCTTGCTGGCCGGGCGATTTCGCAGCGTCTCCTTCGAGCAGCTCGCTACCCACCCTGAACACGAAGCCCGCCAGCTTTGTGACGCCCTCAATATCGATTTTCATCCGGAGATGCTGCGCCTGTCGGCCGATGGCTGGAGGGGAAACAGCAGCTTCGATCATGGCGGAAAGGACGTATACGCAGAAACGGTGGACCGCTGGCGAAAGGTTCTGCCGACCCGCGTCGTTCAGGCGGCAGACTATCTTT
Organism: Candidatus Propionivibrio aalborgensis; assembly: GCF_900089945.1. Taxonomy (GTDB): domain Bacteria; phylum Pseudomonadota; class Gammaproteobacteria; order Burkholderiales; family Rhodocyclaceae; genus Propionivibrio; species Propionivibrio aalborgensis. The sequence continues at coordinate 62,158 of NZ_FLQY01000246.1, read as the reverse complement.
GCGGGCCGGACATGGCCCTCACCCCGTACCGCCCCACCACCTCACCCAAAGCGGATGAAGTCCTGACATACCTTGAGGAAGCCGGAATTGAGGCGGGGTCCTGGCGCAGCGACAGCGGTGACTTGCTGGTTGCTTTCGGCGGGGAAATGGTTCGTCGTATGCTGCTCGACACAGGCTGCGAGCCGGAAGAGTCCCTGGTGCGCAGATGCTTTTTGTTCAAAGATATTCTCGGCTCATTGCGCCAATATGCTGCATGAGTCGTTTGTTTTGGGAAGGCAAGAAAATGAGCAATGAATTTTCGTATCAGGACTACGTCACCGACAAGACTTTCCTCGATGAATACAACAGCTATCAGGCGAAATACGCAAAACAGATGCGCGAAAGCGACAAGGTGCTGGTTGGTTTGGTCAGCGAGATCGTTGCCAAGCACGAGCCGGAGAAGAGAAAGCTGAAGCTGCTGGATGTCGGCTGTTCGACGGGAAACCTTCTGTTGCACATGAGAAAGCTCTTCCCCCAGCTGGAACTCACCGGGGGGGACCTGGCGGAGTCTTCGTTGGATGAGTGCCGGGCCAATCCGGAACTCAACGGCGTTGCTTTCAAGATCCTGGATCTCTTGAATCTTCCCGAGAGGAACGAATACGACATCATCACGATCAACGCCGTCCTCTACATGATGGAGGACGCCCAGTTCGAAATGGCAATAAAGAACATCGCGGGTGCATTGAAGCAGGGCGGAACCATGATCGTCTTCGATTTCTTCCATCCCTATCCGCAGGACCTGCACATCACTGAAATGTCGAAAAGCCACCTTGCCGGACTACGTCTCCGATTTCGCCCCATGTCCAAGGTAGAAGCACTGCTGGTAAGTTCAGGGTTCGCTATACCGGTATTTCGTCCATTTACGCTGCCGATCGACCTACCGCCGTCCGGCGGTGAAGGCGACCTCATTACCTATACGGTGCCTGCTGCCGACGGGAAAAAATTGCCGTTTCGCGGTACCTTGTTTCAGCCTTGGTGCCATATGAGTGCTACGCGCGCGTGATGAAACCGAGCTTAGAGCTCTTTTGGCACTCATCAAGAATCGCAGGAGACACAGAATGACGATTAGCGGGAAGGACTACTGGAGCGATAAGACCGCCTCCTATCTGAGCGCGATAGAAGGGCCCTACCATGCGAATCGTCTACAGATGGTTGAGGCGTTATTGTCCGAACTCTCTCTTGCGGGCAAGAATTGCCTGGATTTCGGTTGTGGTGATGGCGTGTTCGTAGAGCGGCTTCTGGAGGATGGCGCAACGGTTTCGGGGGTTGATGTGGATTCAGCGATGATTCACGCCGCTCAGTCCAGACTGCTGGGGCGCTGGAAAGATACCAAGCTAGCGTGTGGCGGTGTCGAACACCTGTCTGAACTTCCCGGCAATTCCTTCGATTGCTTGTTTGCGTTAAACGTCCTTGCGTATCTGAACCCCAAGGAAGAGGCGACGTTTTATCAACAGGCGCAGCGATTGTTAAGGGAAGGAGGCGCGCTCGTTGTCACCCATTCCAACGAATTGTTTGACATGTTCACTCTGAATCGGTACACGGCGAATTTTTTTGGCAAACACTTTTCGATAGCTGCGGAGGAGTGCAACGTTCGGGATCTTCTTGTTCATCCTGATGTGCCGGATCGGTATGTCTTCGGGGTTCGCGAGAACCCCCTCGCTTACAGGTACAAGTTGAAGAGCTATGGCTTCAGCGAGACACGCCAAGAATTTGCAATCCTGCATTCACTCCCACCGCTCCTGACTCCGTCAATCGATTTCGACGATATTGACAGCCGAAAGTACCCGGAGACTGTGGGGTGGCCGGAAGCTCAGCGCTGGAAGCTGATGTTCATGTGCAGCGTATTCGGCTCAATCAGTAGCCGGAAAAATTGAAGTCGAATTGGCGAGAAATGCGATCCAAGAACATTCAATTCACCGAGCACAAGGTATCACTTGAGGACCGGTGGATGGCGCATGGCCATCGCAGTGGAATACTCTGGCTCACTGGTCTGTCTGCGTCTGGAAAGACGACGCTGGCATTCGAGCTGGACCGGCTTCTGTTTCAGAAAGGCTGGCGCACGTTCGTTCTCGACGGAGACAACGTTCGTCACGGACTGTGTGCCGATCTGGGATTTTCGCCCGCGGATCGCGCGGAGAATATCCGCCGTATCGGCGAGGTCGCCAAGCTCTTTGCGCAATCGGGTTGCCTTGTGATTACGGCCTTCATCTCGCCATATCGCGCCGACCGCGACCGTGTGCGCGCGATTGCCGGCGAACTGTTTCACGAAGTCCACGTTGCGACGTCGCTCGAGGTTTGTGAGGCTCGCGATCCCAAAGGGCTCTACGGTAAGGCGAGGCGAGGCGAAATTGAAGCGTTCACCGGAATTAGCGCTCCGTACGAAGCACCCCTCAAGCCTGAACTTGTTCTCGAAACGTCGGCGACAGACATCGAGCGAAGCGTGCAGAGTTTGCTCGGCTACGTGGGTACTCACTTCACCCTCGACCAAAAAGCATAGGCAATGGAATGGCCTTGGCGGGAAGGCGCTTTCCAAGGTATCGGTTGGTGGTACGACAGCAACGTGCTTGAGGAGAGCTAGGTAATGGCTGTATTCGGACGTAGAACGAGCTTGGGTCGAACGATTGGCGAAATCGTTGCAACACCACTTCAGGAGGCGAAAGTGTCGCCTTTGGTGGTCGACGTCGGCGCCCGCAACGGCATGTTCCTTCTTCCATCAGCCTATTCTGCGATGGCCACGCTCGTGGGGTTCGAACCGAATCCGGACGAGTATCGGAAGCTCGCCAAGGGCGAGACCGATATGCATTCGTGGGCAGCGAAGAACAATTGCGATATCCCGAAGTTCCGGGAGCAGCGCTACTTCGACTGCGCAGTATGGGATCGCGAGTGTTCACAGACCCTCTACATCACACAGGGGCCCGGTGCCTGTACCCTGATGGGGCCAACGTTGTCGCTTATGAAAAGCACCTATTTCCTCTATCCATGGGGTGACCCTCGGCGGCGCCAGAGTGTTTATGACCTTCACACCCGCGTTGTCGAAGAAAGTGAAATCCGTTGCAAGCCTCTGGACGCATTGTTTGGAGCCAATGAAAAGATCGACTTCCTGAAGGTTGACGTAGAAGGCGGAGAGCTCAAGGTCTTCAAGGGAGCACAAGCCCTGTTTGAAGGAGGTCAGATTCTGTTTGTCCAGGCAGAGTTCCAAGCTTTTCCCTATTATCAGGATCATGCCGTTTTTGGGGATCAGCATGCGTTCCTTTCAAGAAATGGAATGCGTTTGATCGACCTTAACCTCGAACATTCTCGTTATCGCCGTGGTGACATTGACGTTCCGGACGAGTGCAGTCGTCTGCCGTTGTTCTCAGGCGATGCGCTTTTCGTAATTGATCCCGACAGGAATGATTTGAGTCCCATGGATCGTCAGCGGGTGGCCTTGGTGTTGCTGGCCTTTGGATTCAATTCCCTCGCACTTAGTCTTCTTGTCGAAGCTCGTTTATTAACCGATGGTGAACTGGCCGCAATTAGTAAGGCGATCACGTCGAGTCCGGACAAATCACCAAAGCGTAGATTGTTGGACGCATGGAATCGAGTTCCGGTCGCCGCGTACGAAACATTCACCAAGCTGAAACGCCGGCTGAGATCGCGCGGTTGACTCCGTTGTCGGTTTTGTTCGTATTTACCGCGGAATCCTACCATCGGGAGGCGGCACCGGTGGTCGAGGAGTTCGTTCGTAAGGGGGCTGTCGTAACGGTCCTGCTGGGATTTCACTCCAATCACACTGAACCCATCGTCGAGGCTTGTCGAAGACAAGGCATCACCGTGGAGACGGTTCCGGTAGAGGCTGGGTACGGAGCGCCGGAGACCTCGGTCGTTCCAGCGGCTCCGAATGGGGCAACGAAGCCTACTGCAGGTAAGTCATCGACGAAGTCAACCATTCTTCGGGTTTGGATACGGAAAACAGGGCTCGCACGATTGCTCAGTTTACCCATACATCTCATGAAGTGCCTGACCAAGCGCCGCGTTGCAAAAGCCATTCTCACAAGACACCAGCCTGACGCCGTGATTATGGGGTCCTACCATAGCTCGGGGCAAATCGACAACGCAATGACGCGTGCGTGCATTCGACAATCAGTCCCGATGTATTGCATTCCGAACTCGCCGTATCTCGGGACGCTAGCGCTACGGGTTGCCCGCTTGAACCACCTCGAGCAAGGTATGGCGTCCGAGGTGATCCGCGTCCGATACGACCCGATCAACCGTATTCTCGCGTGGCTTTTTCCGTCGTGGACCAGTGTTATTCCGGACGGTAACAGGGTTTTCTATTGGGATCCCCTGACGATGCTGGCAGCGACCCTGACTGGCTTGCAAATGAACCGTTTGTGGTTGAAGCCATCGCTCGATTTCAGAAAGGTGTTCGTCCATTCCGAGTATTCGCGCGAACTGTTGTTGCGCGACGGCTATCCAGCGGATCGGATTGTGGTTAGTGGTCCGCCGCTCCTTGATGCCGTAGTGGCCAAGATTGGCGATCCAGCGAAAGAGAAACTATTGTTCTCGCATGTCAATCTTCCGGTCGGATCACCATTCATTCTGTTCAATGTTGAACCATCGGCCGAACACAAATATTGCGATTGGAATCGGCACTGGCGACAGTTCCATGAACTTATGGCGTCACTCGTTGAGTACGTGGAATCTGGTTTGCCGGTAGTTTTGTCGCTGCATCCGTTATGTCGCCTGGAAGACTACCGATTCGCGGAAGAGCAATACGGGGTAGTTATCTGTACAGATTTTCGCATCCACGATCTGTATCCTTACTGCTCAATCAGCATTTCATTTCCGTGTTCAACAAATCTGCTCGCACTGACCTTCAAGAAACCTCTCATCATCTATGATCATTTTAGAATATTGAGTCGGGATGAGGAGAGCAAGATTCTCAACAGCATTCCGAGAGCACTTCTCGCTCAGTCTGCATCCGAAATTCCTGGGTACGTCAGGGAGCTGCGCAAGACGTTGACAGCGTCAGGCGTTCGGATGCAAGGGGGTTCGATAGGCCGCCGAGCGACGGAAATAATAGTTTCATCTATTCAGTCCGATGTTCAGGTGCCGATGTGAGGCGAGAATGATCCAGCTAGTTGAGGAGTTGTGCGAATTTGCCACAGGCGTGGTTGCCGATGGAAACGCGCCGCTTTTCGAGCGCATCGGCCGGGAACTGCCCTTGCAGATGTTCCGCTTTGCCTCGGGCGATGCCTATAACGGCTGGCAAGTACCGGACAACTGGCGGGTCAGGCGCGCCAAGCTTTATAGGGATGGCGTAGAGGTTTTCGACGGCATGGCCAACACGCTGGGCGTTGGTTACTACTCGAAATCGTTCTCCGGCGAACTCTCCTGGGATGAACTACGCCCGCGTTTGGTGACCAACCCCAACCAGCCCGAGGCCTACATGTTCCACTGCGTCTGGCAGTACCGGCCGTGGGACGCCGATTGGGTGTTCTCGATGCCATACCGGGTCTTCATGGATCTCGGGCCCGGCCGCTACCGCGTCGATCTGGAAACGGAATACGAGCCGGGCGAAATGCTGGTTGCCCATGCGGAGATCAAGGGGCGCAGCGACAAGATTGTCGTGTTCAATTCCAACACTTGCCATCCGCACATGGCCAACGACGGTTTCGCCGGCACGGCCGTGTTGATCCGGTTGATGCAGTGGCTGGCAACGCGCGACAACCATTACACCTACCGCCTTGTGCTCGGGCCCGAGCACTTGGGAAGCGTGTTCTATCTTCGCGATCTGCCGGCGGGTGAGGTTGCGCGCATGGTCTGCGGCGTCTTCGAGGAAATGCCTGGCACCGGCGGGGCCGTGAAGGCAACCAGTACGTTCAACGGCGGGCACAAGCTGGACTTCGCTTTCGCCAATGCCCTGAAGCACCATGCGCGGGAACACGCCCTGGTACCTTGGCGCATGGGGGCTGGCAACGATGAGACCGTGTGGGAGGCTCCAGGCTACGAAGTTCCATTTGTCGAAGTGACGCGTTGCGAGGATCAGTTCGCTCCCTATCCCGAGTACCATTCCAGCCTCGACAAGCCGGAACTGATGATTCCCGGGCAGTTGGATGAGATGCTGGAGGTCTTGCGGCAGGTGGTCTTGACGCTGGAAGGCGATGCCACCGTGCAGCGAACCTTCAACGGCCTGATCTGCCTTTCCAATCCGGCTTATGACCTGTACATGGAACGCCCCGATCCGACGGTGACCAAGGATCTCGACGCCGATGCGGAGAAATGGGGTCACTTGCTAGACTGCCTGTTCCGGTACATGGACGGAAAAATGACCATTCTCGACATCGCCGAACGTCATGACCTGCCTTTCGAAAGACTGCTGCGCTACCTGCGCCGCTACGAAGAGAAGGGCTTGGTGCGCCTGACGTTCTCCGAGTGCACCCGAACCGAAGCCGTACGCGTGTGATGAACAAACCGCGGCCCATACTGAGCATCATCGACATCGGAATCAGCAACATCGGGTCCGTGGTCCGGGCTTTCCAGCATCTTGGGGTTCAACCGGACCTCGTTGCCGATGCGGCTGCGGTGGAAGGTGCACGGGCGATCGTCCTGCCGGGCGTCGGCGCATTCGGTGACGGCATGGCTGCACTCAGGGACAAAGGACTGGTGGAACCGCTGCGCGAAGCGGCGCGGGCCGGCAAGCCGATTCTTGGCCTTTGCCTTGGTATGCAATTGCTGGCCGACTCAAGCGAGGAATATGGCAGCCACAAGGGGCTGGGGATCATTCCGGGCGCGGTGGTTAGGCTCAAGCCGGGTGTCGGCGAGCGGGTTCCGAACATCGGCTGGTGCGATGTCGTGCCCCACGACGGCACGCGCCTGTTCCGCGATTTTGCCGCGAGCACGCCGCTCTATTTTGTCCATGGCTACCACATGATCTGCGCGAATCCCGGCCACGTTGCCGCGACCATGTCGTTCGGCGGCGGACAAGCGACGGTTGCGGTGGAACACGGTAATGTGTTCGGCATCCAGTGTCATCCGGAAAAAAGCCAGGACGCCGGGCTGGGCATACTCGACGCCTTTGTATCCATCGCAACGGAACACACCGCATCATGAACCGGCCACGCCTCATACCCTGCCTCCTGCTGAAGAACGGGGTCATCGTGCGCAGCCAGTTGTTCAAAGTGCATCAGGTGATCGGCAACCCGATGAGCACCGTGGAGCGTTACTCGCACTGGAATGTGGACGAGCTTGTCATACTTGATATCAGGGCCGGCGATGCGGGGCATGACCTTCGTCGCGACGACATTCAGCAGCGCTACGAGGGTGATACCGTGCTCGACGTCTTGCGCGAGGTGGCGAAGGTCTGCTTCATGCCCCTGACCTTCGGCGGCGGCATTCGCAGCATCGATGACATCGGCGCCCGGCTCGCGGCAGGCGCCGACAAGGTTACGATCAATACCGCGGTCATCGACGATCCGTCATTCGTTTCGCGCGCGGCGGAGCGTTTCGGCAGTCAGTGCATTGTCGTTTCCATTGATGCCCGCGAGGATGGTAGCGGCGCTTACGAGGTTATGGCCGACGGCGGCAAGCGCCCGACGGGCATGACGCCGGCCGACTGGGCCCGCCGCGTCGAAGAGCTCGGTGCCGGCGAGATCTTTCTCAATTCCATCGACCGCGATGGCTCGGGAATGGGGTACGACCTCGACCTCGTCCGCTCGGTGACTGGCGCGGTGACCATACCGGTCATCGTCTGCGGTGGGGTCGGGCAATACGAGCACTTTGCCCCGGGGGTTCTCGACGGCGGCGCGAGTGCGATTTCGGCGGCGAATATCTTCCACTTCTTCGAGCTCAGCTACCCGCACGCAAAGCAGGCCTGCATCGACGCGGGGGTGGCCCTCCGTCCGGTCGGCCTCGGCAGCCGCTACCTCGTGCGCGTGCCGGAGTACGACATCGAGCGCGAGATCGCCCGCCATAGCGAGCGGCTTCGCCAGGCACGCGATGGCGACTACGTCGCGGCAAGGCCCGAGAGCGCGGGACGTCGTCACCACATCCGCTGGTGCACCAGTTGCGTCTACCCGTCCATCAGCGCTGCGCCGATGGAATTCAACGACGCGGGCGAATGTACCGGTTGCCAGATGGCCAAGGTGAAGGCGACGATCCCCAGCTCCGAATGGGACCGGCGCAGGGAGCTGCTGCGGGAGATCGTCGATCGCTACCGCAGCCGGGATGGTGCGCGCCACGATTGCGTCATCGCCGTGTCCGGCGGCAAGGACAGCTATTTTCAGACCCATGTCCTCAAGCATGAGCTCGGCCTGAACCCGCTGCTGGTGACCTACAACGGCAACAACTGGACGCCGGTCGGATGGCGCAACATGCTGCGCATGAAGGAAGTCTTCGATTGTGACCATCTGATCGTGCAACCTGCAGTAAAGAATCTGGTAAAGCTCAACCGGCTGGCCTTCGAAATCATGGGGGACATGAATTGGCATGCCCATGTGGGGATCATGACTGCACCGGTTCGCGTGGCCGCACAGTATGGCATTCCATTGGTCTTCTATGGCGAGCACGGTTACCTGGACCTGTGCGGCCAGTTCTCGATGGACGACTTCCCCGAGATCAGTTACCGCGATCGGCTCGAACACTTTGCCCGCGGCTACGAGTGGAACTATTTTGTCGGCCGCGAAGGACTGACGAGTGCCGACATGATTCCCTGGAAGTATCCCGGCGACGAGGCACTGTTCGACCTGGGATTGCGCGGAATCTTTCTCGGAAACTATGTTTACTGGGAAGGCAATGAACACACGAAGATGGTGATCGACCGCTACGGCTTTGAGGTGAATAACGAGCCGTTCGATCGCACCTATCGGACAATGTCCAACTTGGACGACATGCACGAGAACGGAGTGCATGACTACCTGAAGTACGTGAAATTCGGGTACGGACGCGCCACCGACCATGCATGCAAGGACATTCGCGCCGAACTCATGACCCGCGGAAAAGCCGTTGAAGTCGTCAACCACTACGATCCCATCAAGCCACGCGACCTGAAGCGATGGCTCGAGTACGTCGGAATGACGGAAGACGAGTTCGACCGGATCGCGGACACCTTCAGGGATCCGCGAGTGTGGCGCATGGAGAACGGTACCTGGAAGCGGGATGTGCTGGATGCAAATTGAATGCTGAATCACATCAAGGGTTCCCTGGCGCTTGCGAACGAACGCGAAAAGTTCTTGCTGCTGGTGTTGTTCGTCGTCAATCTGGCCGGTGCGATCCTCGAGGCCGGCGGTGTCGGCCTCGTCTATGTGTTCCTCAAGGCGGTATTGGAGCCGGAAACCTTGGGTGGCCTGGAACTGTTTCAAAAACTCCACGGCTGGATGGCGATCGAGGAGCGCCACGTGTTCTTCGCTGTCATGACCTTGTTCGTCATGGCGGTTTTTTTGGTACGGATCGCCATTCAGTTCGTCGGCACCTGGATGACGCTCTGGATGCGCAAGAAGCTCCAGACGCGAGTGGCCGGTGTGCTTTTTTCCGGCTACATGCGTGTGCCCTACGTTCGCCACCTTTCATCGAAGTCCTCGCAATTGATGAACAACGTGACGGCCAATGCCGGCGCCGCCGTTGCACAATGCACGATGGGCCTGGTGGAGATCGGGAGTTCGGTGATTCTGGCCGCTGTGTTCGTCGTCACGCTTCTGGCGGTAAAACCCATTGAAACACTGGTTGCGGTGATCGTTATTGCGGCCCTGGCGATCATTTACTGGCACGTGATGCACGAGCGATTGGTCCTCTGGGGCCGGCGCATGATGCGTGCGAACGAGGGGGTCTATGCCGCCGTCGGCGAAACGGCTGCCGCAATCAAGACGATCAAAGTCAACGGGGTCGAAAAGGCATTCGAAGAAAGATTTGGTGCGCTTGTCGAGGAGCAGATGAGCCTGACAATCAAGAACGGCCTTGCGCAACAGACTCCGCGCCTGATCTTGGAGTCGGTGATCGTTGTCGGCGTATTCGGGACCATGTTCAGCGTCTTTGTCGTCGGAGAAACAGTTCAGTCGATCATCCCGACGATGGCCTTATTCGGCATTGCCGCGTTGCGCATGGCGCCGGCTTTTGTCCGCATCATCGCCGCGCTGCAGTTGTATCGAAACTCCACTCCGTGCCTTGAGGCGATACTGCCGGATTATCGTGAATTCGAAACTGAACACCGGAAGAGCCTGGATGACGGCAAGCCGCCTCCGACGAGACGGCTTGCGCTTGAGCGGTCAATCACGCTCGAGAATGTGGTTTTCCGGTACGCGGGCACCGACTCGCCCGCCCTCAATGGGGTCGATATCGAGATTTCCAGCGGGCATCTCGTTGGCTTTGCGGGCTCTTCCGGATCAGGGAAGTCGACAACGGTCGACGTTCTCCTGGGCTTGCTGGAACCCGCGGGTGGCCGCGTCCTGATTGACGGGGAGCCCCGCATGCCCGCCGGCAAGCCCGGGCAAGCGGGCTTCTTCGCTTACGTTCCCCAGGAGCCATTGATTCTCGACGACACCATCCGCAGCAACGTCGCTTTCGGGATGAAGCCGGAGTCAATAGATGACGACAAGGTGTATGACGCACTGAAAGGCGCAGCGCTCTACGACAAGGTGATTGGCTTGCCCGGGCGGCTGAATTCAACCATGGGAGAACGGGGTAATGCATTTTCGGGCGGGGAACGCCAGCGCCTGGGCATCGCCCGCGCACTCTATCTCGATGCTCCAGTGATAATTCTCGACGAGCCGACAGCCTCTCTGGACGCAACGACGGAACACGAGGTTACCGAGGCAATCCAGAAACTTCGCGGCAGCAAGACGATTGTCGTCATTGCGCACCGGCTAAGTTCGATCTTTCACTGCGATACAATATATTTCTTTGAGGATGGAAAAGTTGCCGGGCAGGGCAGCTTCAACGAACTGACAAGCGATCTGCCTGCATTTCGCAAGATGGTTGAGCATCTCCGGTGTGGTGACGCGGTCGCCGTGCAATGACATCCAACTCCCCGAGGGCACAGCTATTCTGCCATCTTTGAATACTATCCTTGAACAATGACCGATCAAGTTTCCGTTACCGTGTCCGAGGCTGCGCTCGGCCAGCCGCTGAGTGAGTCTGAGCTCTGTCCGGATGATCTGCTGAAGGAGCAGGAGGCTGCATTCGAGCGGGACATCGCCAGAATGCATGCGCGTGCCGTAGAGTTCGTGGCAGTGCCCTGTCCGGCCTGTAGCGGGACCACGTACGCTCCGGCGTTCGAGAAATACGGCTTCACCTTCTGCCTCTGCCAGTCCTGCCGGACGATCTACATGTCGCCACGCCCGTCTGAGGCGGTCATGGGCGATTACTATGCCAATTCGGAGAATTACGCCTATTGGGCAAAGCATATTTTTCCGGCGTCCGAACAGAGCCGGCGCGAGAAGATCCACAAGCCCTGGCTCAAGAGAGTGCTCGACTACTGCGAGGAATTCCATATTCCGCGCGGCATGCTCCTGGAGGTGGGCCCCGGCTTTGGGACTTTCGCCTCGGTGGCCACGGAATCACGGGCCTTTGCCCGTGTGGTGGCCGTCGAACCCACGCCCGAATTGGTTCAGGCATGCCGGGATCGTGGCGTTGAGGTAATCGAGAAACGGATCGAGGATCTTGGGGGTGATTGCAAGGATGCGGATGTGGTGGTCGCCTTCGAGGTGGTCGAGCATCTGTTCGAGCCGCGTTGTTTCCTGGAGGGCATCAAGCCGATAATGGCCCCCGGCGGACTTCTGGTATTGTCCTGTCCGAATGGCCAGGGTTTTGACATTGCCATGCTCGGAGCCGGCGCCTTGGCCGTTGATGCAGAGCACGTCAATCTGTTCAATCCCGGGTCGCTTGCTCGCCTGTTGACCGACAGTGGTTTCGAGGTTCTCAAGGTACTGACGCCGGGCCGGTTGGACGCGGAATTCGTGCGCGAGGCGGCATTGCAGGGGAAGATCGATCTCGATCCGTTCCTGCACCGTGTGCTTGTTGACCAATGGGATGAGCACGGCTGGCCTTTTCAGCAGTTCCTTGCTCAACAGGGACTGTCCTCACACATGTGGCTGGTGGCCAGGTTGCCGTCCTGACGCCAATGACAGGATCGACTCCGGACATGAACGTGAAACCGACATCGTCTGATCGCGAGCGCGTGGAGCAGGCCGTGCGCAACTGCTATTCGACGTGGGGCGAACGTTACTACGACGAGTACTACAAGTCAGATGCGGCCTATCCGCCTGTCCACACCGATATCGTGCGCACACTGCTGCAGAACGCCGGCGCACGTACCCTGCTCGATGCGGGATGCGGGCCGGCGTCGATGCTGCGTGACCTGGTCGACCTCGGACTGAATCTTTACGGTTTCGATCTCACGCCCGAAATGATTACCGAGGCGCGGCGGGTTCTGTCTGTCCATGGCATTGCTTCGGATCGGATCTGGACGGGTAGTGTGTTGGAACGGAGCTCCTTTCTCGGCGCGCCTGACGGGCAGAAGGACTACGACGCCGGCATTTGCTTCGGCGTCTTGCCCCATGTGCGGGATGGCAGCGATGCCACGGTTATCGGCAACTTCATGACTGTCGTGCGCCCCGGCGGGCTCGTTGCGATCGAGGCACGAAACGAGCTGTTCTCCCTGTTTACCCTCAATCGCTATAGCAGCGGCCTGTTCAAGAACCGTCTGATCGATTCCGATGGACTGCTTGCTGCTGCCGGTGATGAGCGGGACGCGCTCGAACGGGCGCTTGACGATCTCGACAAGCGATTCAGGATGGATCTGCCACCGGTACGCAAAGGCTATGCCGAGGAACCCGGCTACGACGAAGTTCTGTCGCGGACCCACAATCCCTTCGAGATGCGCGCACTTGCCGAGTCTCTGGGGCTGGTCGATGTCCGGGTCCTGTTCTATCATTTTCATGCCCTGCCGCCCATGTTCGAAAGCGCGGTTCCGAAGCTGTTCCGCCGAGCCAGCATTGCCATGGAGGATCCCGAGGACTGGCGCGGCCATTTCCTTGCATCGGCTTTCATCCTGGTAGGTCGGGTACAGTGATGACTCGTTTTGTCGGGGCGGCCGCATGAAGGCGGAGCTCAACAACCGCGGTTTCGAAGGCCACAACATCTGGCGGCACAGCGTCATCGTTCGCGAGCTTTACCGGAAGCGCGCGAGATGCGAGGCCGAGGAGATGACGTGCGCCGCCCAAGCCGCCGAGCTTCTGACGCCGTTTTTCCGTCCGGGCGACAGTGTTCTCGATGCGGGATGTGGTAGTGGCTATTTTTTTCACTCACTCGCGGCGAGGGGTCTTGACGCCGAATATCACGGTTTCGACGCGACAGCCGAATTGATCGAAGTCGGGCAGAACGAGTTGCCGGCTTTCGGTCTTCCAGTCGACCGGCTGCGTGTTTGCCGGCTCGAGGACTTTCAGGGCGCAGCAGACCATGTTCTGTGCATGAATGTCTTGTCGAATATCGACAATTTCCACCGACCGCTGGAACGCCTGCTGCTGGCGGCGCGCAAGACCCTCATATTGCGCGAGTCCATCGCCGATGTTGGGAATTGCCGCTACGTGGTCGATGAATACCTTGATCCCGGGGTGCGGCTAAAGGTTCACGTGAATACCTATGCACGACGGGAGATCATGCCTTTCATAGAAAGCTATGGCTTCGAGGTAGAGGAAGTCGTCGACCGTCGCGCGATGGGGACGACCGAGATGGTGATCGGCTATCCTCATGCCTGGACTTTTCTGCGGGCTGTCCGCGCCGCACCCTCTTTGTAGATATTGCCAAAATGTCCCGAATATCAGGTCTTGTTTCTCCCTTTGACGTGGCCACCGTGCCGGCCAAGGTCAAATCCATGCTGGAGGTTGTTCCAGGATCCATGGTCAGCTGCACGAATGGCGGCAAGGGCGCGCTCGGCTGGAAGGGGTACCGGACGGGTACGGGCGGGGCAGGAACGCACGAGGGCCTGCAAGTTGCGATCGATGGACGAATTCTGAATGCTCGCGAGCTCCGCACGGACATCGGTGACGTGCCGGATGGCGATCTTGCCTTGCTCGCAGCGCTCTACCGTCGCCATGGATTCGAGGGGATGCTCGAGCGGCTCATCGGGGATTTCGCCGTGGCCGTTTACGAGCCCAACGATGGTGTCGTGTCGCTGGGACGCGACCGCTTCGGCGTCAAACCGCTCTATTACTCAGAGCTTTCGGGCGGTGGTTTTGCATTCTCATCTCAGCCGCGCGCGCTATTGGCACTCGGTCTTCGGACTGACATCAACCGCGGTTTCGCTGCCCGTTTCGTTGGCCTGCACTATCGAACCTTCGACAATGCCCCGGAGGAGTCTCCGTACGCAAACATCCGGCAGTTGCCTGCAGCGCATTGGGGTCGCTTGGCGCCTGGAGGCGCTTGGCGGTGCCGGCCATATTGGATGCTGACACCGCAGCCGGACTGGACTGACGGCGAAGAATCCCTGGCCGAGCGCTACCGGGAATTGCTCATGAAGTCGGTTTCCCGCCGAGTGAATGCGGTCGAGCGACCGGCGTTTACTTTGTCCGGCGGCCTGGATTCTTCCTCGGTCCTGTGCTGCAGCAGCGTGGTTCAGAACCGAAGGCAGGTGGCGTTCTCCAGTGTGTATGTGGATCCTACTTACGATGAGCGTGAAGAGATCAAGGATGTGGTAGTCGAACGGGTGTCCGAATGGGTGCCTGTCGAACTCGACGATGAAATAGACATCTTTGCAATCGTGTCCGATATGGTCAGGGTGCATGACGAACCGGTGGCAACGGCGACGTGGTTGTCCCACCATCTCCTGAGCAGGGTCGTTGCGGAACGCGGGTATACGGCGTTGTTCGGTGGGCTCGGTGGCGATGAACTCAATGCCGGCGAGTACGAATATTTTCCGATGTATTTCGCGGACCTCAGGGTGCGCGGGCAGGAGGAACTCCTGGCACGGGAAGTCGATGCATGGGCGCGCCATCACGACCACCCGATTCATCGCAAGAATCGCCAGGTGGCCGAGCAAATGATGGCCGGCATGGTCGATCTTCAGAAGCCTGGCCGGTGCCTGCCGAACCTGGAACGTATGCTGCGCTACGCCGATGCAGTTCGAGAAGACTATTTCGACCTGGGCAAATTCGCTCCGGTTATGGATACTCCGTTTTCCAGCTACCTCAAGAACCGAACCTATCAGGACATGCTGCGCGAGACCCTGCCTTGCTGCCTGCGCGCCGAAGATCGTCAATGCACAGCAGTGGGGCTTGAGCACTTCGACCCGTTTCTCGATCATGAGCTGGTGGAGTTCATGTTCAGGGTGCCTGGCTCGCTGCAGATTCGAGACGGCGTTACGAAACAGCTCCTCCGCACGGCGATGCGCGGCGTATTGCCGGAGCCCACTCGAGCACGGATAAAGAAGACCGGGTGGAATGCGCCGGCACATCGTTGGTTCGGTGGACCGGTGCTGTCGGCGTTGAGGGACATGGTTGCATCCCAGCGATTCAGGAATCACGGCGTGTTTGATCCTGCCCGGGTACTGGCTTTGATCGACGATCATGTCCGCATTGTCGGAAGCGGGACGAATCAGGAAAACCACATGATGTTTCTGTGGCAAGTGTTGAACGTAAGTTTGTGGCTGGATGGTGTGCATGCGACCCCCAAGAGCGTCGAGAGCGCTTGATTATGGTTTTCTTACCCAAGGAAGCAGCTTGCAGCGGGTACAAACCGGATTGCTCGAAAGACTGACCAAGCGATGAAAGCGTTGGCAAATGATGGCCTTGAACAATAACCTCGATACTTGCGCCATCTGCGGCGGGGAGCTTGGCGACACGGTTTTGGCGCACGACCGGCCGGATCGTTTCGAGCGTGCCGCAGGGGTATCCGAAGAAAAATATCGTCGTGCGTGGGTCGGTTGCCTCTCCTGCGGCAGTGCAACGAATCGGCAGAAACCCGAGAATCTGCGCAAGCTGAGGAATATTGCTGCCCAGTATTACGAAGTGGACTTTTCGGGTTCGGATATCGGGGCGAAGTATTCGTTGGTGATGAGCCTGCCACCGCACAAGTCGGATAACGCCGGGCGGGTGGACAGAATCATTGCGGCCTTGACGCGGTGGGAGTCGCTGCGATCGTCCAAAGGCGCCTTGTCGGTATTGGACATCGGCGCGGGGACGGGCGTCTTCCTTTCACGATTTCTTGGCCAGGTTCCCGGCGATTGGACTGGCGTTGCTCTCGAACCAGACCCGCATGCGGCAGACCATCTGCGCTCGCTGGAGCTTTTTGATGTCAAGCAGGAACTGTTTACTGGTCAGCCGGAGTTGCACGGCTTCAAGCTGCTGACTCTTAACAAGGTGCTGGAGCACATTCAGGATCCGAAGGTGCTTCTTGAACAAGTCGCAGCTGCCATCGATCCCGCTCAGGGACTCATCTACGTGGAGGTTCCGGATGTGATGACAATCGGTAGGCGGCCGCCGACGGACAATATCCTGGGTGCGTTGCACTGCCATTTGTACAGTCCCACTGGCTTGGTGCGTTTGCTCGATCGGGCGGGGCTCGTGGTGCTTGATACTGGCCGCGTCTTTGAACCCAGCGGGAAACTGACCGCATTTGCGTTTGCAACGTGTACGGAAGCGGCCGAGCGGCTGGCAACCAGGGAGTGAGTTAGAGTGCCTCAGATAATTGCTGAGATCGGTTCGGTCCACGATGGCTCGTTCGGGAATGCCCGTAAGCTCGTGGAGCTCGCCGCAGATTGTGGTGCAGACGTCGTCAAGTTTCAAACTCACATCGCCGAAGCGGAAACGTTGGCCAACGCTCCAACACCTCCGTACTTTCAAGGTGAGCCGCGGCTGGAGTATTTTCGCCGCATTGCATTCACCGAGGCGCAGTGGAATGAGCTGAGAGCAGTCTGCGCGGACATGGGCGTCACCTTTCTCTCCTCACCATTTTCACTGGAGGCCGTCGACCTGCTGGAACGTGTCGGTGTCGATGCCTACAAGATACCCTCCGGTGAGGTCACCAATCTGCCGCTGTTGGAGAAGATTGCGGCCACGGGCAAGCCGGCTCTTCTTTCATCAGGTATGAGTAACTGGGATGAGCTTGATCGCGCCGTCGCGGCGCTGAAAGTGGGCGGGCCGGTGACCGTGCTGCAATGCACTTCAGCCTATCCGTGCCCGCCGGAAAGAGTCGGCTTGAACGTGATTGATGAGATGAAGGCCCGCTACGGGCTACCGGTCGGATATTCGGACCATACTGAGAGCTGTGCCGCCGCCTTTGCCGCTGCCGCCATGGGGGCGACGGTCATTGAAAAGCATCTGACGTTTTCGCGCCGGATGTATGGCAGCGATGCGGCCAACGCCATGGAGCCGGATGGTTTCACAGCCTATTGCTCGGGTCTGAGGGAAATCTGGGCGATGTGGGCTTCGCCTATCGACAAGGGCGACATTGAGCCATTCCGCGACATGAAGCAGATCTTCGAGAAAAGCATTGTTAGCTCGCGGCCTCTGAAAGCGGGTGAGACCATATGCATGGCCGATCTTTGCTTCAAGAAGCCGGGCGACGGTATTTCTGCAGCCGATTACCGCGAGCTCATCGGTCGTGTTGTCTCAAAGGATCTGCCCCCTGACCACAAGTTCAGTGCTGACGACTTCAGTGTCTTGGCATCCGTATCGAAGTAGGGACCGGCAAAGATGAAAAGAATATGTACCGTGATCGGATCGCGAGCGAACTACAGTTCGATCAAGTCCGCAATGCGCGCAATACAGGGTCACCCCGATCTGGAACTGCAGATCGTCGCCACGGCCTCGGCGGTCCTTGATCGCTATGGCCAGGTGGTTAACCTGATCGAGCGGGATGGCTTTGCGATCGATGAGCGATTGCATATCCTGATCGAGGGCGAAACCCCGGCAACCATGGCCAAATCGACCGGCATCGGCCTGATTGAATTGCCGTCGGTATTCGAGCGGCTAAAACCGGATGTTGTGATTACTGTCGGCGACCGCTTCGAGACCATGGCAACGACTCTGGCCGCCGCCTATATGAACATTCCGGTTGCCCATACCATGGGCGGTGAGGTGTCGGGAACAATTGACGAAAGCATCCGGCACGCCGTGACCAAGTTTGCCCACATCCACTTTCCCGCCAGCCGCGATGCGGCAGAGCGCATCATCAAGCTTGGCGAACGGCCGGAGATGGTTTTCCGCGTCGGCTGTCCGAGAATAGATCTGGTGGCAGAAATCCTACGACAGGATGGCGATGATCTGGATAGCCATATATTCGACCTCGGCGTTGGCGACAGGATTGACCTGAGGACACCCTTTGTGATCGTCAGCCAGCATTCCGTTACGACCGAATATGGCGAAGGTGAGCAGCAAATCACGGAGACCCTGAAAGCGGTGCGTAAACGCGGGATCCAGGCAATCGTGCTTTGGCCGAACGCCGATGCAGGTTCCGAGGATATCGCACGCGGCATGCGCAAATGGCGAGAACACACCCAAGCCGAGAATATGCATTTTTTCAAGAATCTGCCGACGGAGACGTATATCAAACTGATGAAGCGGGCAGCTTGTCTTGTCGGAAACTCGTCGAGCGGCATTCGTGAAGGTGCATTCATCGGGACGCCTGTAGTGAACATCGGCAGTCGCCAGACGGCAAGAGAGCGCGGGAGCAATGTCATGGATGTGGGTTCGAGTGCTGCCGATATCGCCGATGCCCTCGCGACACAGATTTCCCATGGGTGTTATTCCATGCAGGATATCTACGGGGATGGCAAAGCCGGCGAGAGGATCGCTGAAAAGCTGGCGTTTCTGGGGCCGGTGAACGTCCAGAAGCAAATCACCTACTAGTAGAGCCACCGGAGATGCGTATATTGGCCGTGATTCCCGCGCGTGGTGGTTCCAAGGGGATTCCTCGCAAAAACATTTGTCCGCTCGCCGGGCGTCCGTTGATCGCCTACTCTATCCTGGCAGCACATGCCGCAAAATGTCTCGACCGAACTGTCGTGTCAAGCGATGACGACGAAATTCTAGCGGTGAGTCGTGCCCTGGGCGCGGAGGTACTGATGCGCCCCGCAGCTCTTGCCGATGACCAGGCAGATACTCGAGAAGTGCTGCTTCATGTAGTCCGCGAAATGGCGAAGACAAGTTACGTCCCAGACGCTGTAATGACCCTGCAGCCGACGTCTCCGTTGCGCACTGCTGCGCACATTGACGATGCAATAGCGTTATTCGAAGCTGATGCGACTGCAGACAGCCTTGTCAGCTGCATTCCGGTGCCGCACATATTCAATCCCTACTCGGTAATGCGCAAGACCCCGGAAGGTTACCTCGAGTCGTTTCTCGACGCATCACAGCCAACTCGTCGGCAGGACAAGGAGCCGGCCTATGCGCGTAACGGAGCGGCAATCTATATCACTCGCACGGGACGATTGCCGGAGTTCATCTACGGCGGGCGAATCATCCCCTATTTGATGGACGAAGAGTCGTCCATCGACATCGATACCCCGGCAGATCTCGCTGCGGCCGAGCGTCGGCTCCGGGATCGCATTTAGTTGAAGCGGATTCTGCCGCTTCCCCGCCGCGCGTGGCGTCGGGCTTTGCTCGAAATCGACGCCTTGGCCTGGCGGCGAATGCTGTCGGGCTTGCGCGCCGAGGCGCGCCCCGCATTTCGTGGCCGGGTTCTTGTTTGCGATCTGTTCACAATGATAGGTACGGCAAAGGTCGAGTCACTCATCGCCGGCTGTTTGTCGCAGGAGGGTCTTCGTTCGACCGTATTGCTGCCTCGCCGGGAGCCGATCCTGGAGCGTCTTTATCGGGCGGCATGCCCTGACGTCGAGTTCGCCTATTTCAACAAGTACCTGGCAGCGGTTCATCGTCGGCCAGGCGAGGTAGAGGCGGAGCGGCTCATGGGGAATGCCGTGACGACAGCCGACTTGTCTGGAATCGAGCGAGCAGGTGTGCGAATTGGCCGCAATGCGCTTTCCAAGGTGCTTCGCATTCGTCGCGAAGGCCGCCTCGATCTTTCCGACCAGGGCGTCCGTTCGCTCGTACTGGGGGCTCTTGCGGATTCGATCCAGGCAGCGGATGCAGCAACCATGTTGATATCGGAGGTGAAACCTGCCCGGGCTCTGTTCAATGAACGCGGCTATACCCCGGCGGGAGAGGTATTCGATGCTTGCCTGCTTTCGGGCTGCGACTCAATTCAGTGGTTTGGTGCTCCACGCTCCGATTCCCTGATGTACACCCGCTATCGCCTCGCAAACAGGGCGATGCATCCGATGGCCTTGTCTCCCGCGACATGGGCGAAGCTCAAGTCTCTTCCCTGGACGGAAAAGAACGATCAGGCGGTAATTGAAACGATTGAGGCAAATTACCGGGATGGAGGTTGGTACAACCGTCAGAAGCTGCAGGACGGAAAGAAGCGGTTGCCTGCGGATGAGGTTCGCCAACTCCTTTCGCTTGATACCGCCCGCAAGACAGCAGTGATCTTTGCTCACATCCTGTATGACGCAACGTTCTTCTACGGGGAAAGTCTCTATGACGATTATGAGCAATGGCTGGTCGAGACGGTTCGGCTGGCAATCGCCAACCCCCGGGTGAACTGGATCGTCAAGGTTCATCCGGTGAACGTCTGGCGTTCGCAAATGGATGATGCGCCGCTGGAGCAACTTGAAGTGCAGGCGCTGACGCAGGCTTTCGGCAAGTTGCCGGATCACGTCAAGATTATGCCTGCGGATACACCTATCAACACGGCCTCGCTATTCGACGTTGCAGACGTCGGTCTGACGGTAAGAGGGACCATTGGGATGGAACTACCCTGTCTCGGGATCCCCGTAGTTACGGCGGGTACCGGCCGATATACCGGCCTTGGCTTCACCATCGACCCCGGATCCCGTGAAGAGTACGCACAGGTACTTTCTGCGCTGCACTTGCAGCCCAAGCTGGATTCTGAAACGAGGAGTCTTGCGCGTCGGCACTATTATGGGGCGCTCACTCTTCGTCCGCTTCCAATGCGATCGTTTCTCCTCGACTTCAACGCCAATACCTATGGATTGAAAGACTTGGCACAGAATACGCGAACTGTGCCTGTCAGAACATGGCAACCGGGAGAAGACCTGCGAACCCTTGCTGCCTGGATAGCGAAAGATGCAGTGAGCGACTTGTTGCAGGATGAGCAGCGTGCATTACCGGAGAACGATCGATGATATCTGCTTCAAAGCATGAAAACGTTCCGGTGACAGAATCTGTTGAAGGCATGCAGTGCCCGTTATGTCATGGAAATAGTGCAGAGATTCATCGGACGCTGGCTCCGCCTGTCTTGGTGAAGCTTTACCGCGAAACACTCGGTATCGACGTGAGCGATCTCTTTTCGGACGTTACCAAACTGTCGTCGTACCGGTGCAAGGGTTGTGACTTCCGCTTTTTCTACCCCGCTATCACCGGACCAGAGTGCTTTTACCAGGCACTGCGGGACCACGGATGGTATTACATCAAGGAAAAGCAGGAGTTCCTGATTGCGGCACAGGAGATCGGCCAGTCGGATAGCGTGCTTGATATCGGCTGTGGAGACGGCAATTTTTCAAATTACATCAGCACGGAGCATTATGTTGGCTTGGAGCTGTCCGGCGCAGCGGCAGCCGAGGCCCGCGCGCGCCACCTGACTGTCTTCTCACAGACGGTCGAGGAGTATTCGAGGCGGCATCCGGCGTCTGTCGATGTCGTTTGCGCATTCCAAGTCCTGGAGCACGTAGCTGGCCCGAGGAGTTTCCTTGACGCGAGCATTCGGTGTTTGAAACCGGGCGGTCGTCTGATAGTTTCGGTACCAAGTGCAGACTCGTTCCTTCGATTCGCAATCAATAACATTTTGAACTGTCCTCCGCACCACGTTTCATGGTGGAGCGACGAGGCATTGCGCTCAATCGCGCGCCTGTATGGGCTGGAAATCCGAAAGATCTTCAACGACATCTTGGCAGAGGAGCATTTGGAAGGCTATCTGAATGCGCTGGTGATCCGGGGCCTGGACGCGCGACAGCAGAAGATCGGTCTG
This sequence comes from Candidatus Propionivibrio aalborgensis, assembly GCF_900089945.1. Lineage (GTDB taxonomy): Bacteria > Pseudomonadota > Gammaproteobacteria > Burkholderiales > Rhodocyclaceae > Propionivibrio > Propionivibrio aalborgensis. The sequence goes on along the minus strand of NZ_FLQY01000246.1, from coordinate 40,102 downwards.
GTCGACGATTCGTTCCGACTTCGCGTCTACAGTAAGATTGCAGCCATGCTGGTGCCGATGCTACGAAGAGGGATTTTACCTGCGGAAATGCGCCCTCGCGGGCACTCGACCACGGTAGTTTTTACGGTTCGATAGCATGATTGTATACACTACGTTGTTCGACAGCGGCTATTTGGATCGAGCGATAGCCCTGACACGATCCTTTGCTTCGCACAACGCTGACGATGTGCTGCTTCTCGGGTGCATGGATGCAGCTTCCGCCGCAGCTTTGGCAAAGATGGACCTGCCGGGCGCCAAAGTCCTCGGCCCCGACTCATTTATTTTTGGCGAGTTGCTCGCCTTGAAGGATGGGCGCAATGTCGCGGAGTTTTGCTGGACGACCAAGCCGTTCCTACTGTCACATGTTCTGGACGCTTACCCGGATGCCGAGTGGGCCGTTTACCTGGATGCCGACTCGCTGGTCTTCGGTCGGATTTCACCGGCGCTGATGGGTCGGAATGGATTTGACTGCGTGTTTACACCGCACAACTTTGCCCCGACTTTTGCTGAATTCGAAGCAACGGCCGGACGATACAACGCGGGCTTTGCCGCATTCCGGAACAGTAAGGCCGGGAGGGCGGCCCTGGTCACTTGGCGAGGACTCTGTGCCGGAGCGGTCAGCTCTCGTCCGACGGAAGGCGCGTACGGAGACCAGAAGTACCTTGAGCAACTGGTGGAGCAGTTTCATGTGGCGCCGGGAGTCGTACATAAGGGGCTCAACGTTGCGCCCTGGAACGTTGGACGCTACTGCTTTACCCAAAAGGGGACGCAAGTTCTTGTCGATGGCGAGGAATTATTGTTCTTTCATTTTCAGGGATTTCAGCCTATCACATGCCGGCTGTCGCTAATGTACAGGGGTGCCTATCCGCTGCCTGAGGCTGTGAAAAAACTGGTTTACCGCCCTTACTTGGCTGCACTTGGGCAAGCTCGTCGCATGGCCGGGCAACATGGCGTGCAGCATCTGCTGAAATTTCCGGGGTTCCGCAAATCGCTACGTGCGCTATGGGGAGGCCGCAGGAACATTGCATTGATCCTGCGAGACTGAATTGAAGGTTTGCGTTATCGGTGGCGGCGGCTTCATCGGCCAGTGGCTGGTTCGTCAGCTGCTCTCGCGCGAAGACGCCGCAATCGTGATTGGCCGGTCGCCGCGTCCGCTAGGCCTGCCCGCCGAGGTCGAGTACATCAGAACTGCCTACGATGCAAGAGATGCCTTGGTCGAGGTGCTGACCCGCGTTGATGCGATTGTTCATCTGGCATACGCAACGGTCCCGAGCACCAGCTTTTCCGACCCGATCCATGATCTGATTGCAAATGTGTCGCCCACGGTCACGCTTTTTCAACAGGTTGCTGCCGCAGGCGTCGGCCGGTTCGTTCTCGTATCATCTGGCGGCACTGTCTACGGCAATGCCGCCAGTCTGCCGATCCTGGAGGGCGCGCCGACCAACCCTATCTCGCCCTACGGCATCACCAAGTTAACCATTGAGCGGTATGCCCAGATGTATCATGCCCTTCAGGGACTTCCCGTGGTCATCGTGCGGCCGGGCAATGCCTATGGCGCGAGATGCGACGGCGGAATGGGCGGCGGCTTTGTCACGGCTGCAGTAAGGGCCGCAGCTTGCGGGCAGCCGCTGCAGATTTACGGAGATGGCAGTGTGGTGCGTGACTACGTTCATGTAAGCGACGTTGCTGCCGGGATCGTCGCCAGTCTGACAGAAGGAGTTGTCGGCGCTACCTACAATATCGGTACCGGCATCGGGTACTCCAACAATGATATTTTGCGCCTCGCTGGCATCGTGACCGGGCAAGACCAAAGCCATACTGTGGTCCGCTACTTGCCACTCCGCGGCTTTGATGTGGCTGCCAACGTGCTTGACGCCACGCTTCTCAACAAGGCTACCGGGTGGATGCCGAAAATGTCGATCGAAGCCGGAATTGACGAACTGCGCCGGGCATGTGTGTGCCCCGTAGTTTCCTGATTGCAGGTCCAGGCCGAGGGCATTTCGTCGCATGAACGATTATCCACGCGTACTTTTTGTCACCCCCGTCGCCTTCAATCGCATCAGCGGCGGGGGAATTACGTTTTCCAGTCTGTTTCGGGGTTGGCCGAAGGAGGCCTTGGCGACGGTGCACAACGACCCGCAGTCCACCACGGATGACGTGTGCGAACGATACTTTGTCCTCGGTGCCGGGGAACTGGATTTTGCTCCGCCGTTCGACCACCTGCGTCGTCGCTATCGGGCTGCGAGCGCTGTGTCCGCGTCAGCCCCAGAGGCTGCCGCAGGCCGGATCGGGGACGCATCGCGCATGAAGAGCATGGCACTTCGAATCCTCGGCGACAGCTTTCCCGAAAGGGCCTGTCTGACTCCGGAATTGGAACGTTGGATCGCCGACTTCCGCCCCCAAGTGCTGTACACGATTCTCGGCTCCAACGGCATGATGAGCCTGATCGAGCAGATCAGACGCCGGTTCGAGCTTCCCCTGGCGGTGCATGTCATGGACGACTGGGCGGCTGCCAATCATCGCAGGGGCTTGTTGGGACCGTGGCAGCAGCGCCGGATGCAGGGCTGGGTGCGACATTTCATGTCGGTTGCCGATCAGTGCCTAGGCATTTCGCCGGCAATGTGTGACGCCTATCGGAAACGCTACGGGCGCACGTTCCAACCGTTCCAGAACACCGTTGATCTGGCCCGGTGGAGCTCCTTTTCCAAAGCCACGCTCGCAACCGGCTCTCCGGCGGACCTGCTCTACGTCGGCTCGATCTTCCCCAATGCCCAGCTCGAATCGCTGGTCGATTGCTGCCATGCCGTGACCAAGCTCAATGCCGAGGGTGTCGCAGCGACCCTCACTATCGCTACACCAAGCGATCACGGTGCGCGCTACAGGGCCCGTCTCGCAATCGACCCGGCGGTTCGAATCGAACCGCCAATAGAAGACGACGAGGCCTTTTTCCGTCGTATCGCCGCTGCCGATGCGCTGCTCTTGCCGGTCAACTTCGACCAGGAGAGCATGCGATTCATCCGGTATTCCATGCCGACCAAGGTGCCCGCCTACCTTGCCGTTGGCACTCCAGTTCTCGCATACGGTCCGGCAGCTACTGCGCAAATCGCCTATGCGCTGAAAGCCGGTTGGGCCGAAGTGGTCGACCGGCGCGATCTGCGGGATCTTGTCGAAGGCTTGCGCCGGGTGATCATCGATAGAGAGTTGCGCGTACGCTTGTCGGCCGGCGCCCGCGCCACGGCGGGGCGCAACCACGACGCGGCGCGCATTCGGGCCGCGTTCGGGGATGTTCTCCGCGCCGGCGCGGCAAAAGCAGTGCAAAAAGGAGTGAGCAGACAGTGAAACAGGTGCTAATCCGCCACGGCGGGGTTGCAGTCGAAGAGGTCCCGGCGCCAGTCGCAGAGGCGGGTCATGTGCTGGTGCGTCTCGAGTACTCCTGCATTTCGGTCGGCACGGAGATGAGCGGTGTGCGCACCAGCAACCTTCCCCTCTGGAAGCGCGCCCTGCAGCGCCCGAAGGATGTCAAGCAGGTAATCGACCGGGTACGCAGCCATGGACTGGCGGAGACCCGCGATCTCGTCAAGGCCAAACTGGAGGAAGCCCATCCTCTCGGTTACTCGGCGGCCGGTGTCGTGATCGAGGTGGGAGCGGGCGTCGACGACATTGCGGTGGGAGACCATGTTGCCTGTGGCGGCTCGCAGAGCGCCTATCACGCCGAGATGGTCGCTGTGGCACGCAATCTGGTGGTGCCGATTCCGGATGGAGTCTCGACTGCCGACGCATCCACCGTGACGCTTGGCGCCATCGCTCTGCAGGGCGTGCGCCGCGCCGCGCCGACCTTGGGCGAGACGTTCGTGGTCATCGGCCTCGGCATCCTCGGCCAGCTCACCCAGCAGTTGCTACACGCCAACGGTGTGCGAGTGATCGGCCTCGACCTCGACCGAAGGCGTCTCAGTCTGGCCGTCGCTCACGGTATGGCGGTGGCTCTTCACCCCGACGACGGCAAGGTGGCTGACGACGTCGCCCGCATGACTGACGGCTATGGCGCGGATGGCGTCATTGTCACTGCTGCTGCGGCTTCAAGCGACATCGTTGCCACCGCCTTCCACTGTTGCCGGCGCAAGGGACGGGTGGTGCTGGTAGGCGACGTCGGTCTCGATCTTCAACGCGGCGACTTCTACGCCAAGGAGCTGGATTTCTTTGTGTCTACTTCCTATGGACCAGGCCGTTACGACCGCACCTACGAGGAGGCGGGGCTCGATTACCCGCTCGCCTATGTACGCTGGACGGAAAACCGCAATATGCAGGAATGCCTGCGCCTGATGTCTGACGGACGGCTCAGAATCGCGCCGCTGATCGAGGGCGTCCATCCGGTCGAACGTGCAGGCGATGCCTATCAGGCGTTGCAGACAGGCGATGCCCGGCCGCTCGCACTTCTGCTCTCGTATCCTGTCAACGATGAGAAGCAGCCGGTACGACGTGTTCCCAATCCGGGCGCCAGGAGCGGCCGGCCCGGTGCCATACGCCTTGCCGTGCTCGGTGCCGGCGGCTTCGCTCGTGGCACACTGATGCCGATCGTCGCCGCGATGCCGGAGGCGTTCAGTCTGGCCGGGGTGGTCACGCGTCAAGGCCACAATGCAACGAATGTTGCCCGCCAGTTCGGCGCCGAGTTCGCCTCGACGGACTACCATGCGGTACTCTCCGATCGCGCAGTCGATGCGGTAATGATCGCCACCCGTCACAACACGCACGGGCCGCTGGTGCTGGAGGCGCTGCAGGCGGGAAAACACGTCTTCGTGGAAAAGCCGCTGTGCCTGGCCCAGGCGGAACTCGACGCCATCCGCGACTTCTACGAAGCTGCAGGTGATGGCGCGCCCGTGTTGATGGTGGGCTTTAACCGGCGTTTCTCACCCTACGCCGAAGCGCTGGCTCGCGCCACGGCGAATCGTGTCGCGCCGATGATTATCAACTACCGAGTCAATGCTGGTTTCATCGCACGTGACCACTGGGTCCAGAGTGCGGAAGGAGGTGGTCGCAACCTGGGCGAGGCCTGCCATTTCTATGACTTCTTTACCCGGTTGACGGGTGCCCGCGTACGGCGTGTCGACGTTGCTGCCATAAGCTCCGGCACTGCCCACTATGGACCGAGCGACAACTTCGTTGCTACCCTGAGTTTCGACGATGGATCGGTCGCCACCTTGACCTATACGGCGCTTGGCGCAGCCGGACATTCCAAGGAGCGTGTCGATGTCTATGTGGACGGCAAAGTGTTGAGCGTAGACGACTACCGGCGGTTCGATGCGGTCGGGGCGAAAGGCATCAGGAATTTCGAGACCACGCGGATGGAGAAGGGGCATCGCGAGGAAGTTGCGGCCTTTTCTTCAGCCGTCCGTAATGGCGGCGACTGGCCGATTCCCCTTTGGCAACAACTGCAGGCGACCCAAGTGGCGCTTGATATCCAGGCGAAGCTATCGGTTGTACAGGAAACCAATGCTGGTGGCTGAAGCAGCCCGGCCTCCGGAGGTTCTCGCTGACGGCTACAAGATGCAAGGTGTCTTTCGCTTCGTCTTGGCCCTCATGGTGTTATGGAGTCACAGCACTCTTGTTTTCATTCCGGAACTCTCAGGGTGGTTGCCCCAACTACAACTCGGAAACGTCGCGGTGAGCGTCTTCTTCGTGCTCTCGGGTTACTTGATGGCGGAAGCCGTGGCTAACTGGTACTCGCTCAGGAGTTTCAGTTTTATCATCAATCGCTACCTGCGTATTGGCCCTCCACTCTTGGTTGCTGCGGTCGTATCGATCGTAGTGCATTTTGCCATTTTGCACATCGGTACTGCCGGTGTCCGGCTTGAGTCGATTCCAGAGGGCGCCATATCCTACGAAAACGCGGTTCTGTCGCTGTTGGCGCCTCTGTTCCCGTTGGACAGCCGCATCGCGAAGCTTTTTGGCATCACACCGGAGCCCTATTACCAGTTCGTCAGGTACTCTTGGGCGATCTTTACCGAGATGATTTTCTACTGGGCTCTGTTTCTGCATTCACTTTGCGCACGATTCGTCGGGACAAGAAGTGCTGGTACAGTTTTTTTGCTTGCCGCCTTCGGAATGTTCGCCGTTGGCACGCTGAACTACGGCGGCTTTCTGCGCGGGTCTCAATGGGGCGACTTGGCGGCGAGGATTCCGTTGGTGTTCCATATGCAGTGGGCACCTCATTTTCTGCTTGGCGTCATGATCTCTTACTACGGTTGCGAGGGCTCGCGGCGCCCGTTACTCCTGGCGATACTGTTCGCCGCTGGCGCAATGGCGTGCGTGCAACTTGGCGTTTATGCTGGACCCAACATGAGCGGGGCATCGCTGGTGGTGGGGCTGTATGTGCTGACTTTGCTCGCCGGCTTCTTGGTAATTCTTGGTGGCCGGCAGGAGTATTCAGTGGGCCGGTTTCGTCTGACGCGACGTCACGACCGAACCGTCGGCAACCTATCTTATCCCATCTACATAAATCATTACGCTCTTGCCTTGGCGATTATCAATGCCATTTACATTGCTGGTCTCGACATTCCCAATCTTTCGTGGATGGTCAGAAGTGTGGCATTTATCCTCTTCAACGTGATAATCATCGTTTGCGCTGCATTTTTGATCCGCCTTACCGATGCCTTGACCGACGGGCTGCGCGACCACTTTCGAGGGGTAGCCCTGTGACGTCCGGCGAATCCTTTCGTAAGCGGGCACGCTCCCATACCGATCTATGCTCGCGTACAGGATTGCCGGGTGGCGACGATGACTGACAAGCATGCCACGGCCACTGACGCGCGCGTTTTTTTTGATGGCTTGGCGGGTGATTGGGCGGACCGTTACAAGAACGACCCATCGATGACGGCGCGTCTGGCACGCTTTTCAGATGTGCTGGCCGAACGTGTGGCGCCGGACGCTGCCGTACTCGATTTCGGGTGCGGTGCCGGCGTGATCGCCCGCTGGTTGGCGACCCGTGGTTACGTCATGAGCGGCTGCGACGTTTCGCTGGAGATGATCAAGGCCGCGCGGCGTGATGATGCGGCGAGTGAGATCAACTGGAACACTTGTGGCGATGGCCCGCTGCCTTATGCAGACAAATCATTCGCCGCAATTATCAGCTCCAGCGTGCTGGAATACGTGGTTGATCTGGATGCAACCTTGGCAGAGCTTCACAGGCTTCTCGTGCCTGGGGGCTGGCTATTGGCTACTGTTCCCGACAGCCGTCATCCGCACCGGCAGCGCGAGGCTTTGAAGCGTCTTCTTCTACGCCTGCCGTTCGTCGGCGCGTGGCTTGAGCGGGGGCGTTGGGCGGAAGGCGCCGCGTATCTGCGCCTGTCACGAAACAGACATTGCCCTAGCAACTGGGCTCAGATGATTGCCGCTCACGGGTTCAATTTGGAGCCGACAGGCCCCTGCGCAGGCCCTCTGCTGCTGCTCACCGCTCGGCTAGGGGAGGCGGGATGAGGGAGCTAGGTCGCCCAGAACTGCCAGCAGAGGACGTCTACGCCACGGCCAAGAAGATCTGTTTCGTTCTCGAGCGAATCAGGCGATATCGGCAGCAAGTCAATTCGACGCCGCGTATTCTCGACTTTGGTTGTGGCAACGGGGCGGCACTTGGTCACTATGTGATCGGTGAGGGTGTGGATTACCTCGGCGTCGACTTTCATGCCCCATCACTCGACTACGCCCGCGCCCATTTCGGCGAGCGGAATGCGAGGTTTCTGCCCCACGTTCCGGCCGGGGAGCGCTTTGACATCCTTATCTACTCTGAAGTGCTCGAGCATCTGGATGACCCTTCGGCGATACTGCGTTCGCACCTGCCGCTGCTGGCACCCGGCGGCATGGTCCTCGGCTCGATTCCCAATGGATACGGACTGACCGAGATCGAGAAGTACGTGGATCGGAAACTGCACCTCTATGAGGCATTACGATGGGTCTGGCGTCGTCTGCGCGGCGGAGGTCTGGCAAGGCAGGAAGAGGGGCTGCCGTACAATCATGCCTGCGGCCATGTCCAGTTTTTCACGCGGCGCAGCTTCGAGCGTGCTGTGTGCAGTGCGGGGCTGGAAGTGGCCGAACTGCGCAATGGAAGCGTGATGGGAGCGGATCTGAGCGGCGCCACGTTTCTCCGGCCGCACGTGCTGATCGAGTTCAACACGAAGCTGGCCGACTACTTGCCGGCATGGGCGGCCGCTACTTGGCACTTCACGCTTCACCGCGCCAAGGAAGCCTAGCTCGGTGTCCTTCGCCATCCCGAGCCAGTTTCGCGATTATCCGCTGCGGCTGCTGCTGGTGAAGGCGGTCGGCCGTTTGCGGAGGACTGCGGGAGGTGAGCTGCAGCGCCTGTGCGACACGTTTCTGAAGAGCCACGGCGACGGGCGGGAGAACGTGCATCCGGTGGCGCTGCGGCTGCGCAGCGAGGACATGCCTGAGGCTCTTTGCGCCTATCTCGCGGCGGTTGCACCGGCCTACATGGAACACCGGTTCAATTTGCTTGGCTCGGGCTGGGTGCGGGTCGCCCACGGAACGGTATGCGGAGGCTTCGACGGATATCGTTATCCGATCGCCCCGTCGGTGAATGCAGACCTGGCCGGGTACTGGCTAAGGGGTCGAATCAACCGCGCCAATTTGGCAACTGCGCAGCGTGCGTGGCGGTTGATTGGCCGCGCCAACTACATCCCGATTGATTGGCAGCTCGATTTCAAGTCGGGCTTTCGTTGGTCTGAGTCGACCTACCATCTTGATATCCGTATCGCTTCCGTCGCGGGCGTCGACATCAAAGTGCCGCGGGAACTTGCCCGAATGCAGCACCTGCCCCAGCTCGCGCTTTGCGCGCTGCGGGCAGCATCGGGCGATACTCGGTTTGCGGATGCCGGCCTCTATGTCGACGAAATCCGTGCCGAGTTACTCGATTTCATTGCTACCAATCCGCCGCGCTTCGGGGTCAACTGGGCCTGCGCGATGGATGTGGCAATTCGTGCGGCGAACTGGCTGCTTACCCTTGATATCCTGGCATCCGGTGGGTTCGGATTGGGCCAATCGGAGTATGCGCTTGTCTCGCGCAGCGTCACCGATCATGCCGTTTTCGTTGCAGGTCACCTGGAGTGGTCCGAAGTCAATCGCACTAACCATTATCTGGCCAACCTGGTTGGCCTGCTTTATGCGGCCGCACGGCTTGATTCCTCGCCGCGCAGCGACGCTTGGCTTGCCTTCGCGGTGCGGGAGTTGACGGGCGAAGCACTGACCCAGTTCCACGCCGAGGGCAGCTCTTACGAGGGTTCGACGAGCTACCATCGCCTTGCAGCCGAGCTGGTTCTTTTTGGCGTGGCTTTGGCCGTCGGGTTAGCGGAGTCGAGACGACCCGCATTGACATCTTATCAGCCGGGTGCGATCCGGGTGCGCCCGCGCTTTCCACCGCCACCCGTACCGGGTTTTTCCGACGCGACTGGACAGTCAGTGCCTGTTTCCCCCATGGTCGCTCAACGACTCTGGCGGGCGGCCCGTTTCAGCGAAGCCGTAAGCCGTTCAGACGGACGCATCAGCCAGATCGGTGACACTGACTCCGGCCGGCTCTTCTGGCTGCATCCGGTGGCAATCGGTGGCCACCCGCCCGGACGCGACGATCTGGATCATCGCGCGCTGATCGAATCTATCGACGCGCTGTTTTCACCGCCCGTTGCCACCCACTGGTTAGACAGCTTGGTGGTGCGTGCGCTGGCCGGGGAGTGGATGGGGCAGGTTCCTGAGCCGGTATCGATGCCGGGCGACCGCGGCGATACAACAGCGATCGAGGCGGAAATCAATCAACGACCTGATGCATGTCGGCGGGTCAGGCGATTTCCCTTGGCGCGATCGGCGAATCCCTGGCGCCGTGTCGCCTACCCCGTCTTCGGACTCTACATTTTTCGCCGCGACGATGACTTTGTGGCCTTTCGCTGCTCCGGTCCGTCGGCACCCGGCACGCCGGACGGACACCTTCACGACGATAACCTCGGCATTGACATCGTATTGAGGGGGAGGCCGTTGATACAAGATCCGGGCACCTATGTTTACTCGCCCGATCCGCAGGCGCGCAATCTGTACCGATCTGCGTCAGCACATGATGTGCCACGGGCGCGCGACTGGGCGGTGGCTACCCCAGGTGCGGCGCTCTTCTCCCTGACACCGAAAGCCGCTGCCGAATGCACCTGCTGGCAGCCTGACGCAGTTGCCGGGCGGATCGTGGCCGACGAGGGCGCGCTACATCGCTTGGTGCGCTTTCGGGATGATGTCTTGGAGATATGGGACGCCGTTTCCGAAGGCCAACTCGCGCCCCTCGGTGATGCGCCACCACCATGTATTGGCTATGGCCGCAAAGCCTAAGGTCCTCTTTCTCCTTTTCGAGGGGTTGGCGGCCACGGTGGTGGAATCGCAGGTATTGGCCACCGTGCGCATGCTCCAGGCAAGGCGCGTGGCGGAATTCGAGGTATGGGCTTTCGCCTGTCTTGCCGCCCTCATGCAAAGTTCCCGCTCTCGCCTCGGGGCTGCGGAACGGCTGGCACAGGCACCCGTCTTGTTGTACCGTGCGGTGCGGCCACTTTCGCCGCTGGCCTATGCCATCAATGTGCTGTTGTTTGCGTGGCGATTGTTTCCGCGCCGCCGGGACTTCACCCACATCCATGCGCGCACCGATTATTCTGCTGCTGTGGCGGGGCCGGTGGCACGCCTGTTTGGTATCGAGTTGATTTGGGACTGTCGCGGCGACTCGACGGCCGAGGTTGAGGAGCGCATTGCCGGTCGCCGCGGATGGTTCGGCCTGCTGGTGCAATTGCGCGTGCGTGAGCTCCGTGGCTATACGCGAGTGGCGGCTCGATGCTGTAGCGGTGCACTGTTCGTCACCGAGGAGTTGCATGACCGGTACCGCGAACTGGTCGGAGACAAACCTGTTGAAATCGTGCCTTGCGCGGCCCATGAGGAGCTGTTCTTTTTTGACCCCAAGCTGCGTGCGGCAACCCGCGGGCACCTCGGTTATGCAGCTGGAGAAACCGTATATGTCTATAGTGGCAGCCTTACCGAGTACCAAGGCTTTGGCGACACGGTTGCGTTCTTCGCGGAAGCCTATGACAAGGATTCTCGCAGTCGCCTGCTGGTGCTTACGCCGGCACTGGTGGCTGCTCAGCGCGAACTCGCCCGTCTTCCGCAGGGCAGCTTTCAAGTCCACGCTTGTGCTCTCGGCGAGGTTAACGCCTACCTGAATGCTGCAGATGTCGGCTTTCTGCTACGCCAGCCTCTGCGCACCAATCGGGTAGCCGCGCCAACAAAGTTTGCCGAATATGGCTTGGCGGGCCTTGCAGTTGTGACCAGTGAAGCCGTGCCGTATGCTATGCGCATCGCTACGGCCGTGGGCAACCTTGTGACCGTCGAGGGTGGCTGTCTCCGACTGCCGTCACTTGACCGCCTGTCGGTAGCCGGTCGTTTCGCCGCCTCGCTTGGCCGCAGCAATTTCACAGAGAACTACCGTCGAATCTATGCGCCCCATTCCGATAGTCGCAGTAACTCGTAGTTTCGATTGTGGCGGTACGGAACAGCATTTGCTGCAAACGCTCCCTCGCCTGAATCGTGAGGAGTTTGCGGTTAGCGTGTTGGCACTGTATCCCGGAGGAACGCTTCGTGAGGCATTCTCGCAAAGTGGGCTGAATGTCTGGCCCGCTTCAGAATCGCGTCTCGGCGCGCTAGTTGGACTCGCAACAAGTCTCGTCGGATGTCGTGCGTTGATTCATTGCTTCTTGCCGGAGCCGTATCTTCTTGCTGCGCCGGTCGGACTTGCAACAGGTTCGTTGGTATTGATGAGTCGCCGCAGTCGAAATGGTTACCAGCGACAACACCCTGTCGCCGCATGGTTCGAACGTCGTTTGCACTCGCACATGGCGGCGTTGGTGGGTAACTCGAGCCCCGTCGTTGACGATCTCCTTGCCGAAGGGGCGCCTCCTGATCGTATTCGATTGATCTATAACGGCGTAGACGCCGATCGATTTTCGTCAGGGTATCAGCGACAGGTCAAACGCCAGGAAGTGCGAACCCGACTTGGGCTATCAGATGATGTCGTTGTATTGATCTGCGTTGCTAACCTCTTTCGTTACAAGGGTCATGCAGATTTGTTTGAGGCGCTGGCCATGCTGGGGCCTGTCTTCACCGAGAGTTGTGTAATGCTGCTTGCAGGGCGCGATGCGGGGGAGTTGCCCTCTTTGCGGAGGCAGGCAGTGCAACTAGGTATTTCCGACAAAGTTCAGTTCCTCGGGGAGCGACAGGACGTTCAGGACCTGCTCGCTGCTAGTGATATAGGGGTGCTTCCATCGCATGAAGAGGGATTTTCCAATGCTGTTTTGGAGAGCATGGCTGCAGGACTACCGATGGTAGTGACGGATGTTGGTGGTAACGCTGACGCGGTGACTGACGGGAAATGCGGTTATGTTGTATCTGCATCGGAACCATCCCGGCTGGCTGAGGTGTTGGCTATCTTGATCCTGGATGCAGGAAGTAGATCCACCATGGGTGATGCCGCACGAGCGCGCGTCATTTCATCTTTCTCGATCGCCTCTTGTGTCCAGGCATACGAGGCTCTGTACAAGGAGATTTGGGTTCGGAATGGTCAGGCGTAGTAATCATGCAAATCACAGATGTCAGCGAGGGGGTTTGTCGGCATGTGCGGAATAGCCGGCCTTTTTCCCAGTGATCGACCGGGCTGTGTCGAATCCCTGGCGCGCCATGCTCGCGCCATGGCCGATGCCATTGTTCACCGAGGGCCGGATGATAGTGGCATTTGGGAAGATGCTCTTAGCGGTATAGCGCTGGCGCATCGTCGCCTTTCGATCCTCGATTTGTCTTCGGCTGGTCATCAGCCGATGCACTCGTCTGGCGGCCGTTACGTACTCGTCTTCAACGGCGAAATCTACAACCACATGGAACTGCGGGCGCGGCTCGCCGATCGGCAGTCATGGAGGGGGCACTCCGACACCGAGACGCTGCTCGCAGCATTTGAAGTCTGGGGTATTGATACGACACTCCGTAGTATCACGGGCATGTTCTCACTGGCGCTGTGGGACCGCCTCGAGCACCGCCTCGTCCTCGCCCGCGATCGTCTCGGCGAGAAGCCTCTCTACTATGGATGGTTGGCTGGCACCTTTGCCTTCGGATCGGAACTCAAGACACTGTGCGCGTTTCCGGGCTGGCAAGGTGAAATCGACCGCGATGCGGCGGCGAACTACATGCGCTACGGCTACGTCCCTCTGCCTCACTCGATTTATCGCGGGATTCGAAAGCTGATTCCCGGAACGTTTGTGACGATTTCAGCTGAGACTGCGCCAGGTACTTGGCCCGAACCAGCGGCCTACTGGTCGGCACGGAGCGTTGCCAATGTGAGTGAACTGGCCGACCTAACGGATGCTGAGGGAGTTGATCAATTGGAGTCCCTGTTGAGGCAATCGGTTGGTCGCCAAATGATCTCGGATGTGCCGCTTGGTGCATTCCTCTCGGGCGGGATCGACTCCTCGACCGTGGTGGCCCTGATGCAGGCGCTGTCGGCGAAGCCGGTCAAGACATTCTCGATCGGCTTCGCCGAAGGAGACTATGACGAGGCTAAGCATGCCAAGGCCGTGGCGGCACATCTTGGCACGGAGCATACCGAGCTCTATGTGACGCCGGCCGATGCGCTTGCCGTCATCCCCCGCCTACCCCACATCTTCGATGAGCCGTTTGGGGACTCTTCCGGCATTCCTACCTACCTCGTGGCGCAGCTGGCGCGGCGCCATGTCGCGGTCTCGCTTTCCGGGGATGGCGGCGACGAGCTGTTCGGTGGCTACAATCGCTACTCTTGGGGACGATCGATATGGCGGCACATCGGCCCACTGCCGGTGGGTTTGCGGCGGATGATTGGACGTGCCTTGACAGCGCTGCCCCCTGAAGCGTGGGATGGGTTGGCGGCCCCGCTACGCGCGGTGCTGGGGCGGCACATGCGCCTGCCCGCTCTGGGCGACAAAATTCACAAATTGGCCGGCGTGATAGACGTCGATTCCCCAGCCGAACTGTATCGGCGACTGGTTTCACAGCACCGCGACTCAGGCTCCCTCATAATTGGCGGGGGCGAGACGGCGATCTGGGCGGATGCCGAAGCTGCTCGTTGCACCAGAACAGATTTCAGCGAGCAAATGATGTTCCACGACATCGTCGGCTATCTTACGGACGATATCCTGACCAAGGTGGACCGTGCTGCCATGGCGGTAAGTTTGGAGACCCGCGTGCCCATGCTGGATCATGAACTGATCGAGTTCGCCTGGCGGCTGCCGCTGGCTATGAAGATCCGCGACGGGCAGGGCAAGTGGCTGCTTCGCCAGGTTCTTTATCGATATGTTCCGAGGAGCCTGATGGATCGTCCGAAGCAGGGCTTCGGCATCCCACTGGATGCATGGCTGCGCGGCCCCCTTCGCGAATGGGCTGAGAGCCTGCTTGCCGAAAGCCGCTTGCGTAAGGAAGGCTTCCTGCAGCCGGAACTGGTACGCCGCAAGTGGCAGGAGCACCTTTCGGGAAGGCGGAACTGGCAGCACTGGTTGTGGAACGTGCTTATGTTCCAGGCGTGGCATGAGGATGTATTTCGTTGAGATTCAACTGGGAGCAATTCGCGGATGGTGTTGTGCGTAGTACGAAGCGCGATTGTCAGCGCACATCCCGGGCGAGCGGCCTCTTGTTTCCTGAGACGTCGATTGGCCTGACAAGATGATATCTGTTGTGAGTTCTGAAGCAAGGTTCGCTGCATCCCGAATATCAGCCATCTTCGGCCTGTTGTAATGCCCAATCAATATTGTTCAATATGCTGAACGCTAGAAATATCATGAGATCACCGGCGGTGCCATCAGCGGTGCTCCTTTACGGAATCATCTTTCTATTTGCTGGCACCTATTTTTCAAAGGTGCCTTGGCAGCGAGCCTATACGGTCGCACTTTACCTGAGCGTGTCGGTTTGGTCGGCGACTGTGGTGTTCCAAAGGTTCGGTCGGCATCGCAGTTCTTTCAATCGAATCGATTTACTTTTCTCCATTTTCCTGCTGGCCATTTTGCTTTCGTCTGCAATAAACTGGTGGGACGGTACTGCAGAGTACTTCAAGATGATGCCGGTCTTTATTTTGGTGCCGTATGCCCTCGGGCGGGTGATGCTTGGCAAGGATGGGTACCTGCTACGGAACATTTTGATCGGGATGGGAATTCTTCTCTTACCTCTAATATTCACCGAGTATCTGCGGGTATTGCAGTACGGTTTGCCGTATTCGAATTCGCCGAATCCTACGCTTTTTGGGCTAGGCCATGGCGTTATGCTGTCGGGAGTCCTGCTCTCAGCGACGTTTCTCAGTTTGACCTCGGCATTACTTTCACCCGATGACACGCGATCTCCTTTAGGGATGTCTTCCCCCAGCGGTCGATTGATTTCTTATGTGACGCTGGCTGTGATCATCGTAACTATGGGCTGGATAGCCCCACGAGGGTCGGTGGTCGCGGCGATTCCAGCCGTGGCGAGCTTGTTTATGCTGTCCCCAAAATCAGCGAGCAAGCAAAAGAGACAGATTCTGCTGGTTATTGCTCTCGCGTTGGCGATAGCTACTGCCCATACACTACTGAGAAAAGAGAGCACTGAGTTCTACTCGGCGATACTCAACCCGCCTGTGCTTGACGAGAACACGACCGGCAAAGCCTTGGTTTCGTCGACCGGAACGAAACAGATGATGTCCATTTTAGGTAACGAAGCGTGCGAGACCATTGTTGATTCAGTATCCGACCGCTGGGTGCACTACAGGCAGGCTTTGGCCCTATTTCTCTCCAAACCGATCTTCGGGGCCGGGGCCAATCAGTATGGTGCCTATGCGTGTACGGGCCCTGGGTCGTTTCCTCATTCGACCGTGCTTCAGGTCTTTGCTGAACTCGGCGCCTCGGTTGGTTTGGTCTACTGCATCTTGGTGTGGAAGACGTTTCGCGTTTTGCTGCGGTCTCGCGAGCGTATTTCTGAACTCGCCGCAGAATCTCTTTGGGCTTGGTTCGCTTCTTTCTTCCTCATGCAATTTCTGTTTGCGCAGCTGAGCGGAAACTATTTCCTCAGTGCAGGGATGTATTATTTCTTTGGCATCGCCGCAAATGCGCTTGATCAAGATGCGGGTGCTGTGAGAGGAAGCCGACCATGCACATCCTGGTAACCGGAGCCAATGGATTTGTCGGCGACCGGCTGTGCGCCTACCTCGTCGAGGAAGGGTTTCGGGTAAGGCGCACGGTTAGAGCGCATGACGGCTTGCCGGATACCCTTGAACTCGATGAGTCGGCATCGATTGGTGCCTTGGCAAGCGCCTTGGCCGGCATCGACTGCGTGATCCATCTTGCGGCCGCTGTGCATGCCATGGGGAAAGTCGATGCCGAGCTTGGCAGCGTCTACCAGGAAACGAACGTAAACTGGACACGGCGATTGGCTCAAGCGGCGTGTGACGCCGGTGTCCGGCGTTTCGTTTTTGTCAGCAGCATCAAAGTATGCGGCGAAACGTCCAGCGGCGGCTCCTTGCGAGAGGAGGATGCTGGCCATCCGACGGATGCCTATGCTTTGTCTAAGTGGACTGCAGAGCAGGAACTGCGACGTATAGAGGGGAATTCGGATCTGGAAGTGGTTATTTTGCGGCCACCCCTGGTTTACGGCCCTGGCGTCAGGGCCAATTTTCTTGCCCTTTTGTCCGTGGTGCGCACTGGTCTGCCGCTGCCTTTTTCCCGGCTCAAAAGCAAGCGCAGCCTAATCTATCTCGGAAATCTTGCGGCTGCATTAACCGCTTGCGCGACGGATCCTCGGGCAGCAGGGCAGACCTTCCACATCTCCGACTACGATTCGGTGAGGCTCCCTGAACTGGTAGGCGGACTGTCGCGGGCGATGGGAAAGCAACCGAGACTATTCCCCTGCCCCACGTGGCTTCTGAAGGTCGCCGGTATCGCGATCGGAAAGCGCCAGCAGATCGAACGCTTGATCAATGATCTCGAGGTGGACAGCACGAGAATCCAGCGCGTGCTCGGATGGTCGCCGGACTTTTCGTTCGAGCGGGGCATACAGGACACGGTGGACTGGTACCTACGGAGCTCCCCTACATCGAAGAGCACCGCCCGTCGGCGGGGTAGGCACAATGACCAAGTGTCGGTGTGTCAACTCTGCGCAGTTGACTTCACGCTGCAGCACCTGTTGCGGCCATTGATCGACGGCATGCGGGATAGTGGCTGGGCGGTAACATCAGTCTGCGCTGACGGAAACTATGCTCAGGACATGCGCCGTCGTGGCTACCAGCTGCATACAGTTTCCATTTCGCGCAACCTGTTCAGTGTTCGCTCGCATCTGAAGGCGATCTGGCGCATCTACAAGCTATGCAGTGGCGAGTGTTTCGACGTATTGCACGTCCATACGCCGATAGCCGCTCTGCTGGGGCGAATTGCCGGCAAAATGGCCGGAGTTCCGCTCATCATCTATACCGCGCACGGCTTCTATTTCCATGACGAGATGCCATGGTGGAAGTACCGGGTCTTCGTTTGTCTGGAACGTTGGAGCGGGTGGTTGGCCGACTACCTCTTTACTCAAAGCAGTGAAGACGCAAAGACCGCGATCATCGAGCGGATCGCCCTCCCCGCCAAGGTAACGGCCATCGGTAACGGAGTGTGCGTTGACGCTTTTGTACCCGATCCGGTAAATCGGGGAAACGTGCGCGCCGCCTTGGGGCTCCCGGCTGACGCATTCGTCATTGGAGTTGTGGCGCGACTGGTGCGAGAGAAAGGTCTGGTGGAGTTTCTTGAGGCCGCCGTTGCATTGGGCAGCCGCTTTCCACACGTCCACTTTCTTCTCGTGGGAGAGCGCCTTCCGAGCGATCACAATACGTCGATAGAACGGGAACTGCGGGATGCGCGAGAACTACTCGGCGCTCGCCTTATCGCCCCCGGATATCGTGCTGATGTGGCCGGATTGCTCGGAGCGATGGACTTGTTCTGCCTCCCATCCTATCGCGAGGGTATGCCACGATCCATTATCGAGGCTATGACAATGGAGCTTCCGGTTGTGGCGACGAACATTCGAGGTGCGCGGGAAGAGGTAATTCCTGGCAAGACAGGGTTGCTGGTGCCGACGAGGGATGCTACCGCCCTGACCCGAGCCCTGGAGGCGCTCGTTTCCGACCCGGAGACAAGTCGTCAAATGGGCCGGGCCGGGCGTCGGCGGGCGCTGAACCTGTATGATGAGCGTCGGGTGATCGAGCGGCAGGTGGAGATCATTCGCGGATTGCTCCGCGCAAAGCTCGAGGATGGCAAGTGACGACCTTCCGGGCAAGACCGACTGCGCACTTGCTGTCACGGAAATACATGGGGTAACCAGTGAAAGCCATTGTCAAGGCACTCATCCGAAAAGCCGGTTTCATCGCGATGAGGCAATCCTCCCGCGTCTATCTACCCGAGGACGACTCCTATCGCGTTGCCCTCGAACAGTGCGCTGGTGACGCCCCTGTGATTATAGACGGCGGGGCGCACAAGGGCGGTACGGTGGACGCTTTCCGCGCCATCGCACCGAGTGCCGAGTTCCATTGCTTCGAGCCTGACGCCACCCTTGCCGCCGATTTGCTGGCCAGGTTTGCCGGCGACCGCCATGTTCATGTGATCGCCGCCGCACTTGGCGAGGAGCCTGGCACGGCCGTGTTCAACATCAACGTATCCCGGCCAACCAACTCGTTGCTGCCTGCCGCCGAGGGTCTGCAGTCCGATCTGCAGGGGCTCTGCCAGACCGTCGAGAAGGTCGAGGTGGCGGTGACGTCGATTGATGCCTATTGCGCACAGCAAGGCTTGAGCCGCATAGACATCGTCAAGCTCGACCTCCAGGGTTACGACTACCGCGCATTGGTCGGCGCGAAGAACACCATGCAGGCGGCGCGAGTGGTGCTGGTGGAAGTCCTGTTTACAGAGATCTACCGGGGCTGTCATCTCTTTCCGGACGTACTCGGCCTGATGGCCGAGTACGGCTTCAGGCTCTTTACGCTGTCCGGTATTCACTACGGCAGTCGGGCCGAATTGCTATGGGCCGATGCGATCTTCGTGAGGGACGAGCGGCGCACTGGCGCCGCAGCGGCGGCGGCCTAGCCGCGGCGCCAGAGGCTGCGCCGTGGCGGGCTTGCATTTTCGAAACGCGAGTTGGAGCGGTCTGGCTGCCAGCATAAAGGCGGCGGCCGGCCTATTGAGTGCGTTGCTCGCCATTCGCCTGCTCGGTGCCGGCGACTATGGCCACGTGGCCACCTGGCTGTCGCTGTTCGTGCTCTACCTATCGCTGAATTCGAGCGCGTTTACCATGCTCGTCGTGAGGTTGATGGCGGCCGGAAGCGACGCGGTTCCGATCGATCGAGAAGCTGCGACGGCGGCCGCCGTGAAGTTCAGCATTTGTTCGCTGGCCTTCCTTGCCGCAGCAACCGTATTGCTGAGCGCATTGGTCGTCCGACTGTCGCTGGCGGGCGGCGAGCCGCCTGCGGGATTCGGCACGGTCATCCTATTGATGGGGCTGCTGACTGCAATCCAGATCGGCGTCGCCTTGCAGGCAGCGATCATCGAAGGAGCCGGACGGCTCGACCTTGCCACTAAGTGGCAACTGGTGGGTCCGCTGGCTGTCGTGGCAGTACTCGCGACCAGCTTCGTCACCGGAATCGCCTTCAGGGCCGATGCCTACCTGACCCTGCTCTGTGTTGGTGGGGCCATCGACATGACCCTGCTCTGGAACGCCAGGGGCGCACTTGGATTGAGCTTGTCGTTATCGGCGTCGCTTGCCGGAAACTCCAGTGGTGTGCTGCAGTTGCTGCGTTCGGGCGGGCTCCTCCAGGCCACTTCGCTGCTCAACGTCTTCCTCGAACCAGTGAACAAGTTTCTGCTCAACCACTTCACCGGATCGGCCTCGGTGGCCATCTACGACCTGGCGATGAAGGTGATCTGGGGCATTCAGCATCTGGTCGGCGCCGCGATGAGGGTCTTCCTGCACATCGGCAGCCAGGACAGTTCAGCCGTCGGCAGAACCTTCGTCAAGGCGATCGCCCTGCTGGGCGTTCCGGTGGTGACCATGCACACCGCCGGCACGCTTTTTCTGTTCGGGGTGGCGCGCTACTGGATGGCGATCGATGGCACGCAGCTGATGATACTATTCGGCGTCGCGACGATTTCCAACCTCGGGATGATCTTCGTCACGCCTCTCTATCTGAGCCTGATCGGACGCCACGACCTGATTTTCATCTTCCGCGTCCAGGCCCTGCTGGCGGTTGTCAATGTGCTGGCGTCGTGTGTGGCCATACCGCTGTTCGGCCTGGTCGGCGCAGCCATCGGCCTGTTGGTGGCGACGGGGCTCAATGTCGTCGCCATCTATCTTCGCTGCCGGATCGAGGCCGAGGTGTTCAACAATCCGGAAGTCCCGCTGCTGCGGACGAAACGTCGCGTGGTCCTGGCGATAGGCCTGTTGGTGGCGTCGATTGCCTGGGCGACAACCGGCGGTGGCCAGCCGCTAGTGCTCCTCGCCATCCTTGCCGGCCTGGGTGTGATGATGGCAGGCGAGCCGTTGGTCAGCAGAATGATCGATCAGTTCATTCCGGGACGCACTTGAAACTAGCGAAAGCAGCGTGACGAGTCAGACAAGATGAATTCAGCGATTAACCAATTGGACAACACCCACAGCAACAGGCGGGAACGCCTGTTCCCCTTGATCTGGAGCTTGCTGCTGCCCATCCGTCTCTATCTGAGTTCCTTTCCTGTGCAAAGGGGAAAAGGCATTCTGCTGCGGCATGTCGTCACGCCTTTGCTGCCACCGCCGGGCGCGGAGTTTGAATTGCGGCTCCCCGGTGAGGTGAGAATCGCGCTCCGCTATCGCGAGACCTTGGGCTTGTCGAGTCTGCTCTATGGCACGTTCGAGCTGGCGGAACTCGAATTCGCCCGGAGTCGCCTGCGTCCGGGCGACGACGCGATGGACATTGGTGCCAATGTCGGCATCTTCTCCGTTGTCATGGGCGCCGCCGTGGGCCGGTCGGGCCGCGTATTCGCGTTCGAACCGGCGCCGGGAAACATCGTTCGCCTCAAGAAAAATCTGGAGCGCAACGGTCTCGATCACGCGCAGTTGTTCCCTTGTGCCCTGGGGGAAGCGGATGGCCAGATGACGCTTCATCTGGCGACGGATCCGGCCTACCCCTCGCTGCTGGAGGTGCAATCGGGCTTGGCCGACGGTACCAGCGTATCCGTTCCTGTGCGTCGTCTGGACGCCGTCTGGGAAGAAGCCGGCAGGCCGCGAATCGGTTTCGTGAAAATGGATGTCGAGGGGGCCGAGGCGGCCGTCATTCGCGGCGCCACTGGCCTGCTGGGCACCTGCCACCCGACGATGCTGATCGAGGCGAATTCAGCCGAGCAGCTGGAAATCCTGCGCGACTTGCTTGCCCCGTTCGCCTACCAGGTCGAACAGCCGGCCGGCTTCGCGCCGCATAATTTCGTCTTTTACCACCCGCAATCTGCGGATAGCAGGGAACCGGTCTGATGTCCATGCCAGCATCCGCGCTATCGTTTGCGAGCGGTCATGGCGACTAGTCACCCGCGCATATCGGTGATCACGCCGAGCTTCAACCAGGCGGAGTTCCTCGAACGCACGATCCGTTCGGTTCTCGACCAGGGCTACCCGAACCTCGAGTACATCGTGATTGATGGCGGCTCGGCGGACGGCAGCGTGGAGCTCATTCGCAAGTACGCCGATCGTCTTGCCTACTGGGTGAGCGAGCCGGACCGAGGCCAGGTGGACGCCATCAACAGGGGTCTGCGCCGGGCAACCGGTGAATGGCTGTGCTGGCAGAATTCCGACGACATCTTCTTTCCGGGGGCGTTCGAACAGTTGGCCGAAGCGGCGGCCGAACACCCGGCGGACGGCCTGATCATCGGCAACATGATGCTGATCGACGAGATGGACCGGCCCTTGCGCGACCTGCACTACGTCACGCCCGATCACGGCGCGATGCTCGCCGAGGGCATGTTGCTGGCCAACCAGGCGGCATTCTGGCGGCGCGATGTGCAGCAGCGTATCGGACTGCTCGACGAAAGCTATCATTGTTCCTTCGATTACGACTGGTTCCTGCGGCTTACCGCGGCCTGTCCAGGCCGGCATGTCAATCGAACCTGGGGCGGACTGCGTCTGCACGGGGCGACGAAGACCGCGAATCAGGCAACTCGTTTCACCGAGGAGAACCGTCGCATCCTGGCTGGGCGCGAGGTGCCTGGCTGGAGGCGCCGACTCTACATGCTGCGCCGCCTTGGCCAGATGCTCGGCCGCGGCGAGCTGGGCTACGTGCTCCGCGGTATGGTGCGTCGTGCTGGCGGCGCCGACGGAAAGGGCGCCTGAATGTGCGGCATCCTCGGCTGGATCGGTACGGCCGCTCCGCTGGACAAGGAGCGATTCGGCGAGGCCTTGGATCTGCTCGCCCATCGCGGACCGGATGATCGCGGCATTGTCGAAATGCCCGGTGTGCTCCTGGGCCACCGGCGTCTATCCATCCTCGACCTGTCGCTCACCGGCCATCAGCCGATGTTGGAACCGGAATCCGGGGCTGCCATCGTCTTCAACGGCGAAATCTACAATCACGTTGAGTTGCGCAGCGAACTGGCGAGCCTAGGGCATTGCTTCCTTGGCACGTCCGATACAGAGGTTCTGCTGCATGCGCTGCTGCACTGGGGCGACGATGCGTTGGCCAAGCTGAACGGCATGTGGGCTTTCGCCTTCTGGCATCCGCAAAGGCGGCGCTTGTTGCTGGCGCGCGACCGCTTCGGCGTCAAGCCGCTCTACTATCGCCTAGGGCCCGAAGGGCTGGCCTTCGCGTCGGAACCCAAGGCACTTCTGCAGTTGTTCCCCCAGCATCGCCAAGTCTGCCGTACGGCCCTACTCGATTTTCTCGCCAATAATGCACTCTATGCCGGCGATCAGTCGTTCTACGAGGGTATCCGCATCCTGCCGCCAGCCCACTTTGGCGTGCTCGAAGGGGGGGGGTCGCTGCGCCTGCAAGCCTACTGGACCTACCCGCCTGGCGAGAGTGAGGATCTGGCAGCCGACGAGGCGGTCGCCCAGTTCGAAGCACTGTTCGATGACGCGGTACGGCTGCGCCTGCGCAGCGATGTGCCAGTCGGCCTGACGCTGAGTGGTGGCCTCGATTCGACCGCCATCCTGGCGGCAGCCAGCGGTGGCGGCGCGCAAGCGATGACTTGCTTCACATCCGTATACAGCGCCGACAATCATGGTGAGCTCGAGTGGGCGCAGCGTGCCTGCCAACCGGTCGGCGCCGGTCTCATCCCGGTGTCGGCACCGCAGACGTCGTGGCTGAACGTCATGCGCGACGTGATCTGGCACATGGACGGGCCGGGCTACTCTCCGGCCGTCTATCCCCTGTGGTGCCTGATGCAGCGTGCCCGCAGTGAAGGTGTTCCGGTGCTGCTCGAAGGACAGGGTGCCGACGAGAGCCTGGCTGGATATCCGCAGTACGCGGCTCTCGAACTGCTCGCTTACGCGCGCGGTGCTCATCCCGAAGGCAGGACGCTGGCCGGCCTGCTCGGCCGCGTGCGCGCGATGCGCGCCACCTTCTCGCTGCGCTGGGCAGCCGCGTGGATGCTGCGCGAATCGTGGCCGGGGCTGGTGAGCTGGCGGCGGCGGCGCGTCGGCTTCCAGTCGCTGCTACGCCCGGGCATCGTGGCGCCGCCGGCATGCGGCATGGAGCGAGGCGACCGCGGCGACCCTGTCCGCGCCCGTCTCCTTGATGACCACGCGCGGGCGATCCTGCCCGGCTTGCTGCATTACGGCGACGCCATCAGCATGGCCCACTCGATCGAGTCCCGTCATCCCTTCATGGATTTCCGCCTGGTCGAGTGGATCTTCCGTTTGCCAACGCGGTGGAAGCTGCACGACGGCGAGACCAAGTGGGTTCTGCGCGAGTACCTGCGCAGCCATGACCAGGTGGCGATCGGCAACCGTCGCGACAAGAAGGGCTATCCGACGCCGGTTGGCGACTGGCTGGCGTCGGAGCAGGGGCGCGAAATCGAGGCCCTGCTTCTCGATCGCCACAGCTTGCTGCACGAATGGTGCGATCCGTTCGCCATCAAGGACCTCATCGAGCGCAACCGCCACGGTGCGATGGGCGCCGAGCATCATCTGTACAAGCTGGTTTCCACTCAGATGTGGCTCGCCACGTGTATCGAGGGGGGAGGGAATTGATGGCAGCGCCCATCGTCGTATTTGCCTATCGTCGCCCCGAACACCTGCGGCGCACACTGCTCAGCCTGATGGAGTGCGAGGGCTTCGCCGACAGCCCCGTCATCGTCTATTGCGACGGACCGAAGAGCGCCGAAGAGCGGCCAAGCATCGAGGCCACCCGGCAGGTGGCTCAGGACATGCTAGGCAGTGGCGCCGAATACCATTTCAGCGAGGCCAACCGGGGCCTGTCGCGCTCGGTCATCCGGGGCGTCAGCGAAGTGACGCAACGCTTCGGGCGGGCGATCGTCATCGAGGACGACCTGTTGCTGGCGACGGGCTTCCTGGTCTACATGAATTCGGCTCTCGACCGGTATGCCGACGACCCGGAGGTTCATCAGGTTTCGGGTTACATGTTCGATGTACCAGAGTTCGCCGGTCAACGCGACGCGCTGTTTCTGCCGCTCACCGTGTCCTGGGGCTGGGCGACGTGGCGACACGCGTGGGTTGCCTTCGACCCCGAGGCCTCGGGTTGGGAGCGGCTGCTCAGCGACAGGGAGCTGCTGCTGCGTTTCAATCTCGCGGGGGCCTACGATTATGCAGCCATGCTGGAGAACCAGATGACGGGTCGTGCCAACTCCTGGGCGGTGCGTTGGTACTGGACGGTTTTCCGCGGCGATGGCCTGGTGCTGTTTCCGCCGCGCAGCCTGGTCGACAACGCCGGCATGGACGGGTCGGGTACGCACGGCCGTGGCCGGATGACCAGCTTCGGGGGCGAGCAGCGCACTCCCGCCCAATCGGGCCCGATCGGGATGCCGGTGGACGTGGCGGTGGACCCGGCGCAATTCGCACAGGTTCGCGCGGCGATCTGGCGCCAGAACGGTGGCTGGCTCGGTCAGGCGAGGAACCACTTGCGCCGCCTGTTGAAGCAGGCCTCGCGGCGAGCGGGGTCGCAAGGATGAATCTGCGACTTCTCTTGCGGCGCCTCCTTGGTCGCGGAGGTTTCGAGGCCGGGCATGGCACGGTGCTGGCGCGATCGGCGCGGATCATCGACACCGGCCGGCGTGGTGGTGTTCGCATCCGCATCGGTTGCCAATCGCGCATCGAAGGACAGCTGCTGGTGTTCGCGCACGGTGGCACAATCTCGGTTGGCGACTGGTGCTTTGTCGGCCCGGGGACGTGCATATGGTCAGGTGCGTCGATTAAAATCGGCGATCGCGTAATGATTTCCCACAACGTCAACATCTTCGACAACCTTACTCACCCGCTCGACCCCGCGCGGCGGCACCTGCACTTCCGCCATATCATCGAGCAGGGCCATCCGCAGGACATCGATCTGGGTGATCGGCCTGTCGTTATCGAGGACGACGCGTGGATCGCGGCGTCGGCGACGATTCTGCGTGGCGTGCGGATCGGGCGCGGCGCGATCGTCGGCGCCGCAGCGGTAGTTACCCGGGACGTGCCGCCGATGAGCGTCGTTGCCGGCAATCCGGCTCGCATCGTTCGGCATCTTGACCCGATTGACAATGGCCTTGCGGCTCTAGGACAGTGAAAGCGATGAACAGCAGCTTCAAGAGGGTTGTGGACTGGATGGCACGCCTGGCGCGGCTCGACCGTCAGGTGGACGACATCAAGATCAACCAGGGGCGGATCCTGGCCGGGCTCAATCGCGACCGTTGTTACGAGCGGATCAGCGACTACGAGTTCAAGGTCTTCTCCCAATGGGGAGAGGACGGGATCATCCAGCATCTGGTAACTCATCTGGAGATTCCCGACCGAACCTTCATCGAGTTCGGCATCGAGGATTTCTCCGAGTCGAACTGCCGCTTCCTGATGATGAAGGACCACTGGCAGGGCTATGTCATCGATGGTAGCGAGGCGAACATCCGTCGTCTGCGCTCCTCTTCCTACTACTGGCGCTATCCGCTGACCGCGAAGGCCGCTTTCATCACCCGCGACAACATCGACGCCCTGTTGCAGGAGAGTGGCTTCGCACCGCGGCCGGGGCTGCTGTCCGTCGATCTCGATGGGGTCGATTGGCACGTCCTCGACGCTTTGCGAGACTGGCGACCGAGCGTACTGGTGGTCGAATACAACGACGTCTTCGGTTTCGATCGTGCAGTTTCCGTTCCCTACGATCCGGCATTCGTTCGCGCCGGTGCGCATTTTTCCAATCTCTACTGGGGCGCCAGCCTTCCCGCCTTTGCCCACCTGGCGAACGAAATGGGGATGGCCCTGGTGGGTGTGAATGCTGCTGGCAGCAACGCCTTCTTCGTTCGCCGCGAGCTGCTGAACGAGGAGGTAGCGGAGGTGATGATGGAAAGCTGCCGGCGTCCCGCCAGTTTCTCCGACAGCCGCGACGCCGGCGGACAGCTGACTTTCGTCCGTGGCGCCGCGCGTCGTGCGGTCATCGCCGACATGCCGCTACTGGATGTCGTCAGTCGTGCCGCGCTTCGCGTCGGCGATCTGCCGTAGGTGGCATCGGAGCCGATGGCCATGGAATCTCGACCCTTCGCGACCTGGGATGAGGCAGTACGCTGGCTGCGGACGCAGCCGGACCGGCAGGCGCTCGTGCATGACGCCTACTATGACGATCCCCTGATCGGCGCCGCCGAGCGCTACCGGCAGAGCGACGAGTGGCGAGCGGTATGCGAACTGCTGCCGCCACCGGGAATGGCGCTCGACGTCGGCGCAGGCCGCGGCATCGCGAGTTATGCGCTGGCCCACGAAGGTTTCGTGGTGAGCGCACTCGAGCCAGACGACAGCGATCTGGTCGGCGCAGGCGCGATTCGCTCTCTCGCACAGGAGTCCGGATTACCGATCACCGTGGCCCAGGACTTTTCCGAACGGCTGCCCTTTCCGGACGGGACTTTCGATGTCGTCTTCGCCCGTGCCGTCCTTCACCATTCGCGCGACCTGGCGGCGGCCTGCCGCGAGTTTGCGAGAGTGCTGCGACCTGGCGGGCGGATCCTGGCGGTTCGCGAGCACGTGATTTCACGGCACGCCGACAAGCAGGCCTTCCTCGACGCCCATCCGCTGCATCGGTTGTATGGCGGCGAGAACGCCTTCCTGTTGTCCGAGTACGTCGGGGCGCTGGAACAGTCGGGTCTGCGCTTGCAGCAGGTGCTGGATCCGTTCGAGAGCCCGATCAACTTCGCGCCCTACACGCTGACCAGCCTGCACGCCGAGATTGCGCGGCGTGCAGGCCTCGTCCTGCCTGGTGCGGGGGGGGGCCTGTCGAAACTGCTCGCACTGCCTGCCGTGTGGCCCGTGGCGCGGCGCATCCTCTCGGCATTCGACCATCGCCCTGGGCGACTGTATTCCTTCGTCGCGGCAAAGGCTGCACCATGATCGTCTGGATCTCGGGAGCGAAGGGATTCATCGGGCAGCACCTTGCCCGCTATCTGGTGGCACGGGGTGACACGGTACTCGGCCTTGGCCATGGCCTGTGGCCCGAGGCCTCGGTCGAGACGGGTCTGGCGTACTGGCTCAACGGCGAGGTTTCCGGCAGCAACCTAAACAGCCTGCGCATCGCGCGTGGCCTGCCTGACCTCGTCGTTCACCTTGCGGGCGGATCTTCGGTCGGCGTGGCCATGGCCAATCCGCGTGAGGACTTTTTGCGCACCGTCGCGACGACCGCCGAACTGCTCGAATGGCTGCGGCAGGAGGCGCCGCGGACGCGGCTGGTGGCGGTGTCCAGCGCGGCCGTCCATGGTACCGGACACGCGGGGCGCATCGCCGAATCGGCGCCGACGCGGCCGCTGTCGCCCTACGGTTACCACAAGCTGATGATGGAGCAGCTGTGCCGCTCCTACGCCAGCTCTTATGGCTTGCCGTGTTTGGTGCTGCGGCTTTTTTCGGTCTATGGGCCGGGTCTGCGCAAGCAATTGCTGTGGGATTTGTGCCAGCGCCTGCAGGGCAAGCCGGCCAGCATCGAGTTGAGCGGTACGGGCGGCGAACTGCGTGACTGGACGCACGTTCAAGATGTGCTGCGGGCGATCGAGGTGACGTCAGAACTGGCCTCGCCCGAGATGCCAGTCTTCAACGTCGGCAGTGGTCGCGCGACTTCGGTGCGCGAGGTGGCGCAGACGGTGATCGCTGCCTTCGGCGAGGCTGGCGTCCGCAGTGAACTGAGCTTCAACGGCCAGGTTCGCGCTGGCGATCCGTTCAGCCTGGTGGCCGATCCGAGCCGCCTGCAGGCCCTCGGTTTCGAGTGCCACGTTTCGTCGCAGCAAGGGATCGCCGACTACGTGCACGACTTTCTCGCACCGGCGCATGTGGGGCGTAGCGGATGAGAGTGGCTTTTCCGCTGATCGGCGGTGAGGACTGGACGGGAGGACGCAATTACCTGTTCAACCTCGTGCGCGCACTGGCGCTTCGCTGCTCCGGCGCTGTTACCCCGGTGCTCTTCGTCGGTTCCGATGTGTCCGCCGACGAAACGGCGCCCTTCGCCGGACTGCCTGGGGTCGAACTGGTCAGCGCACCCGAGTTTGACCGGCAGCGGCGGTTGCGGTCGCTGGCGCTCGCCCTTGTCAGTGGCGCCGACGGACCGATCCGGCGACTGTTCGTGCTGCATCGCATCGAGGTGGTGTTCGAGGTCGCGCAGTTTTTCGGCGCTCGACTGGGTATTCCGGCGATCGCCTGGCTGCCGGATTTTCAGCATCGTCATCTGCCGCATCTCTTTTCGCGGGTCGCACGACTGAAGCGCGAGTTGGGCTTCCGCGCCCAGATCGCCGCTGGCCGCGCGGTGATGCTGAGCAGCAACGATGCTTGCCGGGACTGCGAGCATTTCTATCCTGCAACCAGGCAGCGCACGCATGCCGTGCATTTCGCCGTTCCGCCGCCGTCGCCGATGGGCCCCGAAGAGGCAAGAGAAGTAGCCGACAGCTACGGCCTGCCGCGGGACTTCTTCTACCTGCCGAACCAGTTCTGGGTACACAAGAACCACCTGCTGGTGGTGGACGCTCTCGCTCTGCTGCGCGAGCAAGGCCGCCGCGTGGTGGTGGCGGCATCCGGCAACACTCGGGACCCGCGCGCTCCGGACCACTACTTGCGGCTTGGCGAACGAGTCCGTGCGCTCGCTCTGGAGGAGGATTTCCGCCTGCTGGGGCTGATTCCCTACGCGCATCTGCGGGCGTTGATGCAGGCGAGCGCTGCCCTGCTCAACCCTTCGCTGTTCGAGGGCTGGAGCACGACCGTCGAGGAGGCGCGATCACAGGGCGTGCCCTTGATTCTGTCGGACCTGTCCGTCCACCAGGAGCAGGCCATGGGTGAGGCTGCCATCTTTGCGCGGTCGTCCGCATCGGCCCTGGCCGAGGCACTCGCCAGTTTCCGCCCCTTGTCGGCAGAGGAACGCGAGCTTCGCCGACAAGCGGCAGCGGCGGACGCGGATCGACGCGTTCAAGCCTTCGCCGAGGAATTCGTCGCCGTCGCAAGAGCTTGTTGCGCAGCAGGTGGCGCATGAAGGTGACGGTCATCACCGTGTGCCGCAACAGCGAGGAGACGCTGCCGGATACCTTGCGCTCGGTGGCCGAGCAGAGCCTGCCCGGGGTCGAGCACATCGTCGTCGATGGCGCATCCACCGACGCCACGGCCGAGGTGGTCAGGCGGCACGGCGATCATGTCGCGAAGTTCGTCTCGGAGCCGGATCATGGCATCTACGACGCGATGAACAAGGGCCTGTGCCTAGCGACCGGCGACCTCGTTGCCTTTCTCAATGCCGATGATCGCTATGCCGACGCCGGTGTGCTCGAGCGCGTTGCGCGGGCTGTCCACGATGAGGGACTCGATGCGATCTTCGGAGATGCGGCCTTCTTCCGGGTACCAGACCGGCATTCCGTCGTGCGTCGCTATCGCTCCGATAGATTCAGTCCGCGACGTCTCGCCTGGGGCTGGATGCCCGCACATCCCGCTTTGTTCATGCGCCGCAAGATCTTCCAGCGCGTCGGCCTTTTCCACACGGATTACCGGATCGCCGGCGATTTCGAATTCGTCGCGCGCGCATTCAAGGACGGCACCCTTCGCTACCGGCACCTGCCGGAGATCCTGGTCATGATGCGTTTGGGCGGCGTCAGCACGGCGGGCTGGCGCAGTACCTTGCTCCTGAATAGGGAAGTATTGCGGGCATGCCGCGAAAATGGGATACCCACCAACCTGATGAAGGTTTTGTCGAAGTATCCTATGAAGCTGTGTGAGTACTTTCTACTATGACACCACCATGAAGCGGTCGTTTGATCTCGTTCTGGTCGCCTGTACCGCAATGCTGCTTGCCTTGCCGTTCTGCTTGATTGCCCTACTGGTTCGCCTGACCTCCAGAGGACCGGCTCTGTACTGGTCCAACCGGGTCGGCAAAAGCAACAGAGTTTTCCGGATGCCAAAATTTCGCAGCATGCGCGTCGATACGCCGGCAGTGGCCACTCACCTATTGACCACTCCAGAGGCTTATCTGACACCGATTGGCTCCTTCCTCCGCGAGACTAGTCTGGACGAGTTGCCGCAGCTGTGGAGCATTCTGAAAGGTGACATGAGCTTTGTCGGCCCGCGACCGGCGTTGTTTAACCAAAACGACTTGATTGCGCTACGTACCGAGAAGGGTGTTCATGAGTTGGTCCCCGGTCTGACAGGCTGGGCGCAAGTAAATGGTCGCGATGAGTTGCCAATTCCCGAGAAGGTGATACTCGACGTGGAGTACCTGCACCGCCAATCGTTCTGGTTCGACCTGCGAATTCTTTGGCTAACGTTGGTCAGAGTCCTCCGCCGCGATGGCGTATCCCACTGACTTCAAGATGATTGAGTACTTACGACCACCAGTGCTCGACGCACTGCCTCTGTCGTTCGGGCGCTTCCATGTAGTAGCTGTCCCACAACTCACTCACCCGTAGCTGGCTATTCATTACATCAGCACACCGTGGGACTAAACGCCTGGTTTCTGGCTACACCCCCAGCGACAAGATCGTGGACTGGGTCTATCTGGAGCAGGAAGCTGAAGCGCTCGGTTTGGGTAGCCCCGTCGCCAGCAGGAGCTGGTAGGCGGAAATCAGTCTCCGGCACCAATCTGTTGCAGCGCGGCGTCAACATTTACATAACACTCGCCGCTACCCGTAGCCATCACTTCCCGTCTCAAGACTTCAATCTCTCGCTGCAAATCGCCATATTCACGCATCTTGCGCTGGAGAAAGCCTACGGTGATCCGCGTCTTTTCTTCGATTCCGCGGGGGGTCAGCAAGTAAGCATAGGCGAGCTTGTTACTAGCCTTGCGAACATTGTCTATCTTCACCAGCCCTGTTTCAACCAGAGCGCTCAAACAATAATTCGCTTTGCCGACGCTGATGCCCAAGTGTCTCGCCACATCGCGCTGGCTGATCTGCGGCTCTTCCGCAAGAAGTTTCAGAAATCTGTAACGAAGGTCATCGCTTAGCACGAAGTCTGCCCAAGTGCGTTCAACAATTGAACACACTACACGTAATCCCCACGGGATTCAATATCAGTGACGCGCACGAAACCCCGAGAATCAAGCATTCTTGCGCGTCTGAACCAGCGGCGCAGGGTAGTGCACTGTGATTAGCTTGAGGAGAACCAGCGAATTGCGCAGTCGCCTTCAGGACGAATTCTTGCTCGGCTTGTCGGAGGACTTTTCTGGTTCTGTCGCTGAAGCGACTTGCTTTTCCATCGCCTCCTGCATTTGCGTTTGGATTTGTTGCATCAACGCCCATGGCCACATGGTCGCCTGAAGCGCATCTCCCACGCCATCTTTTTCGCCGGGTTTAGCCGGCGGCTCGGAAACGGAGGGCTTGGTGGCAGTTGGTTTGGTAGCGGTGGGCTTGGTGAATGGGAGCGTTGGCATAGATCCCAAATCAGGCTTGATGTTGCTCATTTGTTTGACGGCATTGAGCGTGGTGCACTGCATTTCCAGCGTTTGGATGGTCATCTGCAACATCGACAGATTCATCTTCAACCAACCTTCAACCGCTTTCAGATCAACCAGCCGTTTTTCCAGCTCATTCACGTCGAAGGTCGGAGTGACCATCCCTGGCAGGGAAAAACCCATTTTCCCCCACAGGTTCTGAGCGAATTCCAGCGGATTGTTCGGGGGACTGTTTGTCGTCATGTTGTCGCTCCAATCGTTGTATGAGGAACTCCTAAGCGAAATACTTCGCTACCGGACTTGCCAAGCCCCAAGTCGATAGCGGGGCGTGTGGCTATCATAACCTCATTTAGGCTGAACCCAGTCTACGGGCGTTGTGCTCCAGAGTTGGCGCAGTCAGCGCCTGTAGCAATACAGCCGGGTTCCCCTGGCATCGTCAATCTCGATCACGTGCTTGGCTTCAACTCCCGGCACGGGAAAGCTGTTGCTAATGAAAAGACTCCCCGGATGCATCTCGCGCAAAACCTTTTCCCAGAGTGCAGGCATGGGGGCAGGAGAAAGAAAAGCGTAAACCACATCGTATTCAGCAAGATTTACGCGCCAAAAATCACCCCATCGCCAGTCGCAGTTTGTCAGACCGGCCGTCAACAAATAGCCGGCAAGCCAGGTCGCCGGCGCATTCTCGATCCCGGTGAACTGTGCATCCCGATGGAATCTGGCTAGCGGCCGCAGTACGCTACCGACGCCGGCACCCAGATCGATGAAGCGCGTGCCCGGACGCTCTGGGACCAGTGCGGCAAGAGCGGATGCAGTCTCGTTGTTCGAAAGGAAGAGGGGTATCTGACCAGTGACTGCACCGCGATATACAAGCAGCATCAGAATGAAAGCCAGCAAGAACCAACCCGGATCAATCGCCAGCGTGGCTACACCCCATCCCAGCGGGGCGAAAGATGCGTGGATCAACCGCCACCACCAGGGTTGGTGCGTGAGTATTGCGATCAGCAGGGCGGCCCCGCCGATGGCTGCAGCGGTTGCCGGCCAAGGCAGAACTTCGTCCCTGATGCCAAAGTAAGGCCACGCCAGTGAAAGCACGGCCAATGCAGCAGCGCCCTGTAATGCCAGTTGGCGCACATAGGAACGGGGCTGCGCGTTCTGATGAATCCCAAGATCAGTGCTGGGCTCAGTGGGCAGTGAAGGCAATACCTTGCTCCATAACTAGGATCGACATTGTATCCCGCTGTATCCCGCTCGTCAGACGGCGCCGCTTGCGTCGTTCGCCGCCTGGACTCTAATGGCCCTTGCCTATTATCGTCCACTCTCGAACGAATCCCGCACAGCGCTCGGAGTTGTGGAAGCAGGCCGAAGCATCGTAGAATGCC
Source organism: Candidatus Propionivibrio aalborgensis (assembly GCF_900089945.1). Taxonomy (GTDB): domain Bacteria; phylum Pseudomonadota; class Gammaproteobacteria; order Burkholderiales; family Rhodocyclaceae; genus Propionivibrio; species Propionivibrio aalborgensis. Next base: position 6,562 of record NZ_FLQY01000246.1, on the reverse strand, counting down.
CGACTGCTTTTGCGGGCGTCGTATAATGGTAATACCCTAGCTTCCCAAGCTAGAGCCGTGGGTTCGATTCCCATCGCCCGCTCCAGTCACCTGGCACCGTTCAGCAATTGCAATCCTCGCTCCTTCGCAGTCCGGGTCGAAGACGGCTCGACGAGGCGACCGATCAGGCAGGGTGATAGAATCTTACCCCCATGGAAATCACAATCAATGGCGAGACCCGCCAATTCCCCGCCCCCCTAACGGTGGCTGCACTGGTCGAGGCGCTAGGCTATACCGGCAAGCGCATCGCTGTTGAATGTAACGGAGAGATTGTGCCGCGTAGCCGCCATGCCGACGTTGAGTTGGTTTCCGGTGACTGCATTGAGATTGTGGTCGCTGTTGGCGGCGGCTAGTTTATTTGCTGATGAGTGACGAAAGAACCATGAATACCCCAGAGCACAGCCTGACGATCGCTGGAAAAACGTACCGCTCGCGACTTCTTGTCGGGACTGGAAAATACAGGGATTTCGACCAAACGCGCGCGGCGATCGACGCATCGGGTGCCGAAATCATTACGGTTGCCATCCGACGCGTGAACATCGGCCAGAATTCCAGTGAGCCGAATCTGCTCGATGCGCTGCCTGTTTCTGAATTTACCATTCTGCCCAATACGGCGGGCTGTTTTACGGCCGAGGACGCCGTGCGCACGCTGCGCCTGGGACGGGAACTGCTCGACGGTCATTCGCTCTGCAAGCTGGAAGTGCTGGGGGATCCGACCAACCTTTTCCCGAATATGCCGGAGACACTGAAGGCCGCGGAAACGCTAGTCAAGGATGGTTTCGATGTGATGGTGTACTGCGCCGATGACCCCATACAGGCCAAGATGCTTGAGGAAATCGGCTGTGTCGCAGTCATGCCTTTGGCATCGCTGATCGGCTCCGGCATGGGCATTGTCAATCCCTGGAACCTGCGCTTGATCATCGACAATGCCAAGGTGCCGGTACTTGTCGACGCTGGCGTGGGGACTGCATCGGATGCAACCATTGCCATGGAGCTCGGTTGTGACGGCGTGCTGATGAATACCGCCATCGCGCACGCCAGGAATCCCGTACTGATGGGCAGCGCCATGAAGAAAGCCGTTGAGGCCGGACGAGAGGCTTTCTGCGCCGGGCGCATGGCGCGCAAATACTACTCGGCCGACCCATCATCACCGACCGTCGGACTGATTGGCTCCTGACCGTGAACGCGCTGTGTGAGAACTTGCATGCGGCAAATGAGGCCGACAAGGCGCCTCGTCACATTCGCAGCTACGTGCTTCGCCAGGGACGTGTTTCCAATGCCCAGCATCGCTACCACAAGGAGTTGATGGCCAGGATTGGTGTGCCGTATGCACCTGTGCAGATCGATCTGACAGCCATATTCGGACGCGCTTCGCCCTGCATCTTCGAAATCGGATTCGGGATGGGTGAAACATCGGCAGCAATTGCGGCAGCCAATCCGCAAAACGACTATCTCGGAATTGAGGTGCATACGCCAGGCGTGGGAAATCTGTGCAAGCTGGTCGCCGAAGCCGGACTCAGCAACCAGCGCATTATCCAGCACGATGCCGTAGAGGTCCTGCGCGACATGATTCAACCCGGCACCCTGTCCGGTGTGCATATCTTCTTCCCCGACCCATGGCCGAAGGCTCGCCATCACAAGCGGCGTCTGATCCAGCCACCGCTGGTTGCGCTGATCGCCAGCCGGCTCGCACCCGGCGCTTACATTCATTGCGCGACCGACTGGGAGGATTACGCCCACCAGATGCTTGAAGTCCTGTCAGCCGAACCTGTGCTGGAAAATACGGCGAAGGATTTTGCGCCTCGTCCCGACCATCGCCCACTCACCAAGTTCGAACAGCGCGGTTTGCGCCTGGGTCATGACGTTTGGGATGTTGTATTCCGTCGAAGGCATGAATTACTCTAGCCGGAAGCTGACTGGCAGGATGAGTTCGCGCGACGTAACGCCGGTGAGTTTGCCCATGGCGTAGGCCGCTTTGATGGCGGCGTTGTCAAGAATGGGGTGGCCGCTACTTGCGGCGATGACGACGTCTTCAACGCTTCCATCGGCAGAAAGTTTGAGGATTAGTCGCACTTCACCTTCAATGCCACGCGTGACGGCCTCGGGTGGATAATATACGTACTGCGACATTTTTCTCTGCGCTTCCTGAACCTCGCGTTTGACTAGAGCGTTCTTTGTTGGCGGTGCAGGGGCTGGGGGAGGCGTCTTGGCAACTTCTGGCGTGTCTTTAGTAGCGATTGTATCTTTGAGCAATGGCTCGGCAGGCGGCTCTTCCCGTTTTGGTGGCAGCCGCAAAGTGGCCTGAAGCGCCGGGCGGGGCGGGGCAACAGACAGGCGCTTCAGGATATCCGGAAGGAGCAGGCCGCCGTGCAGGACGAGCGAAAGCGCGAAAGCGGTTATCAGACGGAGTGACATCGACTTGCTATTGTGCAACAAAACCCGGCGTAACATTTTGTGGGGCGTCAAGATGATGGAGGATGTTTTCGATGCAGTTGATCACCAGAGGCAGTCGGACTTTGTTTGTTGTGCTGTTTTTGTTTGGCGGAGCGACGTGGGCAGCTCTGCCTGATCCCATTACCTTTAGCTGGGCGATCGAGCGGAATGATATCGGCAAGGTCACCGCTTGGCTGGATGAAGGCCTGAATCCTGAATTCCAGACCAATCAGCTCGGTTCGGGGCTGATGATTGCCGCCTGGCACGGAAACATCCCGATGATGACCCTGTTTCTTGAGCGTGGCGCCAATGTCAGGCGCGCCAATCGGAATGGTGAACAGCCGTTGCAACTGGCCGCATGGAATGGACATCTGGAAGCGGTGAAATGGCTGCTCGCTCATGGCGCGGTGCTTAACCGCGAGGGAAACCACTGGGGAGCGCTCCATTACGCCGTGTTCAATGGACACGAGGAACTCGCCAGGTACTTGATCGAACAGGGCGCAGAGGTCAACGCGCGTTCGCCCAATAAATCGACCCCGCTCATCCTGGCCGCGCGTGAAGGTCGTGAAGACCTGACCAAAACTTTGCTTGAATCAGGTGCCGATCCACGATCAAGGAACGATTGGGGTGACACCGCGCTGACGATGGCCATGCGTTACGATCATTATCGACTGGGTAAAATGATTTCGACGCCCGAAGAATTCTCGATTGCCGTCAAGGCGCCGAAGGAGAGCTTTGGCGAGGCCAGCAGATCGGGCTCAGCGCCGACCGAAATCGAGATGCTGCTGGCACAAATCCGCGAGGCGGAGGCCGAAGGGCGGCCGAGCGAAGCCTTGCACAAGCAACTGCTGGAGGCGGTCAATGCCTTCAGACGCAATGCAATGGCACGGAAGGCTGCAGCGCGCCAACAGATGCCCAGGTCCTATCAACCCAGTAGAACGCTCGTGATTACCGGCAAACGTGGCCGGCCGGGCGTTGAGCGGGCGCAAGTAATGGTCGATGGCCGGCCCGTCAATACGCTGGGCGCGCCAAAACCAGCCACCGGAGCTGCTTCGATCTCCATTACCCCGGTCAACAAGCGCGCAACGCAAGCCCAGATTGCCGAGCTGATGCGCCAGATACGCCTGGAGGAGGCGCAGGGCGGGACGGCAAACGATCTCAAAAACCGGCTTTACGAAGCTGTCGAATCGCTTAAGCAGTAGCGAGTAGTGCCTACGTCGGGCGCTCGACGAGGAACATCTCCAGCAAACGATTGAGATAGCGTCGTCCGCGATCCGTTGGCGCGATATGCCCTGGTTTGCGCTCGATCAAACCTTCATCTACAGCCCGGCGCAATTCGCTCTCGATGGTAATCAGTGGCAGCGAGGTGCGCAATTCGAAAAGCCGCGCGTCAAATCCTCGATTCAGACGCAGCGCGTTCATCATGAATTCGAAAGTAAGACCGGTAGTTTCGACCGAGAATTCCTCCTGCACGGGAGCGCCTTCTGCAACTTTCGCCATGTATTGTTTCGGTTGTTTCCAACGCATCTGCCGCAACACACGGTCGTGCAAGGTCAGTTTGCCATGCGCTCCCGCACCTATTCCCAGGTAGTCGCCAAAATGCCAGTAGTTGAGGTTGTGTCGGCATTGCCGCCCCGGCCTCGCAAAGGCTGAAGTTTCATAATGCGTGAAGCCGGCCGAGCCCACCGCTCCAGCCAGCTTTGCCTCGATGGCGTCCTGCATGTCGGCACAACGATCGGAATCGGGCAATATCGGTGGCGCTGCAGCGAAGGCTGTGTTTGGTTCAATCGTCAGTTGATAGCATGAAAGGTGCGGCGGGGAAAAGGCGAGCGCATTGTCCACATCGGCCAAAGCCTGCTCGAGCGTTTGGCCAGGCAACCCGTACATCAGATCGAGATTGAAATTGTCAAAGTGGCTGGCCGCAATCTCGATGGCGCGCCGGGCATCGCTATCACTGTGGATTCGCCCGAGCGCCTTGAGATGGCTCGGGTTGAAGCTCTGAATACCCAACGACAAACGGTTGATGCCGGCCTCGCGGAAAGCAGCGAATTTTTCAGCCTCAACCGTGCCGGGGTTGGCTTCCAGCGTGACTTCGGCATCGGGCACTACCGGCAGGAGCGTGCGGATGGCCGTGAGCAATTCATCGAGCGCCTGCCCGGACAGCAGGCTGGGCGTACCACCGCCGAAGAAGATGCTCGACACCTTGCGCCCCCAGACCAGCGGCAAGGCGGATTCGAGATCGGCAATCAATGCGCCGATATAGGCTGCCTCGGGGATGACCTCGCCTGCCTTCTGGCCGCGCACTTCATGCGAATTAAAGTCGCAGTAAGGGCACTTTCGGACGCACCACGGAATATGAACGTAGAGCGAAAGCGGAGGCGGGCTGCGAAATTCGAGTTTTCCTCCAGCCTGGCTCTGCGCCTTGCTCAGCGGAACAATCGGGATGACGCGTGCAGCGTTCCTGGCTGACATCAACGTCGGGTTTGCAGACGTTCGACGAGTCGCGCCAAGGCTTGCCCACGGTGCGAGCGGCGATTCTTCTCCTCGGCGCTGAGTTCTGCGGAGGTTTGGTCGAGCTCGCGGATGTAGAACAGCGGATCGTAGCCAAAGCCGTCCATGCCGCGCTCTGCGGCGAGAATCTCACCGTGCCATTCACCTTCGGCAATGATCGGCTGCGGATCATCAGCGTGCCGCACAAAGACGATTACCGCGACAAAATGGGCCCTTCTATCCGTGCGCTCGCCCAACTCAGCCAACAGCTTCGCGTTGTTACGCGCATCCGATTTTGGGTCGTCGGCCGTCGTCTGCGCGTAGCGGGCCGATTGCACGCCCGGCGCACCACCGAAAGCTTCGACGCACAAACCTGAATCGTCAGCGAGTGCCGGCAGGCCGGTCAGCCGTGAGGCATGGCGGGCTTTCTCCAAGGCATTTTCGACGAAAGTGCAGTGCGGTTCGTCCGTTTCCGGTACACCGAGCTGCGCTTGCGGAATAAGCTCCCAGCCGAGCGGCGTGAGGATCTCGCCGAGTTCCTTGAGCTTCTTGGTGTTGTTCGACGCAAGTACAAGCTTCATGCGACGAGTGCCGCTTTCTGTCGGGCAACCAGTTCATCAATGCCGGCTTCGGCAAGATCGATCAACTGTCCCATCTGTGTGCGGGTGAACGGCTCACCCTCGGCTGTCCCCTGAATCTCGACGATTCCCTTATCGCCGGTCATCACGACATTCATGTCGGTATCGCAATCGGAATCCTCAGGGTAGTCGAGGTCGAGTACCGGCACCCCTTTGTAGATCCCCACCGAAATTGCGGCTACGTGGTCGCGAATCGGGTTTTCAGGCAACTTGCCCTGGGCCACGAGCTGCGCACAAGCGGCACGGAGCGCTATCCAGGCACCGGTGATTGAGGCGCAGCGGGTGCCACCATCGGCTTGCAGAACGTCGCAATCGAGCGTGATCTGGCGCTCGCCCAGCGCTTTGAGGTCAGTCACAGCGCGCAGCGAACGGCCAATCAGGCGCTGGATTTCCTGGGTGCGACCGCTCTGCTTGCCTTTGGCCGCTTCACGCGCAGTGCGCGTGTGCGTCGAACGCGGCAGCATGCCGTATTCGGCAGTAACCCAGCCCTGTCCCTTGCCCCGCAGGAAGCCCGGCAACGACTCCTCGACACTGGCGGTGCATAGAACCTGCGTATGGCCCATTTCGATGAGCACCGAGCCTTCGGCGTAGCGGGTGAAATTGCGTGTGATGCGGACAGTGCGAAGCTGCGAAGACAGACGTTGGCTGGGGCGCATGGAAATTCCTATTTTGAGTACTTCTGGATGGTTGAGCGGATCTCATCGATTGCGCGCTCGATTTCATCCTCGGTCAATTCAGTCTTGTACTTCGGATTGCGTCCGAATTGGTCAAGCTTGGTCGTCACCGTGTCTCGTGACATCGTTTGCGTAGAAACGACACTGGAGGTGCTGGCTCCTTCTTCGACATAACTGTCTTCCCAGCGCACGACGACAATCGAGAGGTTGTCGGCGTTCGGCCCACCTCGGATATCCGCCTGGCCAAGCAGCATCGGCACCGCCTGCATCAGATTTTTCTCTTTCAGA
>NZ_FLQY01000245.1 GCF_900089945.1 Candidatus Propionivibrio aalborgensis | reverse complement strand
GAGTAGACCAGTCATTTGCCCTTGAAGACCAGCAGCCAAGTCGTCGGCCATTGTTGCCGTTGATTTTTTGCCCACGTTCGCTCAGACCTCACGACGTTTGTGCGCGGCCGGTCACCCCCCAAGCCCGACGCGAGCCTACCGCTCCCGTCCCGCCTCATGCCATGCCTTGCGCACGGGCGAGAGCAGATACTCCATGACCGTCCGCGTGCCGAGCAGGATTTCCGCATGGGTCTGCATTCCCGCGCTCAAGGCAAAGTTCTGCTCATCCAACGAGAGATGCATTGCCTTGAGCGTCACCAGCGCCTTGTAGAACAGCATTGGGGTTCTCGCTGGCGCCTTGTCGTTCGGATTGTTGCCGTTGCCGGTGGCATTGTCGGCCGAATCGGCGCTGACATGCTCGACCGTCCCGTCGACCATCCCGTACTTCTGGAACGGAAACGCCGCGAACTTCAGCTTGACCGGCTGACCTTGCCGTACAAAGCCAATATCCTCGTTACTCACCCACACCTCGGCGCGTAGCGTCTCCTCCTTCGGCACCAGCGTCAGCAGCACGGTGCCCGGCTGCACCACGGTGCCGGCCGAATGCGTGGCGAGATCCTTGACCACACTCGCCTGCGTCGCTTTCAGTTCGAGCAGCTCCTGGCGATGCGCCTGTTTGGCGACTTCCTGTGCCAGCCTGTCGAAGGCGCCCTGAATCTCGTTGCGTTCAGCGTAGAGCTGGCGCTGGTAATCCGATTCGATCTGCGCGAGCTTCTTCTCCGACTGATTCATCTCAGCCCGGGCCGATTCGATCAGGTGTCCCTGCGTCTTGAGTTCCTGTTCCTTCTCGATGCGCTCGCGCTTCTTGTCGTCGGCCATCAGGCTACCGGCAAAGCCGTCCTGGGCCAGTTTCTCGAACGCCTTGTCCTGCGCCCGGTAGTGCGGCAGGGTTTCGGTGAGCTTGGTCTTGATCTGCTGCGCCGAAGCCAGATCGGCACGGAACTTGGCCAGCTGGCTGCGTTCTTCGGCCAGCGCCGCCTCCAGCGCATTGCGGTTGGCCCGGTACTGCGCGGCGACTTCGCCGGCCAGCGTCGGTGGATCACCGGCCTCGGCCGCAAAGGCCTCACCCGCCAGCTCGGCATCGATGCGGCGCAGGGTCAGGCGCTTTCTCTGGTATTCGGCATCGATGGCTTTTGTGTCGGCTTCGCTGATCAGCGTATCCATGCGCATCAGCACCTGGCCGGGACGGACGGTCTCGCCCTCGCGCACCAGGATTTCCTTGACGATACCGGCGTCGGCCGGCTGCACGATCTTCAGATAGCTTTGCGGAATCAGCTTGCCCTCGGCGACGGCGACGATATCGAGCTGCCCGATCAAAGCCCAGAGGAGCAGCGCGGCGAGCAGGGCGAGCAAGGTCCACAGCACCTTGCGCCCGAGCGGGTTGGGCGAGGTCTCCTGCAGGCGCAATAGCGGTGGCGAGAAGTCGTGGTAGTCGGGTTCGGCCGCGGCGAAGTTGAAGGTCGGGAGTTTCATCTGGGCTGACTGGAAAGGTGGAGTTCAAACCCCACCGCAAAGGCGCGAAGGCGCAGAGGAAACGCAGAGAGAAAATCCTGAATACGGGTTTCTCTGCGTCATCTCGGTGTCTCTGTGCCTCTGCGATAGATTTGAAGGCATTGACTACGACAGCCAGATCGCCACCCAGCGCGGCACTGTCCGAGCCGGCCAGCTGGAAGTCGAGCAGAGCATTGGTCAGCGCCCAGCTGGTCAGCGTCGGTGTCGCGGTGCGTGCGGCATCAAAGGCACCGACCAGACCGGCGAAGTTGAAGTTCTCGACCTTCTGATCACGC
>NZ_FLQY01000244.1 GCF_900089945.1 Candidatus Propionivibrio aalborgensis | reverse complement strand
AAAGCGTTTGCGGTAGAAAGCAGGCGGGTGGTCATGGTAAGAGGTTGATTGTCGAGATCGACCGTGAATCCCTTGAGAGGACAAACCATGACCACGATGAAGCGTAGTACGAAGCTCAAAGCAATAGAAGAGGTTGCGGGTGACCGTGACCTGATGAAGGCGCTGATGAAGGAAGCGCTGCAAGAAGTGCTGGAAGGCGAGATGAGCGAATTTCTGGGCGCAGAGCGGGGCGAGCGTACGCAAGCCCGAGGCGGGTACCGGGCCGGCTACTACGGGCGCAACCTGGTTACCCGGATCGGCAAGCTCGAGCTGCGCGTACCGCGGGATCGGAGCGGCGAATTCTCCACCGCCCTGTTCGAGCGCTACGCCAGAAGCGAGAAAGCTCTGGTGGCGGCGCTGGCGGAAATGTACGTCCAGGGTGTTTCCACCCGCAAAGTCAAGGCCATCACCGAAGAGCTGTGTGGTCACCGTTTCTCGGCCAGTGCCATCAGCACCATCAACAAAGGGCTGGACGACGCCTTGGCGCGGTTTGCGCATCGGCAGCTCGACGAAACCTACCCCTACCTGATACTCGATGCGCGCTATGAGCGGGTGCGGGATGGGGGCGTGATTGCCCATCAGGCGGTGCTCATCGCCCTCGGCATCAATTGGGAGGGCAAACGCCAGGTTCTGGCGGTCGAAATGGCCAACCGGGAGAGTCAGAGCAGCTGGAAGGACTTTCTACTACGCCTGAAAGAGCGCGGCCTGTCGGGCGTCGAGTTCGTGGTCTCGGACGACCATGCCGGGCTCAAGAAGGCGATCCGGGAGGTTCTGACCGAATCGGCCTGGCAGCGCTGCTATGTGCATTTCCTGAGGAATGCGCTGGACTACCTGCCCAGGAAGGCCGACGATGATTGTCTGCAGGAACTGCGCTGGATCTACGACCGGCGCGACATCCAGGAAGCGCAGCGCGATCTGGCCGCGTGGATCACGAAATGGCAGGGCAAATACCCGAAGCTGGTCAATTGGGTGGAAGAGAATATCGTCGAGACGCTGACCTTCTACCGGCTACCCAGAGCCCATCACAAACACCTGAAGAGCACGAACATGCTCGAGCGGCTCAACGAGGAGATCAAGCGCCGAACGCTGGTGGTGCGCATCTTCCCGAATACCGAATCCTGTCTGCGGCTGATTCGGGCCTTGTGCGTGGAAACCCACGAAACATGGCTGGAAGACAACCGGTATCTGAACATGGCGTTCCTCGCGGAACAGAAAAAGGAGTTGCTGAGACTGGCCGCCTGAAGCAGCCGCGCGCTGTCGTTGTCGCTCCGGGCTTCGCCCTGCGCGCCACCGACAGCGCACCAGAATCAGCCAATTACTTGATCATCCTATTTGCACAACTTGACGCACACAACT
>NZ_FLQY01000243.1 GCF_900089945.1 Candidatus Propionivibrio aalborgensis | reverse complement strand
GTCGCTGGCAGCAAACGCATTCCCCCTTGCAAATTCATGTCTTTGTCGTTTTTGCCAAACCCGCGGAGCATAGGCCCGCGTTACGACAGCGTCAAGGATTGCGCGCCGTGGCGTGTACTGTGGCTGCTGCCTATGGTGCCAGTGTTGCAAATTGTGTGAGTTGCGCCCGGCGGCAACGGTGGACAGCACCCGGTGCAGTCGTTAGAGTTGTGCGAGGCATGGGATCGGTCCAACGCTGCTTCTTCTGATTTTCAGAAAGTTTTCTGCATGGCAATCGGTTGGCTTACGGTATTGAAAAGTGTTCCCTGGGCGGAGGTGATCAGCAATGCGCCCAAGGTTGCCGATGGCGCGAAGAAACTGTGGAGCACGATCGGCAAGAAGTCGCCCCCACCGCAGACGGAAGCTGCGCGCGAGGAACCGGCACATTCGCCGGACGACCCGTCAGTCGCTGCTCTTCAGAAGAGGATTTCAGCGCTTGAGAGCGAAGCGGCCGATCTGCACGATCAGATGCTGGCCTCGTCGGAACTGATCAAGGCGCTTGCCGAGCAGAACACCCAGTTGATTCAGAATATCGAGGCCAATCGGGTTCGCGTGCTGCAACTGACGGGAGCCACTGCGGTGCTCGCCATCATCGCGGTTGCGGGCCTGCTTCTGGCGCTCGCTGCCAATGCCGGATGAGCCGGAATGAGACAAAAGGAGAAACATAATGCGTAAATTGTTCGTCGCCCTGCTTCTGTCGTATTCCTCGCTGGCCCTGGCCGCGGTGCTCAATATCGAGTTCAACTTCACCCCCTTCGTTGGCGAACCAGCCAAGGCCGATCATGTAGAAACCATACCGGGCAAGGCGGCGGTGTTTATCAATAATATACCGGTGGCCGAACAGGAAGTTCGCAAAAACACCGTTCCCGTGCTGTTCGACAACCGTGAAATTGCGGCCGCCGTGTGGGTGCCGGCCGGATCGATGGGACCGGCGTTGCGCAAGGGCAAGAACACGATTCGCATCGAGTTTGTTCCCGCCAATGCCAAAGCGTCCTACGATGCGCAACTGCGCTGGGCGTCGGTCACCGATCAGGTGACGCGCACCGAGAAAGGGCCGGGACAGGTCACCTCGACCAACCAGAGCGACGAGGGCCGGGACAGCAAGAAGGCCGTCGGCAAGGTGGTCTTTGAACGTGAATTCGTTGCCGATTTTGCCACCGACCGGCCGTGGCACCATTTCCCGCCGGTCACCGCGCTGACGGATGCAGACAGGCAGGACCTGGCAGCATTGGTGGCGGCGAGAGCGGCGGCGTTCAAACCGGATTTCTCGACCCTTTACCGGGTACTTGAGACGGCTGCGACTCCGGGGATGCAGCTTGACCTGGAAGGAATCCGGAAAGCGAAAATACTCGACAAGGGTTACAAGGCAGGTCTTCGCGTCGCCGCGCCCGCTGCCGACACGCTCGATTTTGTTCTGACCGGCAACCCGGAAGTGCTGATCCGCAGCAAGACAGGTCGGCCACTTTTTCAGATCGACCCCAAAGCCTTCGGACGCATCAAAGGCGATGAATTGCAAATGGGCCTGGCCATGGTGCTTGGCGTACTCTACCCTCAGCAATTGGTTGCCGTGCGCGATGCCGCAGGCAAATGGGCCGCGGTGTATTGACCCGCCGCTCACCCGCCGACCGGACTCGAACTGGATCAACGAAATGGAGAACAGCCAATGCCTTCACAACCGCAACTCAAAGATGCGCAGATCACCGTAGACGGACGCATAGCAACACTGACGCTCAATCGCGACGATGTGCGCAACGAACTGACCGGCACGCAGTTGGTGGATGACATCGTTCGGACCACCGAATGGATCAATACCGACGATTCGATATCTGTCCTGATCCTGACCGGTGCCGGCAAGGCGTTCTCCGCGGGTGGCAACGTCAAGCACATGCTGAACCGCGAGGGCAGTTTCGGCGGTTCGGTCTACGAAGTGCAGAAGAAATACCGCGAAGGCATCCAGCGCGTCGCATTGGCGCTGCACAAACTCGAGGTGCCATCGATTGCTGCGGTCAATGGCCCGGCAATCGGCGCGGGCTTCGATCTGGCGTGTATGTGCGACCTGCGCATCGCTTCCTCCGACGCCAAAATGGGCGAGACTTTCGTGAACCTTGGAATCATTCCGGGCGATGGCGGCGCCTGGCTATTGCAGCGGGTCGTCGGCTACCAGCGTGCGGCGGAACTGACATTTACCGGCCGGGTATTCGGCGCCGAGGAAGCTCTGGCGATGGGGCTGGTTCTGTCCGTGGCCGAACCGGCGGACCTGTTGGCCCAGGCTCGCGAGCTGGCGACCAGGATTGCCGAGAAGCCGCCACAGGCACTACGCCTGGCCAAACGCCTTATGAAACTTTCGCAGCGCCAGGAGTTGCCCGACTTCCTGGAACTGTGTGCCGTCTTCCAGGGGATTTGCCACAATACCGGCGATCACATCGAAGCGGTTGCCGCTTTCATGGAAAAACGAGCGCCGAAGTTCCTGGGCAATTAGAAACCTGCTGCGCTCCAGGTAAGGTTATTCGGCCAGTTCAGCCCGGTTCTGGAAAAATTTCAGCGCTTCCGGGTTGGCCAGCGCCTCGATATTCTTCACCGCCTGGCCATGCACGACGTTGCGCACCGCGAGCTCGACGATCTTGCCGGACTTGGTGCGCGGAATGTCCTGGGCCTGGACGACCCTGGCCGGGACGTGGCGCGGCGTCGTGTTGTCCCTGATCTGCTTCTTGATGCGTTCGATCAGCCCGGCATCCAGAGCGTACCCCTCCTGCAGCTTGACGAAGAGCACGACGCGCACGTCGTCGTTCCTGCCCGGCGGCCACTCCTGGCCGATCACCAGCGACTCAAGTATTTCCGGAAGCTGCTCGACCTGCCGGTAAATTTCCGCCGTGCCGATACGCACGCCTCCAGGATTCAGGGTGGCATCGGAGCGACCGTAGATGATCACGCCGTCATGCGTCGTCAGCTCCGAAAAATCGCCGTGGCACCAGACATTGTCGAAGCGCTCGAAATAGGCGGCCCTGTATTTCGCGCCGTCCGCGTCGTTCCAGAAGCCGACCGGCATCACCGGAAACGGCCGGGTGCACACCAGCTCGCCTTTCTCGCCGCGCACCGGCTTACCGTCGTCATCGAATACATCGACCGCCATGCCCAGACCACGGCACTGAATCTCGCCACGATAGACGGGCAGGACCGGATTGCCGAGAACGAAACAGGAGACGATGTCGGTGCCTCCCGATATCGACGCCAGCAGAATGTCCGGTTTGATTTCGCGATACACCCAGTCGAAACCTTCCGGCGACAGCGGGCTGCCCGTCGAGAACATCGCACGCAAGGCGGACAAGTCGTGCGTCTTGCCCGGCGTCAGGCCAAGTTTGGCGGCGGCGTCGATGAACTTGGCCGAGGTGCCGAAGTGCGTCATTCCTTCGGCCGCAGCGTAGTCGAACAGCACCGTGCCCTGCCCGGCAAAAGGAGAGCCGTCGTAAAGCAGCAGCGTCGCGCCGCTGGCCAGGCCGGACACCAGCCAGTTCCACATCATCCAGCCGCAGGTCGTGAAGTAGAAGAGCCGGTCACCGGGGCGCACGTCGCCGTGCAACTGGTGTTCCTTCAGATGCTGGAGCAGAACGCCGCCGTGGCCATGCACGATGCATTTCGGTACGCCCGTCGTGCCGGAAGAAAACATGATGAACAGTGGATGATCGAAGGGGACGCGCCTGAAAACGACCTCGGCTCGTTCATCGACTTCCGCCAGATCGCTCCAGCATACGGCGCTGGCGATCTTGCCAATCTCCGGGCGGGCATTGAGGTAAGGCACCACCACCGTTTTGACCAGCGACGGCAACTTGCTGACCACCTCGGCATTCTTCTCCAGGCAATCGACGGGCTTGCCGTTGTACCAGTATCCATCGACGCAAACCAGCAGCCTGGGCTCGCTCTGACCGAAACGGTCAAGCACGCCCTGCACGCCGAAGTCCGGTGAGGCGGAAGACCAGATGGCGCCGAGCGCGGTCGTGGCCAGCATCGCGATCAGGGCTTCCGGCAGGTTGGGCAGATAGCCCGCCACCCGGTCGCCTTCGCCAATGCCGTTGGCAACGAGAAATTGCTGGAAACGGGCGACCTCGGAATACAGTTCGGCATGGCTCAGCCGACGCTTGACCTTATCCTCTCCCCAGAACACCAGCGCCTCGCCAGCGCTGCGGTTCTGCAACAGGTTTTCGGCGTAGTTCAGCCTCGCCTCGGGGAACCAGCGGGCACCAGGCATCCTGTCGCCGTCGAGCAGGATTCGTTGCCCTTTTTCACCAACGACTGCGCAATAGTCCCAGATCTTCGACCAGAACGCCTCCGGCTGATCGACCGACCAGCGCCACAGATCGGCATAGTCGGCATGACTCGTTTCCTGCATGAAATGCGCCATGCGGGTGTTCCCGACCGTCTCCGGATCGGGGCGCCACAGGGGATTCGGATCAATCGCGTAGGTCATGGGGAGTGATGGTCGGGGGTGAAGATACTCATTGCAGCATCGCACGTGTACAAGTCAAGTACAACAGCGCAACTCAATATTACTTGGCCCCCATGCGGATCGCGCCGTCGATACGGATGACTTCGCCGTTGATGTAACCATTCTCGGCGATGTGGCGGACCAGCGCGGCGAATTCCGAGGGTTTGCCCAGCCGGGGCGGAAAGGGGACCATTTTGCCCAGAGACTCCTGTACTTCGGCCGGCATGCCCAGCACCATCGGTGTTTCCATGATGCCGGGAGCAATGGTGTTGACGCGGATGCCGCTACGGCACAGTTCGCGGGCAATCGGCAGTGTCATGCCGACGACCCCGCCTTTGGATGCCCCGTAGGCCGCCTGGCCGATCTGCCCTTCAAAGGCGGAAATCGATGCCGTATTGATAATGACGCCGCGTTCGCCTTCGGCGTTGGGTTCATTCCCGTTCATGACGACCGCTGCCAGGCGGAGCATGTTGAAGACTCCGATCAGGTTGACCTGCACGACCCGGATGAATGATTCAAGCCGGTGCGGGCCGTCGCGTCCCACCACTTTTTCGGCCGGCGCGATACCGGCACAGGTGACCAGGCAATGCACCGTGCCAAAGCGGGCGACAGCCAGGTCGACGGCAGCCTGTGCACTGGCTTCGTCGGTAACGTCGGTGTGTGCAAAGCAGGCATTTGCGCCGAGCTCGGCAGCCAGTTCCTCGCCGCCCTGACGATTGACGTCGGCGATCAACGCGAGGCCTCCCGCGGCAACCACCATTCGCGCCGTCGCCGCGCCCAGACCGGATCCTGCGCCGGTGACCAGAAACACACTATTCTCAATTTGCATGGCTTTTCCTGTTCATAAAGGGACGTTAAAAGTGATACTCTAGGATCGATTCCCAAGTCATACCTGCAATGCCATGGTGATTCGACGTGTTCCTGCCTGTTCTTGCCGATTCACGTTGGGGAGGCGAAGGACGCGGGATTGTCCGGGGAGTCAAAGGCAAGCTGTGCACCTTCAATTTCATACAAAGGAAATCGGAATCATGGCCAGATTTGAAGAGTATCGCGACAAGTACAAACACCTGCGGCTGGAACGCAACGACGGCATCCTCGAGGTCATGTTGCACAGTGACGGCGGGCCCGTGGTATGGGGCGCCGGTCCGCATAGCGAATGCGGCGCCGCCTTCGGCGACATCGCTGCCGACCCCGGCAATCGGGTCGTCATCTTTACCGGCGCGGAATCCGAATTCATCGCCCGCGAGAAGATCAGCCATCCCGGCGTCACCGCACCCGTTTGGGAACGCGTCTTCGTACACGGGCAGCGGCTGATCTACAACCATCTTGAAATCCGCGTGCCGATGATCGCGGCGATCAACGGCCCGGCGACCATCCATGCCGAACTGGGCCTGCTGTGCGACATCGTGCTGGCGTCGGACGATGCGGTGTTCCAGGATGCGCCTCACTACCCCGAGGGCCTGGTTCCGGGCGATGGCGTTCATGTCCTTTGGCCGCTGCTCCTGGGGATGAATCGGGGCCGGTATTTCCTGCTCACGGGCGAGAAGCTCAGTGCCAAGCAGGCGCTCGACCTTGGCGTCGTCAGCGAAATCATGCCGCGCGACAAGCTGATGGATCGGGCGCGCGAGCATGCGCGC
>NZ_FLQY01000242.1 GCF_900089945.1 Candidatus Propionivibrio aalborgensis | reverse complement strand
GAACAAGGCAGCCAAACCCGAGACAAGCAGGAGTTCGTGATCAGCATCGGCGATCGAAAGCAAGGCGAACACACCGTAGGCAAGAGGGACTGATAGATAGAGAGAGAGAACCGCGCGAGCGCGTGTCTGCATTATGGTTCGTCCGTGCGAGCGCTGATATAGCCCAAGCGAGGCATTGAATACAATCATCGCCAATGCAAAGACGACAGCGTAAATGATGACGCTTTCAATACTCTCCTGGCCTCTGTGTCCAACCAAAACCACCGCCAGCAAAACGCAGGTAACAGGAAAAATGAAGTCGATCAGAATCCGCAAGACTGTCTTCAAATGTAGCCAATGACTGAATACCTTAATCACGATTTGCTCCTAGTCTGATACATCCAAACAATTCTTCTGTCATCGAGATTCCAAACGGATACGCCGTACCTAAAGTGACGCCTGTTTCGAATCTCTTGCGAACCAGATTAACAGCACGCTGTTTTATCAACCGTGACAAAATGCACAAGAAGAATATATCCCTGTAGATTCGTTAGACCAAACCGCCAGCCAACACTGCTGGAAGGCCCAACGAAGGCTATGCCATTGCAAGGAATGGGCCACGCGTCGCAATTCCATGAAATACCGGCAATCGCGGGCTCGAACGGGCAAGAACCGAAAGACCGAGTGTTCGCTGCGGCGTACAGTCTGTACGGCCATGCGAACACCTTGCGATGGACTGCACTAGCCTTTGCCTCAGCCAAGACCGAGCAAAGCTATCTTTTCGTAGAGCGAGGTGCGCGAGATGCCAAGTTCCACCGCAGCGCGCGCTTTGTTGCCGGCGCAGGCCGCCAAGCAGTTGCGGATGGCGGCTTTTTCCGCTTCCGCGATAGCTTCGGCGAGCGACTGGCCAACGGACTCGGCTGCTGGTTCAGAAGCCTGGGCCGGCAGCATAGCCGCATCTATCTCGGCGAGGGTAAGGGTGTCACCATCACTCATCATGAGACTTCGTTCGAGCACATTCTGCAACTCGCGGATGTTGCCCGGCCAGTTGTGCCGGTGTAGCCGCTGGAGTGCCTCCGGGGAGATTTCGCGTAGGGGCAGCCCCAGCTTTTGGCATAGCGCTTCAATCATGTGCTCGCACAGCAACGGGAGGTCGGACAGCCGCTCTCGCAGTGGGGGCATCGGCAAGGTCACAACGTTCAATCGGTAGTAGAGATCGGCACGGAAGCGCCCCGCGCTAACCTCTGCCTGCAGATCGCGGCTGGTGGCAGCAACGATGCGTACATCGACCGGTACCAGCCGATTGGAACCGAGCGCCTCGAACTCCCCCTCCTGAAGCACCCGCAATAACTTGGCTTGCAGAGCGACGGACATGTCGCCAATTTCATCGAGAAAAAGCGTCCCGCCATCAGCGAGCTTGAATTTACCGTCACGACCCTTGCGGTCCGCACCGGTATATGCACCAGGGGTGACTCCGAAGAATTCCGATTCGAGTAGCGTCTCCGGAATTGCCGCAATGTTCACGGCAACAAACGCTTTGTCCGCCCGCAGACTGGCATTGTGAATGGCCTGTGCCAGAAGCTCTTTGCCCGTACCCGTTTCTCCTTGAATTAGTACCGGCGCCTTTGTGCGCGCCGCGCGCCGCGCCTGCTGCTTGAGTGCAACACATACGTCCGACGCGGCGATAATGCTGGACAGTGTATGTTTGGCGCGCCGAGCTTCGGCAAGGCAACGCTGGGCGTCGGCATAATCCACTCTGAGGCGATTGAAGCGAGAAACCAGCGGCGCCAGCCCCATTGTATTGTCAAGCAGCATAAGGCCAATGCCACCGATTACAGCGCCCGATTTGTCGCGCAGCGGCAGACGCATGACGACGAAAGACTCTTCGCCGAAGTCCATGATGTCTAGCATGATCGGTCGCCCCGTTTCGACCACTTCTCGCATCAAGCTATTGGGCACGATGCTCTCCACCGGTTGTCCAATTGCCAAGGCCGGATCGGCTAGGCCGAGACGCTTGGGATAGCGGTCGTTCATCCAGACGACGCGAGCCTGCCTGTCGACGATAATCGCACCGTCGCAAATATCAGCGAGATGGCCGAGCAGCGACTCGGTCGCGACCTTGACCAGATGTTCGCCTTCGCTGGCAATCAGCGGTTTGACACAAGTGATTCCTGGTGAATCCGATGGCATGGTGCAAAGCTTCCTTTCATTCAGTTGAATGTCAAGTGGAGTCGCCCACCTCTGACCTGTCTACACGACGCCGGGAAAACGGTGCTAGTACCTCAACCCATGGGTCTGCGTGCATGCCGAGAGGCGTATCCACGCGCCGAGTTCGCGAAGCGAACCGCAGTCATAACCGTAACTATGGCGAGGATAAGGATCAAAGATAGCGAAATCTATGGATTGGGATACCGGGACAGACCAAGCCAGCAGGAATTTCACGAGCCAGGCTCACGGGCCCGACATTTGCGGCTTTCGTTCGAACTGGAACCTCGGTCGATTTACCACACAAACAAAAAGTACGTTGTCACTTTTTTTACATAGAACACTTGGCTTCTTCCAGTATCAGCAACTTGTACTCGATTGAGTCAACAAGAGCTATCCAGCTGGCTTCGATGATATCAGTGGAAACGCCCACTGTCGTCCACACTGCATCGCCGTCTGTCGATTGCAGCAATACACGTACCTTGGCGGCTGTCGCATCCCGGCCGTTGATGACACGCACCTTGTAGTCGGTAAGGTGAACGTTCGAAAGCTCGGGAAAAAACTTGTCCAGAGCCTTGCGTAAGGCGCAGTCAAGTGCATGGACCGGGCCGTCGCCTTCTGCTGCGGTTATTTCATCAGTACCATCCACTCTCACCTTTATGATGGCTGAAGAACCGTATTCGCCATTCGTCGGTTGCTCGCCAATGATCTTGAAATGCTCAAGCTCAAAGAACGGGCGATACTTTCCGAGTTGTTTGCGTATGACAAGTTCGAACGTGCTTTCGGCGCCCTCAAACTGATAGCCCTCATGCTCCAACTCCTTCAGACGCTTGATGATGCTGTCGGTCACCGCATCGTCCTTGGTAATGCTCGCATCCACCTCCCATATCTTTTCAAGAATCATCCGTCGCCCGGAGACTTCGCTCATCAGGAAGCGACGCTGACCTCCGACCAGATCCGGGTTGATGTGCTCGAAGGAATGGGACGCCTTGTTCACACCGTCGATATGCATTCCACCCTTGTGCGCGAAGGCACAGTTGCCTACATAGGGGTCGCGCTCGTTCAGAGCAAGGTTCGAGATGGCTGCAATGTGACGCGCCACGCGGGTAATGTTCCTGTATTGGTTGTCCGGAAGACACTCAAAATCGCGCTTCACTCCGAGGTTGGCAATTATGGTAGACAGATTGGCATTTCCGCAACGCTCGCCAAAACCGATATACGTACCTTGAACATGCCGAGCACCGTTCTCGACTGCAGTCACGCTATTGGCCACAGCCATGCCGCAGTCATTGTGCGCGTGAATGCCGATAGGCACTTCGAACAGAGCACTCATCGCCGTCACGACTTGCGCCACTTCTGACGGAAAAGTTCCACCGTTGGTGTCACAAAGAACTAGTGCGTCGGCGCCACCCTCGGCGGCGGCCTGTAGCGACTTGACGGCGTATTCCGGATTGTTCTTGTAGCCATCAAAGAAATGCTCCGCGTCGAATATAACCTCTTTGCCTCGAGCTTTTAAGAAGGCTACCGTATCGCTGATCATCTTCAGGTTTTCCTGCAGCGTCGTGTGAATGATGTCAGTCACATGAAAATCCCAGCTCTTGCCGAATATGACGACAACTGGTGTCTCGGCAAGCAGTAGGGACTGAACGTTGTCGTCATTCTCCGCCGTGTTGTTATGACGGCGAGTGCTGCCAAATGCAGCGAGCTTGGCGTGTTTCAAGGTGATGTTCTTTGCACGGGAAAAGAACTCGAGATCCTTCGGATTTGATCCGGGGTTTCCGGCCTCGACGTAGTCCACGCCGTGATCATCCAGAAGCTCCAGTATCTTCAGTTTATCTTCTACCGAAAACGAGATCCCCTCGGCCTGAGCCCCGTCCCGCAGTGATGAATCCAGTATTGCTACCTTAGTGCCCATATCAAACATCCTTAATCGATCAATGTAGTCAGATCTAACCCTGAACCTCGGTTGGCCCCGAGAACATGGAAAATACTGCGGAACGAGGATTCATCCTCAAGTTCATGAAGATTCTACTTTGTGTTCGAGGTATACCAGCCGCGCTTCAGGACAAATCGCCCAACCTTCGATGAAACCTTCTCTGCATCAAAGCAGGTTTTCCCGCGTCATCCCTCCGCGCTTTATGACGCGACGAAGCTGATCAAGCGCTTCGATCTGGATTTGTCGTACGCGCTCGCGAGTCAGGTTGAGATCCGCGGCAACCTCCTCAAGTGTACTGATTTCTCCACCCCCCAAGCCGTAGCGACGCTCAAGAACCCGACGCTGCTTTTCGGGCAAATGTTCGACCCACTCACGCACAAGATTGCTCACTTCGCTGGACTGAAGCGTACTTTCCGGGCTGAGCACATTGTCATCAGAAATAGCATCGGCGACCGTATGGTTGGGATCAATCTCCAATGGTGCGTCAAGCGACGAAATATGCTCATTGAGTGAAAGCGCCCTGCGCACCTCTTCAATCGGCCGGTCAATCAGGTGGGCAACCTGTTCCAGGTGAATCTCCCTTCCGTTCGCCAATTCCAGGTGCCGGAGAGCTCGCAGAACAAGATTGATCTCCTTGACCACATGCACCGGGAGACGAATGGTACGTGACTGGTTCATGATCGCTCGCTCGATACTCTGACGAATCCACCAGGTGGCATATGTCGAGAAACGGAACCCACGCCACGGGTCAAATTTCTCAATAGCATGAATGAGGCCAAGATTTCCTTCTTCGATCAAGTCAAGCAAAGGAATTCCACGATTGAGGTAGTGCTTAGCGATATTCACAACGAGCCGCAAGTTATGCTCGATCATCTTTTGCCTTGCAACAAACTCTCCACCATGCGCGCGACACGCCCAGTCAAATTCTTCTTCTGGCGTAAACAATGGCCTGGCACCGATTTCGTTGAGGTAATGCTGGGTAACGTCATTGAGCAATTCGACTTCCGGCGTCGCAGTATTTGCCTCGTCTTCGGATTCAGCCAGAAATCCTTCCTCCGCCGGAGCTCTCTCCTGCGGTATCTCGTCCTCGGCGAAGCCGGAATCGGAGTCAGGCTTGCCCGGCATGATTATCGCTGCGGAAGGAACTTGAGGGGATCAAGCGGCTTGCCCTTGCTCCGAATCTCAAAGTGCAATTTGACCTGATCTGCATCGGTATTACCCATCTCGGCGATCTTCTGACCCTTGACAACCAGCTGACCCTCTTTGACCAACAAGGTACGGTTATGGCCATAGACCGACACGTAGGTCTTGTTGTGCTTGACGATCACCAGCCTGCCGTAGCCGCGCAGGAAGTTGGCGATGATAACTTTTCCATCACCTGCTGCAAGCACCGGATCGCCGGCCTTGCCTGCGATATCTATCCCCTTGTTGCTGCCCTCGCTGAATGTGCCGATTATCTTGCCAGTAGCCGGCCAGGCCCATGCAATTTCATCACCGCTCAATGCAGTTGCGGCGGGCGGGGGTTCCGGTTTCGCTTCAGGATTGGCCGCAGCAGCGGACGCCGACTCGGTAGCCTTTGGCTGGTTCTGATTTTGCGCCAGAGCCAGAGCCTGATCCGAGTAGGTCTCCTTCCCAGCCTTTGGCTCACGTTTCAAGGTCTCGGTGTTGGTGCCCACCGGCTGCGTCCCGACGCCTTGTTCGCTCCCGAACGGCCTTGAATCAACTACATCGGTCGTGATCGGCACGGCCGATGCCACCGTAGATGTTGCTATCGGCGGTTTCACCTTGAGTATCATTCCAGGCTTTATGCTGTTCGGGGTGACGATGCCGTTCATCGCAATCAGTTCATGAGGATCCATTCCATGTTCGCGAGCGATGCTGTAGAGGGTATCGCCATGCTTGACGGCATAACTATCCTTGTCAGTAGCGGACGACAGTTGACCGCCGCGCTCGAATACTGGTGCGGGAGACCGGCTTGCACATCCGGCCAGAGCGAGCAGAATAGCAAGGAAAATAGCTCTGCCCGGCTTCTCGAAAGCGCGCATATTCTTCATTCAAGTCCTGAGAGAAGTGGAACGAAACGAACACCATCCAGACGGGTTTCGACAAAGCCCTCGGCACGATGTTCAACCAGAAGAAGGTACTGCTCCCCCTTCCCCACCGGTAACAGCATTCTGCCACCAAGTGCGAGTTGCTGCAAAAGCGCCGGCGGAACGGACGAGGCCGCAGCGGCAACAATGATGGTATCAAAGGGCGCCGCTTCGGGAAGACCCAACTGCCCATCAGCATATTTCAGACGAACCCGGAACTGCTGGATTGCGCGCAAGTTGAGCTTGGCTTTGGCCAGCAACGGCTCTATCCGTTCGACCGCATAGATTTCCTTTGTCAGCTGCGCCAGGACAGCAGCCTGATAGCCGCACCCCGCACCAATCTCAAGCGTCTTACCCAATTCACGCCCTTCAAGCAGCACCTCGATCATTCTCGCCACGATGAAGGGCTGCGAGATCGTTTGCGAAAAGCCGAGTGGCAAGGCCGTATCCTCGTAGGCGCGCGAAGCAAGCGCCTCTTCGATGAACACATGACGCGGCACGGCGGCGAGGGCGGCCAATACCCGCTCGTTACGAATTCCCTTCTCACGCAGGCGCTCAATCATGCGCGAGCGTGTGCGCTGCGAGGTCATGCCACTGCCGGAAAGCACTTGACTCACTGTGCCAGCCAACTGCGAATCAGGGGAAGCTGCGCGTTGTGCGTCAGATCGATCTGCAATGGCGTAATCGAGACCTGATTGTTGGCCACCGCAAAAAAATCAGTGCCTTCGCCGGCATCCTGAGCTTCGCCGGCAGCGCCCACCCAATAGACCGTCTCGTTGCGCGGCGTCACGGTGCGCACGACCGCTTCCGCTTTGTGACGCTTGCCCAGCCGCGTCACGACCTTGCCACGCAATTTCTCGTAAGGCACATCCGGCACATTGACATTGAGCAGCAAGGGGTCGAGCGTTTTCTGGAGCAAGATCAACTGCACAAGATCCAGCGCAACGCGCGCTGCCGTATCGTAGTGCTCTCCGGGTTTGCCGCACAATGAAATCGCCAACGATGGAACACCTAACAAAAAGCCCTCGGTAGCGGCCGCGACCGTACCCGAATAGATCGTGTCATCGCCCATGTTGGCGCCGTCGTTGATGCCCGAAACAACGATGTCCGGCAGTACGTCAAGCATGCCGGTCACGGCCAGATGCACACAATCGGTGGGCGTTCCGTTCACATGATAGAAACCGTTGGCCGAGCGTTTGAGGGAAAGCGGACGATCGAGCGTCAGGGAATTGCTGGCGCCGCTGCGGTCGCGTTCAGGTGCCACGACGGTAATGTCCGCCACCGTCGACAGCGCTCGCGCCAGACATTCAATCCCAGGCGAAAAGTAACCGTCATCGTTGCTGAGCAAAATTCGCATATCAAAACCATAAGAGCGGAACAAGAGTCACAAAAAAGCCGGCGATTAGCCGGCTTCTGGAAAATGCTCGGAACGTTTGAGCTGTCTGACGACCCTTTGCGTTTGCCACCTGAAACCA
>NZ_FLQY01000241.1 GCF_900089945.1 Candidatus Propionivibrio aalborgensis | reverse complement strand
AACAGTCGGGATTTCGTCCGTCAATCAATTAGGCCTTGCGCTGGAACATGCACTGTTGCGCCGCGACAATTCGGCACAACCAGGCAGCCTGGAAGCCCTCGGGATAGTCAGACAGGCCGTCGGCGAGCTTGATCTGATGCTGTCATCCCTGGCCGATGAACGCGAACCCGACGTGCCCGCAGGGCTGATCGAAGCCCTGGATTCACTTTATCCGGCAAACCTGGTTACATCTCAGGAACCGCCTGCAGAGCATGAAGCCGCAACGGAACAGCCAGCGAGTGGCGAAACAGTGCCGCCGCAGGAAACCGCCAAAGCCGAATTCGAACACAAACCTTCTTTCTTGTCTGAAATCAATCAACTGAAGGACGAGATTGACGAGCAACTGCTGCCCATATTCCTTGAGGAAGCGGTTGATCTGAATCAGGGCATTGCCACTCAGCTACGTGCCTTGCGTACCGAGCCAAACAGTGCGGAAGCGTTTCGAACGCTCAAACGCCAGTTGCAT
>NZ_FLQY01000240.1 GCF_900089945.1 Candidatus Propionivibrio aalborgensis | reverse complement strand
ACGGCTATCTTGAGCTGAAGCTCTCCTGGCAACTGTTCGAGAAGACACCTGAAACGCTTACCGAAGATGAGCGTCGCCGCCTACTTGTCGTCGCGGAAAAGCAACAGGCGATCGAACAGTGCATTCTGGCCAGCGCCGAAGCCGCCAATGTCGTTGTCGTGCGCCGCACATTGTCCACGCGGCTGGAGGAAATCCACAAGCGGTACGCGAGCGAGGACGAATTCACTCAGGATCTGGAGCGCGTCGGCATCGGGGAAGTCGAGCTGGAAAAGGCTGTCGAACGTGATCTGCGTGTCGACGCGGTGCTCGAAAAGGTGGCCAGCTCGGCAGCGACGGTCAGCGCCGTCGACGCCGAAATCTTCTACCGCCTGCACCCGGAAGCCTTTGACCGCCCCGAGTCGCGACGACTGCGACATATTCTGCTGACCTTCAGCAATGCCAAAAAGAAAGCCAGGGCCTTCGCGCAACTCGAAGCGTGTCGATATAACGCAAAGGGTGCTGAAAGATTCGGCGAGATGGCGCTACGCCATTCGCATTGCCCGACGGCGACCGATGGCGGCAAACTCGGCGTGGTCAAACGCGGGCAACTCTACCCTGAACTGGAGCCTGCCGCCTTTTCACTTGCCGAAGGTGAAATCAGCAGGGTTCTTGAGTCGCCCATCGGTCTGCACATCCTGCATTGCGACGAGATTCTGCCGGGCGGCATCATGCCCTTTGTCGAAGTAAGGCAACGAATAATCGACCATCTGTTCGAGAAACGCCGGCACAAGAAGCAACGAGACTGGATCAAGCGTCGCCAATTGCGGCGGGCCAAGTCCTGATCGCCGATAAGACAACGGACAACGAGAACAACGCGGGCAAAGCAAGTCTATGGACTGCTCTAAAGACTATTCAGGCATACGTCGGAGCAAATGCGCCTTCAGGTTTGACGGCGGGGCCGCTCTTGCCCGCGCTGTCACCACTGTCGCTCCAGTAAGGTGAGAGCTTGCGCAACTGAGCGATGATAGGCGGTACGCCGGCGATCACGCGGTCAATTTCGGCTTCCGTGTTGAAACGCGACAGCGAGAAGCGGATCGTGCCGTGAGCAGCCGTGTAGGGTATCCCCATGGCCCGCATCACATGCGAGGGTTCGAGTGAGCCGGAGGTACAGGCGGAGCCCGAACTGCCGGCAATCCCCAGCTTGTTCATCAACAAGAGTATGGCCTCGCCCTCGATGTATTCGAAGGCGATGTTGCTGGTGTTGGGCAGGCGGCGGGCGAAAGCGGCAGCCGCGGCGCAGATAGAGAACGCCGATACCCTTGGGCGCGTGCAGCTTGTGACCGGAAAGGGAGAGCATGTCGATTTTGCTGTTCTTCAGGTTGATCGGTATCTTTCCTACTGCCTGCACGGCATCGGTGTGGAACATGATCCCCTTCGC
>NZ_FLQY01000239.1 GCF_900089945.1 Candidatus Propionivibrio aalborgensis | reverse complement strand
GCACACGAAAAACTACAATTCAGCGAACCGCCGAGTTAATCAGGACAACTTGCAGGGCGGGCGAAGTCGGCAACGGCTTCCAAAATACTGCTAAAGCGTCGTCTGCTCAAACCCCGGAGCCGGCAACGCCGCCGCAACGGGGTTTTTCCATTATGGAGCACACGCACATGTCCAACGACTACCTCTTTTCCTCCGAATCGGTCTCCGAAGGCCACCCGGACAAGGTTGCCGACCAGATTTCCGACGCCATCCTCGACGCCATCCTGGCCGAAGACCCGCGCGCCCGGGTCGCCTGCGAAACACTGGTCTCCACCGGCCTGGTCGTCATCTCCGGCGAAATCACCACCAAAGCACACATCAACTACCGCGAAATCGCCCAGGAAACCGTCCGCCGCATCGGCTACAACGACTCCGACATCGGCTTCGACTACAAGAGTTGCGCCATTTTAACGGCAATCAACCGCCAGTCGCCGGATATTGCACAGGGCGTCAACGAAGGCCAGGGGCTCGACCTCGACCAGGGCGCCGGCGACCAGGGCCTGATGTTTGGCTATGCCTGCAACGAAACGCCGTCGCTGATGCCGCTGCCGATCTACTACGCGCACCGGCTCATGCAGCGCCAGGCCGAAGTGCGCAAGGACGGCCGTCTGCCCTGGCTGCGCCCGGACGCCAAGAGCCAGCTCACGGTCCGCTACGTCGACGGCCGGCCGGTATTCATCGATACCGTCGTGGTATCGACCCAGCACGGCCCGGAAGTCTCGCACGCGCAGCTTTCGGAAGCGGTGATCGAGGAAATCATCCGGCCGGTGCTGCCCACGGAACTGTTATCCGAGAAGACCCGCTTTCTGGTCAATCCGACCGGCCGCTTTGTCGTCGGCGGGCCGCACGGCGACTGCGGGCTGACCGGGCGCAAGATCATCGTCGACAGCTATGGCGGCACCGCCCGCCACGGCGGTGGCGCCTTCTCCGGCAAGGATCCGTCGAAGGTCGATCGTTCGGCAGCGTATGCGGCCCGCTATGTGGCGAAGAACGTGGTGGCTGCCGGTCTGGCCGAGCGCTGCGAGGTGCAGATTGCCTACGCCATCGGCGTTGCCCGTCCGGTATCGCTGATGGTCAGCACCTTCGGCACCGGGACGATCAGCGACGAGAAGATCGCCGAGCTGATCGGTGCGCATTTCGATCTGCGCCCGAAGGGGATCATTCAGGCCCTCGATCTGTTGCGTCCGATCTATGCCAAGACGGCTGCCTACGGCCACTTCGGCCGCGATGAGCCGGAATTCACCTGGGAAGGTATCGATAAGGCCGC
>NZ_FLQY01000238.1 GCF_900089945.1 Candidatus Propionivibrio aalborgensis | reverse complement strand
GCGGTAGCGAGATGAGCCGGGTTGTAGGCAGCGGTCTTGAGTTTTCTGGGCAGGCTGATGGCGCGAGATTTGTCGGCGCGAAAGAGATTCATGCCAAGGCGGCGCAGGAAGGAGCAGTTCTGGGCGGCGTTGCGCAAGCGAATCAGGCTGGCATCTTCGCCGAAGGTCATGTCCAGACACCAGTGCAGGCCGTTCTCGATGCCCCAGTGAGTGCGCACGGCATGCAGGATGCGACGACTGTCGGCGGGAAGCGAACTGATCACGTAACGCTTTTCGGTGGACAGCTTTCCGCCAATGTCACGCCTCGATTCGATGCAGGCGACCGACGCGAGCTTCGACCAGCGTACCTTCAGGCCGAGCAGGTCGAGCCAATCGAGTTCGCTGACGGCAGTGCAACGCCGGGTCTCGATCCGGCCATGCCCCTTGTCCAAAGTCTCGTGCACCGAGACCTGCCGTCGACAATGTCCTGGTGCATTCAGCGTCGCGAAGAAGTCGCGCAGCGCTTCAGCCAGATGCGGCTGGTTATCCTTCACCGCCAGAACGTAGTCGCCCCCGCCTTCGGTGATCTGCGCGGCAATCGCCGTCTGGCAGCCCATGGCATCGATCGTCACCACCGCCCCTTCAAGCGCCAGGGCCGGCAGCAGTGCTTCGATGGCCGTTATTTCGTTCGATTTCTCTTCGCAGGTGCGCTGCCCCAGCGTCAGTCCATAATCGGCGGCATAAGCCGAGACCTGATGCAAGGCCCGCAGCCCGCGCTCGGCGCGGGCCGACCCGCGCAGCGCCTTGCCGTCGATGGCGATGACCCGCCCCTTCACCGCCGGACAGACTTCACCCATCCAGGCTTCAAAGCGCAGCTCCAGTTCCATCGGCGAGAGCGTCTCGAATACCCGCCGGATGGTGTCGTGGCCGGGAATGCCGTTGCGCAGCGGCAAGTAGCGCCGCAGCCACGCTTCCCGCTCACGCCCCCAGTCCTCCATGTCGTCCCAACCTTCCGCCCCGGACATCACGGCACACAGCGCCAGAACAACGATATCCAGCAGATCGTGGTCCGTCCGCCCCTCCACCCGAGCATCCGGCAGGTCGGTAAACCGCTCGATCAACCCTTCGATCCCTTTCTTATCGCCCATCCCTCGTCTCCCCAAATGACGAGAGTGGACGCCTTTTTACGAAAGTTTA
>NZ_FLQY01000237.1 GCF_900089945.1 Candidatus Propionivibrio aalborgensis | reverse complement strand
GGTGCCACTCGCGAAACCGATCAACAGAATGCGACCTTCAAAGGCGATGCTGCGCAGCGACGCGGTGAACAACTCACCACCGACCGGATCGTAAACCACGTTCGCACCGCGGCCATCGGTGAGTTCCTTAATCCGCAAGCGCACGTCCTCCTGCCCGGAATCGATCAGATGGTCCGCTCCGTGTTCCCGCGCGACTTCAAGCTTTCCCGGCCCGTTAGCTGTGGCGATGACCGTCGCGCCCAACAGCTTGCCGACGGCTACGGCGGTCAGTCCAACGCCGCCTGACGCACCATGCACCACCAGCGTCTCTCCAGCCTGCAAGCGTGCCCGATGCCACAAGGCGATATGGGACGTACCAAACACCACTGGGAAAGCGGCGCCATCCTGCCAGGACATTGTCGCCGGCATTTGCACGCAGCGCTTGCTGTCCGCGACAACCTGCTCGGCATAGCCACCGTGCGGCGTCATGGCGATCACTCGATCCCCGATTTTCAGCTCTTCCACTCCTGCCCCCAGTTCCAGCACCTTGCCAGAGACTTCAAAGCCGGGGCTGAACGGCGGTTGTGGCTGCTTCTGATATTGTCCGCGGGAGATCAGGCTATCGGCGAAATTGACGCCACAGGCCTCCACAAGGATACGCACTTGGCCGGTACCGGGCCGCGGCTCCGGGATATCCTCCAGCCGCAGGGCAGCTGGCCCGGTGAATTCATGGCAGACGACGGCTCGCATGGTTGTGAATCCTCCATCGTTGAAAAAGACCGTACTTCGTCCTGCGGGACGAGGCAGACGACTAGTGTATCCGTTCCGGAACAGGAGGGGAGGCGCTCGGCGCCATCCTTGGACTGCGATATGGCCAACCGTGCATGACTGGGCTAGTGAATTCCATTCCAATCGCGGTCTGAGTCGAGACCGGGGCTACGTTTACTTTGTCCCTTGGGGATTTCCCCACCAGCTTGACAAGCGTTCAGTCAGGATACGCTCCGGTAAATTCTCGTAATGTGAAACATCGTTGAACAAGCGCAAGCGGGCGCGCACCTCGCTCATGAAGTC
>NZ_FLQY01000236.1 GCF_900089945.1 Candidatus Propionivibrio aalborgensis | reverse complement strand
CACAATGCGATGTTCATCCGTGATGCGGCGTGACCAGTATCCGGAAAGCGCATGCTTCAACGGCTCCGGCTTCCCTATGCCGGCAAAGGGCTCGCGCTGTGTCTCACGTATCAACTTGTTGATTCGTTCAACCATGCGCTTGTCTTGCTTCTGCCAGTACAGGTAGTCTTCCCATGCTTCGTCCGCGAAGATCAGCTTCACTCTGCCAGCTTCCGCTCAACGCCTCTACCGGCGTTCAGTTGTGCCGCTGCCGAAAGTAGACGTTTGGCGTTTGCGGGCGTTCGCAAAAGGTAAGCCGTTTCCTCGAGTGCATTGAAGTCTTCGAGCGAGAGCATCACGACGGACTGTTCTCCGTTGCGGGTAATGATCAAAGCTTCGTGGTCGTTGCAAACCCGATCCATGGCGCTGGCAAGGTTTGCACGAACGGTGGTGTAGGTAATCGCGTCCATGGCGGTGCTCCTGTTATGTACGCTTTACTGTACAGTCCAAACAAGAGCTTGTCTACTGCCATCCCGCGTCATGAGAATTGCTTCTCAGGCAATCACCCTTGGCGGCCTCTCCTGGCCAGATAGTTCCGGAACGGCGTCATCGCGTCGTCGACGTAGGTGAATACGACAGGAATGACCAGCAGGCTGAGGAAGGTCGAGGTGATCAAGCCGCCGATGACGACGATGGCCATCGGAGCGCGGAAGCTCGGGTCGGTGCCGATGCCTAACGCAATCGGCAGCATACCGGCGCCCATGGCGACGGTGGTCATGACGATCGGACGGGCACGCTTGCGGCTGGCGTCGAGCAGTGCGTGCCAGCGGTCGAGAGGAGGTTGGCCGTCAATGCCGCGGCGGGCGAGGATGACGTAGTCGATGAGCAGGATGGAGTTCTTGGTGGCGATGCCCATCAGCATGATCAACCCGATCATCGACGGCATCGACAGGGCGGTTTGCGTCACGAACAAGGCCAGGAAGGCGCCGGGTACCGAGAGCACCAACGCAGCGAGGATCGTCACCGGCTGCACGAAATCCTTGAACAGCAGTACCAGAACGACATAGATGCACATGACGCCGGTGAGCATGGCCAGGGCAAAGCTGGAAAACAGATCGCCCATCGCTTCTGCGTCGCCGACGGTAGTCTGCAAGATGCCGGGCGGCAGGTGCTTGATGCTGGGCAGGGAAAGCGTCTGCTTTTCCACCTCGCCGAGTGGCTGCTGGTTCAGCTCGATTTCGAAATTGATGTTGCGCAGACGATCATAACGACTGATCTCGGCCGGGCCACCGGCCATCGACAACTTCGCCACGGAGCCGATCATCACCGGCCCGTGCTTTCCGGGGACCGTCAATCGTTCGAGCAGGCTCAGATCCTGGCGCGCTTCCGACGGCAGTTTGACGACGATCGGGATCTGCCGCTGCGCGAGGTTGAGCTTGGCGATGTTCTGGTCGTAGTCGCCAATGGTGGCGATGCGCAGCACATCGGCGATCGCCGCCGAGGTGACGCCGAGGTCGGCAGCGCGCGCGAAATCGGGGCGCACGACCAACTCC
>NZ_FLQY01000235.1 GCF_900089945.1 Candidatus Propionivibrio aalborgensis | reverse complement strand
GCAATCGGCTCAAGTTGCTCGATATGCTGAGCCACTACTTTCACGATGACCGTGATCGGGATGCTCAGCAGCATGCCCCAGATTCCCCACAGCCACGCCCAGAAAAGTAGCGAGATGAATACCGCGGCCGTATTCATCTTGGCGATCCGGCCGGTCATCCAGGTGGTGACGAAGGTCCCGACGAAGGTGGCGACCGCCAACGAGGCACCCGCGGGAAGAAGCGCCAACGACAGGGCGTCGAATTGCATGAAGGCGGCCATGCCGATGGCGGCGGCGGTCACGGCAGGACCGAAGTAGGGGATGACATGCAGCAAGCCCGCGGCGACTGCCCAGGCGCCGGCGTTCTCAAGACCGATCCAGCGCAGCACGATCCAGGTAAGCAGCGCCACCAGCACGTTGGTCGCCAGGAGCATGAGCATGTAGCGCTGGACGGATTCGTTGATGTCATCGAGGATGCGGACGGTGATCTTCCTGTTCGAAAGCGTCGGCCCCGTGAGTCGTACCAGCTTCCGTTTGTAGGTATCGCCCGACAGCAAGAGAAAGTAAGTCAGGAAGAGGACCATCGCCGCCTGGCCGACCAGCCCCACGGCGCCGACGGAGTTGGCCCACAGAAAGTCGCCGAGTTTGAAGCCGGGCGTGTCGATGACGACGCGCGTCGCCGGCCGTCTAGGCGTCGAGTCAATACCGGCCGCCTGGCTGGTCGCCTTTTCGATCTCGCTCGCGGCGGTCTGCACCTTTTGCATGGTACTGGTCTGGCCCTTGCGCACACTGGCGAGGCCGGCCGACAATTTGCTAACCGCTGCAGGTACCTGATCGAGGATGGTCTGAAACTGTCCACGCAGCGAGTAGGCTCCCAGGCTGAGCGCACACACGACCCCCATCATCACGACGGTGGTCCCCAGGGCGCGAGGAATCCTGATCTGTTCCAGCCAGACGACCAGGGGATTCAGGGTGTAGGCAAAAAGTAGCCCGAGCAACAGGGTGATGACAAAAAGCTGTGCCCATTCCAGCGCGAAGACCGCGGCTAGGGTGGCGATGACGATCAGCGCCAGGTTCTGTGTGCCCAGCGCGACGGAAACCGTGGGCAGGGTGGCGTCGGACGCCGCCACTGTCTCCTCCGGCGGGTCGCCGCGAATTGTCACCTTGCCATCGCTCACTTGACCCGCATGTCGTTCTTGACGGAGCTTACGCCGCCGACAGTGCGTGCCACGGCAACCGCCTTGTTGATCGCGGCCTGCGAACTGACGAAACCGCTTAGTTGAACCGTGCCCTTAAAGGTTTCGACGTTGATCTCCGCAGATTTCAGGGTCGGCTCGTTGAATATGGCGGCCTTCACCTTGCTGGTGATGACGCTGTCGTCCACATACTCACCGGTCCCCTCCTGCTTCGAGGTTGACGCGCAACCCGTAGCGAACACCAGCGTTACGGCCAGGAACAGCGCCGAAAGATACTTGGCAAGATTTTTCATGATTGATTCTCCAGATCGAAGTTAAACGGGACTTCCAGATTCCGGCGCTCTATCGACACACCGCGCATCGATACCGGGTCACGCTCGGCCCTTCGGCCTAGAGCGTGCTGCGCGAAAGCGCGTGATACACCACCAGCAGGACGATGGCGCCGACGACGGCCACAAACAGGCTGTATAGGTTGAATCCGCTCACTCCGGCCATCCCGAAGGTATTGAATAGCCAGCCGCCGATGACGGCGCCGATAACGCCGAGAACAATGTCCAGGATGGCACCCTGTCCGGTTCCGCTAACCATTTTGCTGGCGATGAAGCCAGCGACGAGTCCAAGTACGATCCATGCGAGTAATGACATGATTGCCTCCTCTTTTTGCAGCCGTCGGGCTTCAACAAATCCAGTTTCAGCCGGCAGGGCCCAACAGTCCCGCCGCATCTCGACACCCGTTCGCGCGCTTGTCAGACGTGCGGCCTTACGAAACCGCGGATCACCGCGCCGCCAATTTTGCCGGGCGCGCTGGCGCCAGATGTGTTTCGACTACTCGATTCGATTCGATCGAGCCGCAATCGGCGCAATCTGAGTCCACGAATGTGCTCTCTGCCACTGGTGCGGGGCGTTTGCCGACCGCCGAAATGCCGATCGAGCTTGGGATCTGCACCACGACGGCCGCGACGGTGGACAGGCCGAACACGCTGATCGCCATGCCTGCCAACCATCTCTGCAGATGCGGCGACTTGAAGACTACGCTTCGCACTTTTAGTTTCCTTTCGGTTTGCTCTGTAGGCAATAGCGCTGTTCGCGCCGTTTTGCGGATGGGCCAGCGAACCTGGCGGTGCGTGGCCCGCATACCCTATCGAGCGCTCAACTGCATCCTATTCACAATGACGAGCTCCGTCTGTGCGCTGGCGTACAGACCGTCCATTGTGGTTGAGTAGCATGGTGTGCAAGGTCGTAGCGATCCGCCAATCAAATTCGGGGATGTCTATTGGCGACACGAATGATTCTGCAAAGGAAATCAAATGACAATTATGAATAATTTCAAATTACTGGGCATTTCGATGCTACTCGTTGCCGGGCTTGCGGCTTGCGACAACAATCAGCCAGGACCGGCAGAAAGCGCAGGAAAGAAAATTGACCAGGCAGCAAATGATGCTGGTAAGAAGATCGAAGCAACAGTCGACAAGGTCGGCGACAAGATCGGTGATCAAAGTGTAAAAACTGGTATAGCCATCGACGATGCTGAAATCACGGCCAGAGTCAAAGCTGCGATTTTTGCCGAACCCGGCCTCAAGACATTGCAAATCAGTGTTGATACCGTAAAAGGCGTAGTGACCCTCAGCGGATCGGTTGACTCTCTCGCAGACAATGACAAGGCAAAAGCACTGGCCGCTGCCGTGTCTGGCGTTAATGAAGTACAAAACCAGCTGGTTATCACGATGCCCAAATGAGTTTGATTAGTCTGAAAGCACAGAGGAGATCACCATGAAAGTTCAAGACGCCTATAAAGAAAAAATGTCTGCGCAACTGAAAGTCTGGGACGCGCAGATCAAGCTGCTGGAAGCCCAGGCCACGAAGGTCGGTGCTGACTTAAAAGTAAAACATGCCGAAGAAATGCGTGATTTGCGTGACAAGCAGCTTGCTGCCGCTGCCACAATGAAAGAACTGGACAAGGCGACGGGTGAAGCATGGGATCAGGTCAAGCTCACGGCTGACAAAGTATGGGAAGATCTCAAGACTGGCCTGAGCGCTGCGCAATCCAAGTTTCACTAACTCCGTCCGTGCCGGGCAAGATTCTGGCTATCAGGTGGAGTTATCAGAGGCGTAAACCATAAGTCAGGAGTTCACGATGAACAAAGATCAAGTCAAGGGCGCAGCAAAAGACCTGGGTGGCAAAATTCAGGAAGAGGTCGGTAAACTGGTAGGCAGCACGGAGCAGCAGGCAAAGGGACTGAAACACCAGGCAGAAGGCAAAGTGCAGGAACATGTCGGGGACCTGAAAGAGAACCTCAAAGACGCCAGCGACGCGGTCCAGGCCGCCTTGAAACCGGGGGGTCACCAGCGGAGCGATGTGGGATGACGCCAAACTTAGGGTACAAGCACCCGGTGCCGAGCGTTGAAAGCAGCCTCATATTCAACGGTGCATGATCGCCGTAGGCATTCAGAGGCTGCGTCGTTGATCTGCTGGGGACAGTTCTCAAGAATAAGAAATGTCAGAACCTCTCCCGATTAAATTGCTTCGCTGTGGCGTGGAGTTTTTTCCTGCGCTAATCGATGCCATATCGCAGGCCAAGCATGAAATCTTTCTGGAAACCTACATTTTTCAGAATGACATCGTCGGCCACGCGATAGCCACTGCGTTGGAGGAGGCGGCGCAGCGCGGTATCGCCACTCATCTGATGATTGATGGGTTCGGATCGAAGGAATATCCAGAAAGCCGGCTTGCCTCGCTCAGAAAATCGGGCGTTCAAATACGCATCTACCGCCCCGGCTTCCTGAACTTTCGATTCCTTGGAACAGGAATTCGCCGTCTCCATCGCAAGCTGGCGGTCATTGATCGCCAGCTCGTCTTCGTCGGGGGAATTAACATTCTTGACGACTTTGTTGATGCCAATCCGGCACCGCGTTATGACTTTGCGGTCGCGATTGGGGGAACAGTGGCTGCCGACGTGCACGATGCAGTAGCTCGCCTCTGGTGGCTGGTCAGTTGGTCACAGTTCAAACGCCGGGGAACCGGACGTTCAGATCGCCTGCGTGTTCCTTCATCGAACGATGGTCCGTTGCCAGGCTCGGCGAGACTGATTCTTCGTGACAATCTGCGCCATCGCCGCGCGATTGAATCGGAATACCTGAAGGCCATTCGGTCCGCGACTGACCGAATCATCATCGCCAATGCCTATTTCTTGCCGGGCAGGAAACTGCTTCGCGCCCTTTTGGGTGCTGCGGCTCGTGGTGTTTCTGTCGACCTGATATTGCAGGGGCGAGTCGAATACTTCATACAGCATTTTGCCTCGCAGCACCTCTATAGAAATTTGATCGGTGCAGGCATCAATATTCACCTGTATAAACCTGCACATATGCATGCGAAGGTCGCCGTAATCGATAGTGACTGGGCCACGATTGGTTCGTCAAACTTGGACCCTTTCAGCCTTCAGCTCGCCCGCGAAGCAAACATCTTCGTGCTGGACGCATCCTTCACCAAACTGCTGGCAAACGAGCTGTTGTCGGCAATTCAGTTGGACTCAGACAAGATTGGTGTCGAGAATTGGCATTGCATTCCACGCTATAGGACGCTGTTGATGCGCCTCTGTTATGGCATCGTGCGGTTTACACAGCATTTCGCAACACGAAGGCACTGATTGTCACGGACTGTCATGCCGGGCTAATTGGGAGTGGAGCAATGGGCGATCGATTGAGGTTCCTTCTAAACCGCATCAACGAGCGGCTGTGGGTCAGGCCTCTCGCGATGTGCGTGCTGTCAACGGCCGTAGTGTTCCTTGCGAAGACGGCGGACAATACCGGAATCGGCCAGCTTGTTCCCGCGATTACTCCAGACTCGATTGAGACCCTGCTTACCATTATTTCCACAAGCATGTTGGTGATCTCCACCTTTGCTGTCGCATCGATGGTCTCCGCCTACGCTTCGGCCAGCAGCACCGCAACGCCGCGCTCTTTTTCGCTGGTCATCGCCGACGACGTTTCCCAGAACGCGCTCTCGACCTTTATTGGTGCCTTCATCTTCAGCATCGTCGCGCTTATCGCCTTAAAAAACGGCTATTACGATAGAGCAGGCCGTTTCGCGTTATTTGCGCTAACGTTAATGATTCTTGCCACGGTTGTAATTACGTTCGTGAGATGGGTGGATCGCATCGCACGCCTTGGACGCCTCGGGGGAACCATCGACAAGGTTGAGGCAGCGACTGCTGCTGCTTTACAGCGAAGGCGACGCGCACCTACACTTCGCGGTGTCCCTGCAGGGCCGTGTCAGAGTGGGGGTCAGGCCATTTACGGCGGGTCGATCGGGTATGTACAGCGCATCGATGTCGCTGCGCTGCAGACGTATGCGGAAGAATCGCGGGCACGAATCACGGTCGCAGCCTTGCCCGGTAATTTTTCTGCGCCGGGCCGGGCTCTTGCCTATGTGACTACAGACTCAGGCGACTTGTCTGATATCGATGCACGGCAGATAGCACAGGCATTTAGACTCGGTGATCACAGACAATACGACGAAGATCCTCGGTTCGGTCTAATCGTTCTTTCTGAAATCGCAAGTCGAGCGCTGTCACCTGCTGTCAATGATCCCGGTACGGCAATCGGCATTATTGGAACGTTCGTGCGACTTTTTGCGCTCTGGAGTGAGCCTATCGAAGAAGGCGACACACGGATTTCTGAATGTGATCGCGTGGAGGTGCCAAGAATATCCTTGCGGGACATGTTCGATGATGCCTTTACAGCAATTGCTCGTGACGGAGCGGGTGCCATTGAAGTCGCGGGGCGGCTACAAAAAGCGTTAGAGTCGCTGGTATCGATCGGAGATGCCCAGATGCGGGACGCCGCGATACACCATTCCCGCTTGGCGCTTGCTAGAGCAGAAAAGGTGCTATCAATTCCTGAAGACTTGGAGGTTGTGCGAAAGTTGGCGAAATTCGCCAGTGCTGTTTAACAGAATGAGTCTGTGTGATTAGGCGCGCATGCTGCTGGCGTCAGGGATTGACAGCTCCCACTGAATAGGGAAGGAACACAAATGATGAACTTCGAATACGGTGGCATCCTAGGCCTCCTGATACTGATCGGAGATATCTGGGCAATTATCAATATTTTCCAAAGCTCTGCTTCGAACGGGAAGAAGCTGATTTGGATAATCGCAGTGGTGCTGCTGCCCGTGCTGGGCTTGATCCTCTGGTTCTTACTTGGACCGCGTGATCGAGGGGCGTAGCGTGTCAAGTTGCACTTGGCTGCAAGGCGTCCTGCCGGGAGCCGCGAGTGAGTCTGTACTGGAAAACGAGCATGGCGTCGCGTCGTCTAATGGGCTTTAAGCGCCTCCTTAGCAGGCTGTTGTACGTCATCCGTTCCGTGCATTCTGCTCACCTCATCAATCGTCATGAGCACGATAGTCAGAACGTTGACCCTTCAAACCCCATTGATGCAGGAACAAATTTCAACAACCTGCGCGGCGTCGCGCTTGCACTCTGTCTGGCAAAAACCGATCGAGTGCCATGCTGTGGCGAAGAAGCCTCTATCGTCTGTTCGGTAGCACACAGAAAGGCGAGGGACGGATCGCCAATGCGCGCTTTGCGGCGCTGGTCTCGCACTACCTGTTCGACACCGATTTTTGCATCGCCGCTGTGTCGCGGCGATTCGTCCGCGCGGGCTGATGGTTCTTGACTCGACCTATTGAGCCAGCGCTGTCGCCAGAGTCCTGGCGTTGTATCGCATCATGTCCAGGTAGGTTGCCGCGGGTCCGTCGGGCTTTGAAAGCGCGTCGGAATACAGGGTGCCGCCGATCCGGGCTCCGGATTCCTGGCGGATGCGTTCAAGCAGACGCGGGTCCGAGATGCTTTCCATGAATACGGCGCGTATGCGTTCGCGGCGAATCTGTCGGATGATGCGCCCGACATCACCCGCCGAAGGTTCGGCGTCGGTGTTGATGCCGACGGGCGAAATGAAACCGATGCCATAGGCGCGGCTGAAGTAGCCGAATGCGTCGTGCGAGGTAACCACGCGCCGCTGCTCCGGGGGGATGGCGTTGAATGACATGCGTATTTCGTTGTCTAGCGCGACAATCTCGCGCTTGTATTTCTCTGCATTGGCCCGATAGATTCCCTGGCCTGCAGGGTCGGCTGCGCTGAGCGCCTGGGCGATATTGTCGACATAGCGCAGGGCGTTGGAAAGATCCTGCCAGGCGTGCGGATCGATTTCGCCGTCATGGGTGTACCGGTCTTGTGCTTCTCCTGGCGGCTGGCGCAGTCTAAGTGATCTGACCCCGGCGCTGGCCATCACGATCTTGCCGCGATACCCCGAGGATCTGATCAAACGGTCGATCCAGCCTTCAAAACCGTAGCCGTTGACCACAACGAGACCCGCCTGGGCGATCATCTTTGCGTCGGCTGGCGTGGGTTGGTAGACGTGCGCATCGGCCTCCGGGCCGACCAATTCAAGTACCTCAATCCGCTCGCCGCCAACCCGTTGCGTCAGATCGCCCAGTATGCTGAAGGTGGCGACGACCTTGAGCGGTTCTGCAGCGGCATTTCCGGAGATGCAGACCAGCACCAGCATTGCCAGTCTGGCTAGTTGGTGGATGAGGCCGATCGATACGCTTTTCACCGTTGTCACCGATCACATTCAGCGCTCGAAGTGCCAGCGAGGCCGCAAGCGGCTGACCAGCGGTCCGAGCGGCCCGACCGCCATCGACAGCACATAAAGACCACCCAAGGTCAGAACGATGGCTGGTCCGGCCGGCAGATTGACGTAGTAGGAGAGCAGCAGCCCGATCAGCGATCCGCTGAAGGCAATGAGTACCGCGGCCAGAATGAGGGGGACGATATTGCCGACCCAGAAGCGAGCCGCCGCCGAGGGCAGAATCATGATGCCGACGGCCATCAGCGTGCCGAGCGCATGGAATCCGCCGATCAGGTTGAGCACCACGAGTACCATGAAACCGTAATGCGCCACCGGGCTGAGGCGGCTGATGCGGGCGAGATGCGCCGGGTCGCAGCATTCAAGAACGATCAGGCGCAGGCCGACGGCAATCGCGACAATCGATATCGAAGCGAAGCCGGCCAGCAGGAAGAGGGCGGCATCGTCAAGCGCGAGTACGCTGCCGAACAGCACGTGCAGCAAATCAACATTGCTGCCGCGCATCGAGATGATCAGCACGCCGGCGGAAAGCGAGATCAGATAGAAAGTGGCCAGGCTGGTATCTTCCTTGATCACCGAATTGCGCGCTACGCCACCCGCCAGCAAGGCCACGGCAATGCCGGCAACGAGGCCGCCCAGCGTCATCGCCGAAAGCGAAAGTCCGGCGATCAGGTAGCCGACGGCAGCGCCCGGCAGAATGGCGTGGGAAATGGCGTCGCCGGCCAGACTCATGCGGCGCAGCATCAGGAACACCCCAATCGGCGTCGCGCCGAGCGAAAGGGCCAGGCAGCCGGCCAGCGCCCGACGCATGAAGCCGAACTCGATGAAAGGCGAAATCAGCGGGACGCCAGCCAGTATTTCGTTCAGGCTCATCCGTGGTGGTGCTCCGCTGCATCGTGGGCGTCGCGGGCATTGTCATGGCAGATTGCCGCGCCCTGGAAGTCACCCTGCACTTCGGCCAGATGGCGCGCGCGGTGCAGGTTTTCTTCGCTGAGAACCTGTGCCGT
Organism: Candidatus Propionivibrio aalborgensis; assembly: GCF_900089945.1. GTDB lineage: Bacteria > Pseudomonadota > Gammaproteobacteria > Burkholderiales > Rhodocyclaceae > Propionivibrio > Propionivibrio aalborgensis. Next base: position 13,708 of record NZ_FLQY01000235.1, on the reverse strand, counting down.
CGAACCTCTGGCCACCATTTCGCGTGCCAGCAAAAGCGTCTCCGGATATTCCTGGCGAACGTGCTCGAAATCGTGCAGGACGCTGATGATGGTGCGTCCTTCGCTGTTCCAGTGGCGAACCAGCGCCGCCAGGTCGCGCACCGTATTGGCGTCGATGGCGCCGTAGGGTTCGTCAAGCAGAACCAGCGGCGAATCCTGCAACATGACGCGGGCAAAGCGCGCCCGCTGCTGCTGGCCGCCTGAGAGCTGGCCGATCGGGCGGTTTTCCAGCCCGCTCAGTCCGACGGCGCCGATCGCCTCCTCGATGCGCTGTTTTGCTGCTCGATTGAAGCCGCGAAATGCGCCGAATTGCGCCCACAGCCCCATGGCAACGAAATCGTGAATGACAATGGGAAAACTGGTGTCGAGCGTCGATTGCTGCGTGAGGTAGGCGATTCTTTCGCGCTTGAGCCCGATCAGCTCGACGCAACCCTGCATCGGGCGCAATTCGCCGACGATACCCTTGAGCAGCGTCGATTTTCCCGCGCCGTTGGGGCCGACTACGGCCAGCAGGCTTCCGGCTGCCACCTCGCCCCGGAGGTGGTGCACCGCCGGATGCCGGTTATAGCCGAGCGTCAGATTTTCGAAGCGGAGAATCGGACCTTGTGCAGAATTCATGACAGCGCCCAATGAACGGTCAGCCACAGAACAAGCAGCGCGCCCGCGGCCCAGATCAGACGTGACAGTGCACCTGCACAGATTACCGGGTTCGGGCGGGTGATCGGCGATGTCGCCGGGGCGTTCAATTTGGATGGCATTGTTTGAGGCTTTTGATCGCAAGGTGCTGCATAGTGAAACAAAGGGGCGCAAACGACAAATGATACGCCTTCAATTCTGCAGAAAGACTTGGCCCTGCATCATTCGGAGGCCGATTCGGCCAGGTGTTTCGGCAAAGCAGACGATGTGGTGCGGCAGTTGCGAGACGTCGAGCGTCGAACGAATGTCGCGCAAGGCTACGAGTTGATAGCCGTCGTCTTTCCATCCGCTGATCAGCCGCTCGATCACGCTGATGAATTGCATTCCCTCCAGCTCCGCACGCAGGGTGAATACATGGTCGCCGGGATCTTCGGCGGTGAGTTGCAGGATACGGTCGGCGGCTTGGTCTGGAGAAGAGCCGGGTTTGAACACCTGGATTTCATCCAGGGTGGGGAGCGTTGTCGGGATCTGCGGGCAGACGACGATTTCTCCATCGATGACCGGGATGAAGGGGTGGATGCCCCGGCAATCACTGGCGTAGGAGAAGCCGAGTCGCTGCGTCAGGCGCAGGGCATGCCGATTCATCCGCCATCCCGCGGCCCCGTGCGCTTTGGCCGGTTCGCCGAATATCTCCGAAAAGCGGGTGAAGGCTTTGTTCATTTCTGCCTCGACCCACGGATTCGCGGCTTGTTCGATCTGCTGTTCCCAACTGACGCGGTCCCAGGCGTGAATACCAACCTCATGGCCCGCATCGCTGACCTGACGCATTGTCGCGAGGCCTCGGCGCCCGATGTCCGGGCCGGGCAACATTCTTCCATAGAGGCGTGTGCGCAGGTCATAGTATCGGCCGAGAGAAGTGGAAAGCGATTCGCGGCCACTGCGGTCGGGCCCGAGCGAGAAGAAAAAGCTTGCCTGGGCCTCGTGTTTCTGCAATAGGTCAACCAATGCAGGAACGCCAGCAAGCGTCCCACGGCAAGTGTCGGCGTCGATTTTGAGTGCGATTCGTTTCATTCAGAGGCTGTTCTGGCGATAGGTCTGCCGTTGGAAATGACCAGGAACACAGGCCGTAAGGCGGCAAAGAGGCAACAATTCAAGCTTGGGTTCAATTGGTCGATCAGGAAAAAATAAGACCTGCGGCAACCTTGCGTCCTTCGCCGATCAGAACGTTGTAGGTGCGGCAGGCGGCCTGAATATCCATCACTTCCAGACCCTTCTGTGCCTGAATCAGTGGCCGCAGGAGCTCGGGACGGGGAAAGCGGATCAGGTTACCCGTACCGAGCAGAACAATCTCGGTGTCGAGCGATGCAAGCAGTTCGAAATCCCCAACACTGAGGGTTTCAAAGCCGGCTTTCGTCCAGTCGGGGATCAGGCGATCGGGAAGTACGACAAGGTTGCAGCTGTGGCGGACGGCATTGACGCTTACATAGCCCTCGCCGTACGCGGTAAAGGTATTCTGGCCAGCGGTCTGAGCAAGCTGCATCTTCATAAAATTGCGGTGCACATGGCGAATAAAGTACGATTATATCTTTTTGCCTGATGCCGTTTGATGTTGAGCGCAGACGGTGCCGAGTGTAGTTCACAGGATGTATTCGGAAAGGACGGCTTGCCACAGGGAAGCCGCATTGGTAGACCACTATGAAACCCGTACTTAAATCCAGCAAACTCGCCAATGTCTGTTATGACATACGTGGTCCGGTGTTGCAACAGGCCAAGCAGATGGAGGACGAGGGGCACAAGATCATCAAGCTGAATATCGGCAATCTCGCCGCTTTCGGTTTCGATTCGCCGGAAGAAATCCAGCTCGACATGATTCACAACCTGCCGCATGCCGCGGGGTATACCGAGTCGAAGGGGATTTTCCCCGCGCGCAAGGCGGTGATGCACTACACCCAGCAGAAGCATATCAAGGGGGTGACCCTTGAGGACATCTACATCGGCAACGGCGCTTCCGAACTGATCGTCATGGCCATGAACGCTTTGCTCAACGCCGGTGACGAAGTACTGGTTCCGGCGCCGGATTATCCCTTGTGGACGGCGGCGGTCAGCCTGTCGAGTGGCACGCCGAGGCACTATCTGTGCGAAGAGGATAACGAGTGGTTGCCGAATCTGGATGATATCCGCGCCAAAATTACGCCGCAGACCCGCGCCATTGTCGTCATCAATCCCAACAACCCGACCGGCGCGCTGTATCCTGACAGCATGCTGCTCGATATCATCGCCATCGCGCGCGAGCACAGTCTGATCATTTTCGCCGACGAGGTGTACGACAAGGTGCTTTACGATGGCCGGCAACATACGTCGATCGCTGCGTTGGCCGAGGATGTGCTGATGGTCACTTTCAACAGTTTGTCGAAGAACTATCGCTCCTGCGGCTATCGTGCCGGATGGCTGGTTGTTTCTGGCGATTTGCGCGACGCGGGAGATTATATCGAGGGGCTTGAAATGCTTGCCTCGATGCGACTGTGCTCGAATGTGCCCGGCCAGTACGGCATCCAGACGGCGCTCGGTGGCTATCAGAGCATTGATGATCTGATCGCGCCGACAGGCCGGATGTGCCGTCAGCGCGACTTGGCGTATGAACTGATCACGGCCATTCCCGGCGTGAGCTGCGTCAAACCCAAGGCGACGCTGTACATGTTCCCGCGCCTCGATCCGCTGATCTATCCAATCAAGAACGATCAGGAATTCATCGCCGAGCTATTGCAGGAGGAGCGGGTGCTGCTCGTGCAGGGGAGCGGTTTCAATTGGCCTTCTCCGGACCACTTCCGTCTGGTTTTTCTGCCGTACGAAGATGATCTGCGCGAAGCGGTTGCCCGGATCGCACGTTTCCTGGAGGCGTATCGCAAGCGGCATGGCACCTGAATTGCGCGTCATTGCCGTCACCGGCGCTTCGGGTCATGTAACCGAAAGGGACTGTCTGGAATGGCTGGCCAAGGCCGAAAGCGTACATCGCCAGTTGCGGCCGCAGCTTCCAGCGGATTATCTGTCGCGCATGCGCGAGGTATTCGCCAATGGAGCGCGCATGGCCGTTGTCGTCGCTGGCGATGCGGTGGTTTGCGTTGCCCTGTGGCGGCTGATTGAGAACACCTACGAAGGGCGTCGCCTGTATGTCGACGATCTGGTGAGCGACGAGACGCATCGCTCACAGGGCACCGGCAAGATGATGCTCGACTGGCTTGAAGCACATGCCACTTCCCTTGGCTGTCACGTACTAGCGCTCGACTCGGGCGTGCAGCGCCAGCGGGCGCACCATTTCTATTTTCGCGAGGGTATGCATATTCCCTCGTTCAGTTTCAGAAAGGCTTTGAAATGAAACCGATCAACGTTGGACTCCTCGGCATCGGCACCGTCGGTGGCGGAACTTTCACGGTGCTCAAGCGCAACGCCGAGGAGATTGCCCGACGCGCAGGACGTCCGATCCAGATTACGGTAGTTGCCGACAAGAATCTCGAACTTGCAAAGGCGGTCACTGCCGGAGCGTGCAGACTGACCGACGATGCCTTCTCGGTGGTCTCCGACCCCGAGATCGACATCGTTGTCGAGTTGATCGGCGGCTGTGGCATTGCCAAAGAGTTGGCGCTCAAGGCCATCGAGAATGGCAAGCATGTGGTGACGGCCAACAAGGCCTTGCTGGCATCGCACGGCAACGAAATATTCGCCGCGGCGCAGAAAAAGGGCGTGATGGTCGCATTCGAAGCCGCCGTTGCCGGGGGCATTCCGATCATCAAGGCATTGCGCGAAGGTCTGACGGCCAACCGCATCGAGTGGATCGCCGGCATCATCAACGGAACCACCAACTTCATTCTCTCAGAGATGCGCGACAAGGGACTCTCTTTCGCAACCGTTCTCCAGGAGGCGCAACGCCTGGGCTATGCGGAAGCGGACCCGACCTTTGACGTTGAAGGCGTCGATGCCGCACACAAGCTGAGCATCATGAGCGCCATCGCCTTCGGCAATTCGATGAACTTCGACAAGGCGCACATCGAGGGCATCAGCCAGCTTGAAGCGGCGGATATCAAGTACGCCGAACAACTGGGCTATCGCATCAAGCTGCTCGGGATCACCAAGCGCACGCCCGAGGGTGTCGAACTTCGCGTGCATCCGACGCTGATCCCGGCCAAGCGGCTGATCGCCAACGTTGAAGGGGCGATGAACGCTGTGCTGGTCAAGGGCGATGCCGTTGGGGCAACGCTTTATTACGGCAAGGGCGCCGGCGCGGAACCGACGGCTTCATCGGTCATTGCCGACCTGGTCGACGTGACCCGCATGCATACCGCTGATCCCGGACAGCGCGTCCCGCATCTGGCTTTTCAGCCGAATGCGATGGTCGATCTGAAAATCCTGCCGCTGTCCGAGGTGATCACCAGCTACTACCTACGCTTGCGCGTCGAAGACAAGCCCGGAGTTTTGGCCGATATCACACGCATTCTTGCCGACCAGCAGATTTCGATCGACGCCATGATTCAGCGCGAGCCGGTTGAAGGCGAAGAGCAGACCGACATCATCATTCTTACGCACCAGACGCGCGAAATGAATATCGATGCCGCGATTGTCAAGATTGAAGCGCTGACCGCGGTCAAGGGTAAACTGACACGGCTTCGTCTTGAAGAATTGCTGTGATCCGGTGTTGGGTTTTCAAGACGGAAATACTGGCCGCACGAACGATTAAACCTGACTCTGGTCAGGGCCATCGCCGGTCCATATCAAAGACCTGATGACCAAGGTGCTGGAGAATGCACGCTCCAATTAGCCTCGTAATTTCCTGGAGATATGCATGCACGCTTGCGACCAACCTACCAAAGAAGCCATTTATCCATTCGATGCGCGCGGCATCGCCAAGCGATTTCGCCACGCCGCCATATTTGGCGCGTTTGACGCGTTGATGCCCGGCGAGACCATGCGCTTTTGCAATGATCACGATCCATTGCCACTGCTCGGTCAGTTGCAGGCGCGCTACGCTCAGAGCATCGGCATCAATTATGTGCAACGCGAACCTGGTGCCATCGTGATCGATTTCGTCAGATTGGGCTGAAGCAGTATGGTGAGGGCATGCTGACTTACCTTGGTTGTTCTGCCCTTGCCGTTTTCACATCCACAGTTGTACTGCTGCTCCTCGACACGCTGCCATTTCTGGCAGCGACGCACTTCATCCTTGCTGTAGCCATCCTGCCGCTGATTTTCGGAGCCATTGCTCATTTTGTCCCGGTATTGACCCGAAGCGGCAAGCCGCATCGTGCCGTTCTGTTGGCACCGCTGTTACTCCAGGTGAGCGGCTTGCTGGTCTTTCTACATTTCTACGGAAGGCTTGGACCGGGCGCCTTGCTGGCCGCAGTCGTCACCTCGCTGCCAGTGTGCCTGGGCTTCGTCGGTTGGTTGATTGCCAGAGCGCGGCATACGCTGGGCAAGCCACATCCGGGCTGGCGCTGGTATCTTGCGGCGTTGCTTTGTCTGACCATCGGGTTGGCACTGGTTCCCGCCATGCAATTCTGGCCGGAAGCCCGGCAGGAACTGCGCGGGCTACATCTGCATCTGAACCTGTTGGGATTCGTCGGCTTGACCGCAATCGGTACCTTGCAGGTTCTGCTGCCGACCATTTTAAGCGGGCCCGACATTGATGCCGCAGTCCGCCTGCGGCGGGATCTGCCGTTGGCGGTTGCCGGAGTGCTGTTGGTCAGTTTGGGAGCGGCCTTCGGGTGGCCGCTATCGCTGCCTGGTGCCGGTCTGTTGATCTTCGCAGTTTGCCGCCTCGGGTTGGCCTGGTTGCGTCGTTACGGCCTGCGCGTGCTTATCGGCGACGGAGCATCGGCGTCACTGCTGGCCGCATTGTTCGGCTTTCTGTTGATCCTCGTGTTCGGTACAGCCCATGCCTTTGGCGTGATGGGCGGGCACGATACGGTACTGGCCTGCATGGCCGTATTTCTTCTGCCGCTGGTGACCGGCGCGTTGTCGCAACTTATGCCGGTATGGCGACATCCTGGACGGCGTACTGAGGCCCGAGATCAAATGCGGGCTGTGCTCGTTCAGGGTGGGGCGATACGCGCGTTGCTGTTTATCAGCGGTGGCAGTTTGTTGGCAATTGGGTTGAGCGCAGGTTACTGGCTGACGGCCGCCGGGCTGTTGATGTTTCTTTATGGAATCGTCCGCGCCTTCTGTTTTCCGGGCGCAGAGCAGAATGGGATCTGATTGCTTGTAGCACGGACATGACAGCGATATTTGGGTACATTTTTGTTATTGATCCAAATACTGTGGCTTCTCTTCCTGCCAGAGCATTCAAAGTGCATCAGGTATGCAATGGCCGACGGGTAGTGATGTTTGACGTTATGTATGCCACGCGTTAATATTCTCGGATGACAATCAAGAGCTTCAGGTGCAAGGACACGCAGGCGCTCTTTCTCGGCAAACGTGTTCGTCGCTGGGTGAACGTTGAGAGGCCTGCACTACGCAAACTTGAGCAGCTTGACTGGTCTACGGCCCTGGAAGACCTGCGCATTCCTCCTGGAAATCAACTGGAAGCGTTGAAGGGAAACCGCAAGGGACAGCACAGCATCCGCATTAATGACCAGTGGCGCGTGTGCTTCGTGTGGACCGTGGATGGCCCGAAGAATGTTGAGATCGTGGATTACCACTGAAGGAGTTTGAACATGCGTACCGTTGCCCCCGTTTCTCCCGGCGAAATGCTGGAGGAAGAGTTCCTGAAGCCGCTGGGCCTGACGAAGTATCGCCTGGCCAAGGACATCGGTGTTCCCCCGCAGCGTATCGGAGACATCGTGGCGGGTAAGCGCGCGATTACCGCAGACACCGATTTGCGGCTATGCCGGTACTTCGGGCTCAGCGACGGATGGTGGCTGCGAGGGCAGGCGAATTACGATACGGCAATCGCCCGGGAAACCATGCATGAAGCGCTTTCGCGCATTTCACGCTGCCGGCTTTTGGCTGTCTGAGTTCTCGCACAGGCGGTGTTGCCGGACGCGACAGGCCACAGGGGGCTATGAGGTTCCCTGAAAAGCCGATCTCTGATTACGAATACTCAATAGAACAACTCTCAAGATTTCCGCATCTTTACCGTTTATATACTTGCCAGCTCGGATTTTCGGGCGCGACCAACGGAACTGAATGCGATGAACCACAACGACTCACAACTTACCCATCTGCACCGACCTGCATCGCGTCGTTTGCATCGTCGTCCGGCTCATCCCGTCGTGACATCGAGTGCCGTGAGATCAAGCGTAGCGGAACATGCTCCTTCGGTTGTTGCCGGTCTTCCGAAAGCGATGATCCGGGAAGCCGGCATGTTCGAGCTTCTGGCGGCCGAGTTGCGCATTGCCGAACTTGAAAAAGAACTGGCCGAGGCGCGCGAGGCGGCTTCTACCGATCCCTTGACCGGCGCCCTGAATCGCCGGGGTTTTGAACAGGCTTGCCAGCGCGAGCTGGCACTTGCGCGTCGCAGTGGTCTCAGCTTTGCTTTGGCTCACCTTGATATTGATGATTTCAAGAACCTGAACGACACATTGGGCCATCAGGTCGGGGACAAGGCTTTGCTTCATCTGGTGAATTTGCTGCGCAAGTCGATGCGCCCGTCGGATGTGCTCTGCCGATTTGGCGGTGAAGAATTCGTTCTGATGCTTCCCGCAACTTCTCAGGAAGAAGCGGTCAAGGCGATTTCCCGCTTTCTGCGCGAGTGCTCGGCAAACTTCATCCCCGGAACCGACCGCGCACTGACCTTCAGCGCCGGTGTCGTGGTCCAGGACTTGTCTGAATCGCTTGAGCAAGCCATCCAGCGCGCTGATGAAGCAACCTACGCCGCAAAGCGTTCCGGCAAGAACCGAGTCGTCACCGGGTAAGCGACTACGAATCGATTGTTGCCGAAGGAAGCGTGTGAGCAGGGCAGGGTACGGGGCATGGTAGACTCGCCGCTTGGCGATTCTCTGCCGCAACCCTTTTGATTATGACCATGCGCTACATCTCGACTCGCGACGACTCACGGAATTCAGCCCCAAAAAACTTCACTGAAATTCTGCTCGGCGGGCTTGCGCCCGATGGTGGCCTGTACCTCCCGGAATCCTATCCACGGATCACGCGCGCCGAGCTTGATCAATGGCGCGGGCTGTCCTACGCGGATCTGGCCTTCGCCGTTCTGTCGAAGTTCATTGACGATATTCCCGCCGACGATCTCAAGGGCCTGGTCGATAAAACGTACACCGCCGAGGTGTATTGCAATGGACGCGCGGGCAGCAAGGCGTCCGATATCACCCCCGTTCGCTGGCTTGAGCCAGGGTTGGGGCTGCTCGAATTATCCAATGGGCCGACGCTGGCGTTCAAGGACATGGCCATGCAGTTGCTCGGCAATCTGTTCGAGTACGTTCTGGCAAAGAGGGGCGAAGAGATCAATATCCTCGGCGCCACTTCGGGCGACACCGGTTCTGCTGCAGAATATGCGATGCGCGGCAAGCATGGTGTACGCGTATTCATGCTTTCGCCGCACGAGAAGATGAGCGCTTTCCAGCGCGCCCAGATGTACTCCCTGCAGGATGACAATATCTACAATATTGCCGTGCGCGGCATGTTTGACGACGCGCAGGATATCGTCAAGGCGGTATCGAACGACCACGCCTTCAAGGAGAAATACAAGATCGGTGCGGTCAATTCGATCAACTGGGCGCGTGTTGTGGCGCAGGTCGTCTATTACTTCAAAGGCTACTTCTCTGCGACGCAATCCAATGCCGAGCAGGTCGACTTTGCCGTGCCATCCGGTAATTTTGGCAATATCTGCGCCGGGCATATTGCCCGTATGATGGGCTTGCCGATTGCGAGGCTGGTGATGGCGACCAATGAGAATGACGTCCTCGACGAGTTCTTCCATACCGGGGTTTACCGTCCGCGCAGTACGGCTGAAACCCAGGCCACTTCGAGTCCGTCGATGGATATTTCCAAGGCCTCCAACTTCGAGCGCTTTGTTTTTGATCTCGTCGGCCGCGATCCGGCGGTCATTCGCCGGTTGTGGACGAAAATCGATTCGGGTGGCAGCTTCGATCTATCAAGCATGCCGTGTTTCGCCAATCTTCCCCAGTTCGGTTTTGTGTCAGGAAAAAGCACCCATGCCGACCGTCTACGGACGATCAGTCAAACCTTTGAGAAATACGGGGTAATGGTCGACACGCATACCGCGGATGGACTCAAGGTGGCAGTCGAGCAGCTCGTTCCTGACAGATCAATGGTCGTTCTAGAAACGGCTTTGCCGGCCAAATTTGAAGAAACCATTATCGAGGCGCTTGGGCGCCGCCCGGAACGTCCCGCAAGTTTTCAGGGCATTGAAAATCTGCCGCAGCGGGTTGAGGTGATGGATGTCAGCGTCGATGCGGTGAAGCGCTATATCGTGCAGCACGTGGGCGCCTGATCGTTCGGGATCGTCGGCCTTTGAATGGCAAGCTAAACTCGGGTGGGGCTTTTTGCGGCATCTGAATCGTGCATCCGAATGCTGAATCGCCTACAGAAAGATAACGGCCGGGAAGACCGCGGCAGCAAGCACCAGGACCAGCCATTCCAGATTATGCCTCGCCAGAAACCCGGTGAAATGCATGACCAGAATAGTGATGGCTACCACGTAGAACAGTGCAAAAAGCATGGGACGCCCCTTTCTTTCTTCGTTCAGCCGGAATGTACCCGCTGCGGAATTTTTTCTTCCGGCAATTATAGCGGCATCATTTGCCAGGGGCGTTATTTTTTCCAGAGCATGCGCTGACCAATTACTGATCCTGGAAGCGCATCGAAAGGTCCATTGCGCGCACATCCTTGGTCAAGCCGCCCACCGAGATGCGGTCGACGCCGGTTTCTGCAATCCGGCGAACAGTATCGAGATTGACGTTGCCAGAGGCCTCCAGTATTGCGCGGCCGGCATTCAATGCGACGGCAGCGCGCATCTGATCGAGATCCATGTTGTCGAGCAGAATCATTCTTGCGCCGGCGTCAAGCGCCTGACCCAGCTCATCCAGCGATTCGACCTCAACCTGAATGAATTTGCACGGGCTGACGGTGCTGTCTGACACCTGTTTTGCGGCGGCCATGGCCGATGCGATGCTTCCAGCAGCAAGGATGTGGTTCTCCTTGATCAGAATGGCGTCGTAGAGTCCCAGACGGTGATTGCCGCATCCACCGCACTTGACGGCATACTTCTGTGCGAGGCGCAGTCCGGGAATCGTCTTGCGGGTGTCCACAACCTGAGCGCGGGTGCCGGCAACGGCACGGGCGTATTGGTTGGCCCTGGTCGCCACGCCGGAAAGCAGCTGCAGAAAGTTGAGTGCCGTGCGCTCGCCCGTGAGCAGTGCGCGCGCCGGGCCTTCGATGGTGCACAGTATCTGGTCAGGGACGGCGTGATCACCGTCAGCGGCTTGCCAGGTGATCGAGATGCCAGGGTCGAGCCTCGCGAAACAGCGTTCAAACCAAGCCCTTCCGCACAACACTGCATTTTCGCGCGCGACCACCGTGGCGCGTGTAACGATATCGGCCGGAACAAGTTGCACCGTAAGATCACCGCTGCCGACATCCTCGGCCAGTGCAGCAACGACGTTGCGCTCGATTTCATCATCAAGCGGGTTGGCGGGTGCCGACGACGAAGGAGTGTTCATCTGAGATCCAAAGCCTTGAAATGCGGAATGTCGAATTTTAGCACCGGGCGAGCAATACGCTTGCGCCCGTATTCAATGGCACGCTAGCGCAGCACTTCCCGGTTGAGGTGATGTCCATCCCAGCACAGGTACTCGCCACAATCTTCATGCCAGTCCGACATCACCCAGCGCTCGACATGGATGCCGTCAACGATGTGATCATGAGTCGCCGGGCGGTGTGTGTGGCCGTGAATGAAGGTGGCGTAACCGTGCTGGCGGATAAAGTCGTCCATTGCGCCAGGATTCAGATCCATCGGGTACTGCGCCTGAGTTTTTTTTTGGCGCTTGGCCTGCTCGCTTTGCTGGCGTAGCGAAGCGGCGATGGCCTTGCGCTCGGCCAGTGGCTGTTGCAGAAACGCAGTACGCCAGGCTGGCGAGCGCACCTGTTCGCGAAAGGCCTGATAGGCCGTGTCATCAATACACAGGCTGTCACCGTGTGAAAGGATAAACTGCCAGGCGGGCAGCGACAGCAGGTAGGGGTCTGGTAGAAGCCGGGCACCGCTTCGTGCGGCAAACTCTTCGCCCAGCAGGAAATCGCGATTCCCGTGCATCACGGAGAGGCCGACGCCCGCGTCGGTCAGTTCGCGCAGGGCATTGACGATGGCAAGATTGAACGTGTCGTCTGGATCGTCGATGCTGTCGTCGCCCGGCCAGACGTCGAAGAGGTCGCCGAGGATGTAGAGGTGTTCGGCGGTACGCGCGCGACAGCCCGCGTAGTCCAGAAAGATTCGTGCTACGCCGGGTGCGTGTGAGGAAAGGTGCAGGTCTGAAATGAAATGAATCACGTCAATTCAGACCGGAAATACGTCTAGTGGTCAGCAGACTTCAGCGCGCTCGATGATGACATCTTCCTTCGGAACATCCTGGTGAAAGCCCGAACTTCCGGTCCTGACGCCCTTGATCTTATCGACCACCTCGGTGCCATCGACCACTTTTCCGAATACACAGTAACCCCAACCGTTGGCATTGGCCGACTTGAAGTTCAGGAATTCGTTGTCGGCAACATTGATGAAGAACTGTGCGGTCGCAGAGTGTGGGTCGGAGGTGCGCGCCATGGCAACCGTATAGGTGTCGTTCTTGACGCCGTTGTCTGCTTCGTTCTTGATCGGATCCTTGCACGGTTTCTGTTTCATGCCTGGCTCGAAACCGCCGCCTTGAATCATGAAGCCAGGAATGACGCGGTGGAATACGGTGTTGTCGTAGTGACCGGATTCGGCGTAGGCAATGAAATTCTTCGTTGATTCCGGGGCTTTTTCAGCGTCGAGTTCAAGAGAGATGACGCCGAAATTAGTGTGCAACTTGATCATGTGGCTTCCTTACTTTTTGTCTGGGATGATGGTGACGGACTGGATGACGACAGGGTCCAGCGGCACGTTCTGATGCCCGCTACGGTTGCCGGTCGGGACCTTGGCGATACTATCGACGATGTCCATGCCCTGCGTTACCTTACCGAATACGGCGTAGCCCCAGCCATCGCGCGAGGGGTAATCGAGAGCCGCATTGTCCCTGTGGTTGATGAAGAACTGCGCCGTGGCTGAGTGCGGATCCTGCATGCGTGCCATGGCGATGGTGCCGCGACTGTTCTTCAGGCCATTCCTGGCTTCGTTGGCGACGGGCTTGCCCGTCGTTTTCTGATCCATGTCCTTGGTGAACCCGCCGCCCTGGATCATGAAGCCGTCCATGACGCGGTGAAAGATCGTTCCATTGTAAAAACCGTCTTTCGCGTATTGCAGGAAGTTCTTTACGGTGACAGGTGCTTTCTCCGAATCGAGTTCAATGACGACCTTGCCCATGCTGGTCTGTATTTCGACGCTCGGGGCTGCCGCCGCGGCTGTCGACAGGATCAGGCCCACGGCGAGCATCAGGAAACGGTGAAAAAAGGGGTTCATCAGGCGGCTCCTTCAAAGATGATCTTCCAGTCACCGTCTTCACGGATCCAGTACTGTCGTTTTTTCATCTGGTTGTTGAGATTGTTGCTTTGATAGTCCTGCTCAAAAGAAACGATCACCAGTTCTTCTTTACCGGGGTTACGGAACATGGACAGATTCGACAGCTTAACCTTGATCCATTCCTTGCCGGCATTCACTTGGCGCTTCTGTTGCGAGAACTGTTCGAGGTTCTGATCCCTGGTCTGGAATTTCTTCGAGTAATGTTTCAGGTAGCGGTTGGTGTCCTTGCTCTCCCAGTCTTTACGCCATTCGTCGATATTCTTCTGGAGTGCGCTACGCTCATTCTGCCAGTCGTCCAGTGAGAGCCATTCGATCGAGTTGCTGATGATGACTGGCGTCAGGCCGATCTGCAGATCCCTCGAT